>JAYUFU010000138.1:0-19044 GCA_043738505.1 Fimbriiglobus sp. | reverse complement strand
GCGCTCAACAGCGTCCGGCAAATCTTGTCTTCACGCCGGAGGCGTGGCGGACTGTAGCCAGGGGTGAGCGTGCGACACCCCTGGTACCGATGGGAAACGGCACGCACCCCGGAGGGGTGCCGGATTCGCGTCCGGCACCCCTCCGGGGTGCGATGGTTGGTTGGGGGCGCATTCCAGGGGTTTCACCCCTGGCTACAGTCCGTCACGCCTCCGGCGTGAAGAGATTGGTCACTTCGGTTGCAGGTACCCCAGCGCCATCAGCATGTAGCCCGACACCAGGTACGGGTCGCCTTCCATCCACCGGTCGGTGGGGTTCGTCCAACTGCCGTCCTTGCCCTGGCGCTTCTCGATGGCGCGGAACAGGTCGGTCTTCCAGTCGTGCTTCACGCCCTTGTCGTCGGCGAACTCGTCCTCGCCCAGCAGCGCCATCGTCTTGGCCATCGTGTGGTAGTAGTAGAACAGCCCGCGGCCCGCCAGCTGCGGCGGCATGCCGGCGTTCGCCTCGACGGTGTAGTTCTTCCGCAGCCACGCCACCGCCTCCGTCACCCGCTTGTCGTCCTTGCCGACGCCGGCGTAGATCAGGCTCTTCACCCCGGCGTAGGTCATGCTGCCGTACCCGGTCAGCGGGGCGTCGGCCGCGTCGCTGGTCTTGGTGCTGCCGCCGCCGGCCGCGCTGTAGATGAAGCTGCCGTCGTTGATCTTGCCGGCCCACGGCAGCGTGTTGTGTTCGGACTTCAGGTTCTGGCAGCGGGACACGAACACGGCCGCCTTCTTGAACGCCGGGTCGTCGGCGGGGGTGCCGGCGGCCTTCAGCGCGTCGAGGAAGAACTGCGTGTTGGACAGGTCCGGCCGCTTCTTGCTGTCGTACCCCGCCCCGCCGAAGAAGTCGTCCTCCGGCTTGGTGCCCCGGCCGTCGTCCCACTGCAACCCCTTGAGGAACTTGGCCGCGTCGCCGATCACCTTCTTGTACTTGTCGTCCTTCTTGGCGGCGGCGAGGGCCATCACGTTCACGCAGGTGACGTAGTTCTTCAACCCTTCCGCCGGGTCCGCGCCGGCGATGTGCCCGGCCTTCTCGTTGATGAGGCTCTCGATGTACGTCAGCCCCTTCGCGGTCATCTCGTCGTCGGCCGGCTTGCCGCATTGCAGCAACCCCGTCACGACCAGCCCCGTGACGCCGGGGCTTTTCTTCGTCGCCCACCCGCCGTTGTCTTCCTGACCGGCCTTCAGGAACCCGGCGGCCTTGTCCACGACGGCCTGCCATTCGGCCTTCGTCGGCTTCTGGGCGAACGCGGGCGAGGCGAAGAGCGTGAGGGCCAAGAGCGGAAGTAGTCTGCGCATGTGGGAAACCTCGAAGTGGGTGCGACTGCGAGAGATGTCAGGCAAATGCGGTGCCAGCAACCGTCTCGTCGCCGCGAGCTTGCGAGCGGTTCACGCCGGCCCGCTCGCAAGCTCGCGGCGGCGTGACGCTGGTCAATCCGTGCCCGCCACTGGCAACGCCGTTACCCTAGCGTTGTCGCCGGGCCGTAGCCGATCACGGTCAGGCGGTCCACCGGGTACTTGTCCAGGTACTCGCGGATGCTGGTCTGGCTGACGGCGTCGAAGCGGGCCAGCTCGATGTCCGGGTCGGAGTACTCGCCGGTGTACATCCAGCTTCCGGCGATGGTCCGCATCCGGCCCATCGGCCGCTCGGAGTACCGCACCACCCGGCTGGCGATCTTGTTCTTCGCCTGGAGCAGCTCCTCGTCGGTGATGCCGCCCGTCTGCACTTCGGACAGCACCTGCCGGACGATAGTCAGGTTCTCGGCCGCGTCCTCCGGGTCGCAACTGTAGCTGGCCGCGAGCATGCCGTTGCCCTGACTCTGGTCCACCCCGCACGACGCCGATTCCACCTTGCCCGGATCGACCAGCGCCCAGTGCAGCCGGCTGCTGCTGTCGTCGCCGATGGCAATGGCCAGCGTGCTGGCCGTGTACCGCATCATGGACTCGGCCGGCGGGCTGGCGGCGATGCACAGGACGTGTTCCTGCGCCACCCCTTCCTTCGCCACGGCGTGGACCCCGCCGGGGCCGACGTGTTCGGTGACGCCGGTGCGAGTCGCCGCCGAGTCCGTCCACTGCCCGCACTTCTCCTCGACCAGCTTGACGAAGGCGTCCCAGTCGAACTGCCCGGCGACGCTGACCAGGATGTTCGACGCGACGTACCGGCGGTCGAAGTACGCCCGCATCTGCTCGCTGGTGAGGGCGGTCACGCTCTCGGTGGTGCCGAGGATCGTCTGGCCCAGGGTGTGGGTGCCGTAGTAGATCTTGCGGGCGTGTTCCCAGGCTTCGGACCCCGGCTGGTCCTGGTACATCTTGATCTCTTCCAGGATCACCTGCTTCTCGGTGTCGAAGTCGGCCTGGCGCAGGCTGGGGCGGAGGATGTCGGCCAGGATGTCCACGGCCGTCGCCAGGTACTCGGGCAACACGGCCGCGTAGTAGACGGTGTTCTCCTCGCTCGTGTAGGCGTTGTAGCTGGCCCCGATGCGGTCGAAGTCGCGGTTCACGTCGAGGGCGGTGCGGCGGGGCGTGCCCTTAAACATCATGTGTTCGAGGTAGTGCGACACGCCGGATTCGGGGCCGGTCTCGTCGCGGGCACCGGTGCGGACGAAGAAGCCGACGGCCGCGCTGCGGGCCGACGGCAGCGTCTCGCCGATGAGCTGGAGGCCGGACGCGAAGCGGTGGGTGTGGAACGGCATGGGTGGAGTTCCTAACTCAATGGTGTGCGGCGATTTGAGACAATTTTCGAGCCGCGTCGGGAGCGAGTAAGTTGTGAAACTGGTATTCGCAGTTGCAATGTCTATTTGCGATTACTAAAATAGAGAACGGTTCTGAACCTCGAGAAGTTCGAGTAGTAGGAGCCACCAGGGGTCCGCAAGGGCCCCCATTTTTTTCACAACCGAACAATTCCAAGCGGATCGGAAAGGCTCGCCACTTTACACAACACGGGTTCGAGTCGCTTGAAGTACGCTTGGGCACCGTGTTTCCGCATGAATCCTGACGGCTCAATGTACTGTTTCAGGAGAAACGCGCAGCAGTCCGCCGCTTGGACGAAATAGGAGTGCTTGGAGTCGAGCATGATCGGGTCTTCGATCAACCCGACGATCGGGCGGTCGAAGACGACGAAACTGCCGGACGACTGCGACACGCGGAGTCGATTGGACACCCTCATCGACTGCAAGTACCGCCGGACGCGCTCGGCATCGGTGCCGTCCGCCAAGACGATTCCACGGTCTGCGGGATTTCGCGGTCCCGGAAAATTGCGACGCTCGATGGTGTTTTCAAACCGTTGGAACAGCCGGTACCACGCCCCGCGAAAGACATCCTCCTTGTTCGTCAGTTTGCCAGTCGCCTTGTCCACCACCACGTTGACGATGCTGATGTCCGAACGCCGGGAAAGCTCGTCGGCAAAGTGACGAATGATGGCCAGTCGCTCGTGCTTTTTCAAGGCGCGGAGCGATGGAGCGAGCTTCGACGCCTTGCCCACCATCTCCGCCGCGTGGAGTTCATCGTCCAGATAGACGCTGTATCGCCGTTTGATCCAACGACGAAAGTCGAGCAGTGCTGACAGGGTGTCCCGCCAGCGAAGTTCATGCACGACGACACCCGACAGACAGAAATAGCGGGTGGGCGAGCCATTCGCGGGCAAACCGCTGTCGCCGCTCTCATCGACATACATCAAGTACACGGTCGCCCCTCGGTACGATTGCTCCCCGCTCAGCGTATCCACCCAACGGGGACGGGCCAACGGCAATACCATCAGCCCCTCACACCAGGACCAGCAGCGCCTCTTCGCATTCGGGGAAGAGGTCGTCCGGGGGCGACATCCGGTAGCCGGTGACGGCGAACCCGCACCGCTCCAGTACGCGGATCGAGGCGACGTTGCTTTTCGCCGCGCGGGCGTGGAGCGGGCGGATCGGCACGTCTTCGAGCAGCAGGGCGAGCGCGCGAGTGGCGAAGCCCCGGCCCCAGAACTCCCGGCCGATCCAGTACCCGACGGCGTCCGAGCCGTCCATCTTGAAGCACCCGATGCGGCCGACCAGGACGCCGTCGGCGAGGATCGCCTTGGAAATGACGGCCGGATCGGCCAGGACCGTCG
The DNA here is from genome assembly GCA_043738505.1 of Fimbriiglobus sp. Taxonomy (GTDB): domain Bacteria; phylum Planctomycetota; class Planctomycetia; order Gemmatales; family Gemmataceae; genus JALHQU01. The sequence continues at coordinate 14,912 of JAYUFU010000138.1, read as the reverse complement.
CCCAGTGCGCGCGGAACGCCTCGGCGTCGCGCGGGTTGGCGACCGCCATCCGGTTCGCGTCGGGGTCGAGCTGGTGCCGGAAGAGCGCGGGCAGGTCGGCGTCCACGACCTCCCGAAGCCGAACGCCGTGCGGGTTTTCCGTCACGTCGAACCCTCCCGTTCGTCAGGCGGCGTCGTAGATGGCGGGGACGTGGCCGTCCTCGGCCAGCCCGCCGGTGGCGAACAGGGCGAGCAGGTCCGGGTCCTGGAACGCGGCGGACAGGGCGTCGATCATCTCCCGGTCGCTGCCGGTGACGTGGATGCCGTGCGGGCCGGGCACCGGGTGGAACCGGAACGACCGCAACAGGGCGGCGTTCAGCGGGTTCACCGGCATCGGTTCGGCCGCGACGGCGGTGGGGGCCGTCAGGTCGGCGGCCGTCGGCACGTCGTACCCGAACGCGGTGAACGCCGCCGCCGGGACGCGGGCGAGCAGTCGCCGCAGGTCGTCCGGGGTGAACTCCGTCCGCCACTTGTCGCTGCCGCCGCGGTAGAAGTGGCCGAGGACGAGGGACGGCAGGTTGCGGAACAGGTAGGCGTCGAGCAGGTCCGCCGCCTCGCCGTCGGACACGGGGCGGCCGAGGGCGTCGGCCAGCCGCCGCAGCGCGGCCGTCCGGCGGTCCACCAGGTCCTCGTACCGGACGACGATCACCCGGTCGCGGTTGGCCAGCAGGTGCGCCGTCCAGTCGGCCAGCTGGTCCGACTCGCGGTCCAGGAACCGCGGGTGGTCGAGCATCACCCGCGACGGGCGGGCGATCTTGTTGGCCAGCGACAGCAGCGTCTCGCACGGGTGGCGGACGACGGCCACGAACGGCGCGCCGGCGGCGGCGAAGTAGTCCACCGCCTGGCGGGTCGGGCGGGAGTGCGTGGGGAACGTCCGCAGCCCGAGGTGCCGGTGGCTGGGGACGTGGAACGCGGCCCCGGCGCGGGCCGGCCCGCACTCCACCGCCACCATCATGGTGCCGAACTCGTGCGGGATGAAATCGACGTGCGTCGGGGCCAGCCGGGCGAGCGCCGCCCGCACCCGCGCGGCGGTGCTGAGGAAGTAGTGTTCGGACAGCCCGGCCCGCATCTGCCACCCCTCCGGCGCGGGCGGCGGATTCCGGCCGAACAGGCCGGCGATCAGGTTCTGGGTGAGGATGTTCCCGGAGCCGGGGAAGCCGAACACCGCGTACCGGTCCGGGCACGGCGGCATCGGCACCCGCTGGAGCAACTCGACTGGGTGGCGGATCGGCACCGGCCCGCCGCAGGCGCGGGCGACCCACGCCGCGATCTGGCGCGGGGCGTCGCACGCCAGATCGGGGGAAAGCGGCGTGTCCTCGCGGCCGTCGTACCGCGCGCCACTCTTCGTCCGCCCGGCGAACGCCCGATCCGATCCGCTGTGCGCCGGATACCTCGCCGCGGGTGGCTGCCCGGATGCCGGGCCTGCGTCGGCGGGAGGGGTCGCCTCCACCCGGCCGGCGTACAGGACCGCCCCCCGCTTCGCCCGCCCCGCGAACGCGGCCGCGTCTAGAACCGGGATTCCCCGCACCGCCGCCGCGTGCCGAACCCCGTAGAAATCCCCGTCCCCCCGGTCGTCGACGACGAACCGGGCCGGCCGCCCGGCCTCGGCCAGCAGATCGAAGACGGTGGCAGTATAGAATCCGAACCCGACCACCCCCGCTTCGATCGGCGAACCGTGGGGGTTGGGGCGGAACAGGCCGGCCATGAGAGACATCTCGGGCGAGTTCGATCCGGGGCCGCGCGGCCGCCCGCTTCGTCGCACGCGCGGCAAACCCAGTATCGATTGTATCGACTGACTGGGATGGGTGAATTCACCGATTCCGGGCGGCCGCGCGACCGCTGCGCATTTGAACCCGACACCCGCCCCGCGGTTACGCCCCGCCCGAAACGCGCTCGGCTGTCGATCCCGGTGCTACAATATGGAGTCACCCACCGGCACCCCGTAGCGGCCCCCCGACCGATGGCCACCGACCGCACCACCGCCGACGCCCAGGTCCTGTACGACCGCGGCCACCAGAGCTTCCAGACGGGCGACTTCCGCGAGGCCGTGGAGTGCTTCACCCGCGCCATCCGCCTGAAGCCGAACGTCGCCGCCGGCTACCGCTACCGGGCCATGGCGTACCTGGAAATGGGCCAGCGGGTGGACGCCCTGAACGACCTCGACCAGGCCATCCGCATCCGCTCGGACGACCCGATGCTGTACGCCGACCGGGCGCGGGTGCTGTTCCGCCAGCGGTCGTACCCGGCGGCCATCGCCGACTGCACGCGGGCGCTCGAACTGGACGACGGCCTGGCCCCGCTGTACGGCTTGCGCGGGGAGTGCCACGCCGCCAACGGCGACACCCGGCAGGCGTTCGCCGACATCGCCGTCGCCCTGGCCCGCGACCCCGACAACGCCGCCGACTACCTGCTGGCGCGCACCGAACTGCACCTCGAACTGGAAGACCCGGACGCGGCGCTGGCCGACGGCGAAGAGGCCATCCGCCGGTCGCCGGACAACCCGAACGGCTACCAGGCGCGGGGCATGGCGTACCGCATGGCCGGCCAGTTCGCCGACGCCGACGCCGACTTCACGCGGGTGCTGGAACTGGACGCCAACCGCCCGCTCACTCGCCTGGCCCGCGCCACCGTGCGGCTGGGCGTGCGGAACTACGCCGGGGCCGCCGCCGACTGCGACGCCGTCCTCGCCGTGCTGCCGGCCACCGGCAAGGCGTTCGAGCTGCGCGGGCTGTGCCGCAAGTACCTGGGCGACGACGCCGGGGCCATCGCCGACTACACCGAGGCCATCCGGCTGCACCCGACCAGCCCCATCGCGTACAACCTGCGGGCCGGCCTGCACTACCACCGGCACCGGTACACGCGGGCCATTCAGGACCACCTGGACGCGCTGAAACGCGACCCCAAGAGTTCCAGCACCTTCAACCAGCTCGGCTGGATTTGGGCGACGGCCCCGGACCCGGACGTGCGGAACGGCGCGCGGGCGAAGGAGTGCGCCACGCGCGCCTGCGAACTGACCGAGTGGCAGGACGCCAGCTACCTGGACACGCTGGCCGCCGCCTGCGCCGAGGTCGGCGACTTCGACGCGGCGGTGAAGTGGATGGAGAAGGCGCTGGCCCTCGCCACGACCGACGCCGAGGACGACTACCACAGCCGCCTGAACCTGTACCGCCAGGAGAAGCCCGTGCGCGTCACGCCGCAGGGGTGAAGGACGATCTGCTTCAGCCTGAAAGGCTGTCTCCTCCAGCCCAGGCCTCCGACCTGGAATATCGCTGCCGGTCAGGTCCAGGTACGCCACCGCCGGTCGTGTTCAAAAAGCGGCCCGCAGAGGACGCGGACTTCGACGCAGAATAAAAGCCGGATCGAGACGGAATCAGAGTTCGGGACTCCGTCTTCAAGCCCTCTCTTCTTCGGATCCTGCCTTCATCCGCGTTCAAATCCGCGTCCTCAGCGGGCCTCCCGAATTGAATCCCGCTTCCAGATCGCTCAGGTGTACCGCTTGCCGACGTACTGCGGGTCGAAGAAGGCGGTCAGGTGGCGGTCGATTTGCAGCAGCCCGGCGGGGGTGGTCTCGATGGCGTTCTCGCCGACGGTCAGCATCCCCTCGGCCTGGAGCTTGTCGTAGCCGGCGCGGAACTCCTCCACGATGTCGGTGTCGAACTTCTTCTGGAAGTAGTCGCGCTCCAGGTGTCCGGTCTTCAGTTGCAGGATCATCTCGCGGATGAGCCGGTCGCGGCCGGTGGTGACGAACGCGCGGCCGAGCGGCAACTCGTCGCGGTTCAGCTTGTCGATGTACGCCTCCCAGGTGTCCACGTTCTGGATGTGGACGCCGCTGACGTGGCCGAAGCTGGCGACGCCGGTGCCGAACATGTCCGCCCCGGTCCACAGCGCCTCGCGGTAGACGAAGTGCGTCTTCGTCCGGTCTTTCATCACAGTGGTGGCGCTCGTCACCTCGTACCCGGCCTTCACGAACTCGTCGAAGGCGTATTGCGTCCACGCCCGCTTGGTCGGCCAGTCGGCGATGCTCAGCGGGATGGCCGGCGCGTCGTCGCCGACCATTTGCAGTTCCTTGCTGAACGTCGTGTTGTACGGCAGCTCCATCTGGTAAACGGTGACGCACTCCGGGTCGAGCTTGATCGTCTTCGCCACGCAGTCCTTCCAGTTGTCCCAGTCCTCGCCGACCATGCCGGCGATGAGGTCGATGTTGATCTGGTCGAACCCGACCTCCCGCGCCCAGCCGTAGGCGCGGTACACCTCGTCCTCCAGGTGGGCGCGGCCGTTGAACTGGAGGATTTCCGGCTTGAAGTTCTCCACGCCCAGTGACAGCCGGGTGACACCGAGTTCCTTCAGGGCTTCGAGCTTGTGCTTTTGCAGGGTGCCCGGCTCGCACTCGAACGCCACCTCGCGGGCCTGGTCCCAGGGCATGATCTCCTTCAGCCGGGTCATCAGACCGCGGAGCTGGTCGGCGCTCAGGTAGCTGGGCGTGCCGCCGCCGAAGTAGACGTAATCCAGGTGTCGCCCGCCGACGCACGGCGTCTTGGCCAGCAGTTCGACTTCCTTCAGCAGCGCGTCGGTGTACGTCGTCACGTCCTTGGCGTTCTTGTCGGTATAGACGCGGAAGTAGCAGAACTTGCACCGCTTGCGGCAGAACGGGATGTGCAGGTACAGGCCGAGCGGGGTGCCAGGCACCGGCGGGCGGTTCAGCGCGGCCGTCGCTTCCGGCAGCGTTTCGCCCTTCCAGAACGAGAAGGGCGGGTAATTGGCGATGAAGTAGTTGCCCAGGCCGGTCTTCTCTTGGTCGGGTGCGGCGGACATGGGGGGACACTTCCGGTGCGGATCGGGACTCAACCGGGGGATACCGCCAGTGTACCGATGCCTTGCACTCTCGTCGGGGGCGAAAATGAGGGCAGGCGAAAAGCGGGCCCGTTCCGCCGACCGGTTGCATTTCGCCCGCTCTTGAACTACCTGTTGTATGCCTCACGACCGCCTCTCCCGTTCGTGATCGCCGGCTCGCCTCGTGGCGACACCGCACCCCGTGCCTCCTCGCGGCCGACGTGAGTGGGCGGACTTTGCTCAGGCTTTATGATTGCGCCCCTGCCATCCGACGAGGCCGCCCGGCTCGACGCCCTCCGGTCGTTCGCCGTCCTCGACACCGCGCCGGAATCCGCCTTCGACGACCTGACGCGGCTGGCGGCGCACGTCTGCGGCACGCCCATCGCCCTCGTCAGCCTGATCGACGACTGCCGCCAGTGGTTCAAATCCCGGTACGGCTTGGCCGCCGCCGAAACGCCCCGCGACATCGCCTTCTGCACGCACGCCATCCTGGACGACGGCCTGTTCGAAGTGCCGGACGCCGCCGCCGACGAGCGGTTCCGAGACAACCCGCTCGTCACCGGCGAGCCGCGCATCCGGTTCTACGCGGGCATGCCCCTGGTCACCCCGGAGGGGCATGCCCTCGGCACCCTCTGCGTCATCGACCGCGTACACCGAACCTTGACCGACGGCCAGCGGGACGCCCTCCGGGTGCTGGCCCGGCAGGTCGTCGCCCAGCTCCTCCTGCGGCAGCAACTTCTGTCAACCGAGTTCGAGTTGCAACAACAGGAGACGTTCCGGGTGCTGTTCGAGCAGTCGTCGGACGCGCACCTGATCTTCGACGAGCGGGACGGCATCATCGACTGCAACGATGCGGCCGTCGCCATGCTCCGATACCGGGACAAATCCGAGGTGCTGGCCTTGCACCCGGCGGTGCTGTCCCCGGAGTTTCAGCCGGACGGCCGGCGGTCGATGGACAAGTGCATCGACATGGACGCCGCCGCCCGACAGAACGGCTTTCACCGGATCGACTGGACGCACCGGCGGGCCGACGGAGAGGAGTTCCCGTGCGAAGCCACCATCACCCCGGTCGAACTGCACGGGCGGACGGTGCTGCTGATGGTGTGGCACGACTTGACCGAGCGGAAGCGGGCCGAGGACGCCTTGCGGGAGAGCGAGGAAATTCTCCGCAGCGCGTTCGAGGACGCGGCCATCGGGATGGCCCTGGTCGCCCCGGACGGCCGGTGGCTACGGGTGAACCGGTCGCTGTCCGCTATTCTGGGGTACGCGCCCGACGAGCTGCTCGCCACCGACTTCCAAACGCTCACGCACCCGGACGACCTGGCCGCCGACCTGGAACTCCTCCACCGCGTGTTGGCCGGGGAGTTGTGTACTTACCAAATGGAGAAGCGGTACTTCCACAAGGACGGGCGGACGCTGCACGCCACGCTCTCCGTGTCCCTGGTCCGGGACGCCGCCGGCGGCCCGCTGTACTTCGTCTCGCAGATTCAGGATGTCAGCCGCCAGAAGGCGGCCGAGTACGCCCTGCGGGACAGCGAGGCCAAGTTCCGCGGCATCGTGGACCGGCTCGGCGAAGGGCTGTTCGTGGTGGACCCCGTCACGCGGCGGTTCGTGGAGGCCAACGCCGCCATCCTGACCATGCTGGGGTACACGGCGGCCGAGTTCTTCGCCCGCACCCTGCTCGAACTCGTGGCGTTCGAACCCCCGGAGATCGTCGCCCGGAACGTCGCCGCCATCGACGACGCGCTGGCCCGCCACGGCCACTACGACTTCGGCCGGAAGCACCTGCGACGAAAGGACGGGGAGGCCGTGCCGGTGGAAATTCGCGTCACGCTCATCCCGGACGGCGGGGCCGGCCTGCACGCCGTCATCGTGCGGGACTTGACCGAACAGATCGCGGCCGAGGACCGGCTGTTCGAGTACCAGTGCGGCCTGGAGGAGGCGAACGCCAAGCTCCAGGCGCTGGCCGTGACGGACGCGCTGACCGGCGCGAACAACCGCGGGGCGTTCAACGTCCGGCTGGCCGAGGAGGTGGATCGCGCCACCCGGCACGCGCGGCCGCTGTCCATCCTGCTGATGGACGTGGACCACTTCAAGGCGTTCAACGACACGTTCGGGCACCCGGCCGGGGACGACGTGCTGAAGGAAGTCGCGGCCACCCTCCGCAAAGCGGCCCGCACCACCGACTTCGTCGCCCGGTACGGCGGCGAGGAGTTCGTCGTCCTGCTGCCGGACACCGACTACGCCGGGGCGATGGTGCTGGCTGAGCGGTGCCGTCGGGCCATCGCCGGACAGCCGTGGGACCGACGCCCCGTCACCGTCAGCGTCGGCGTGGCCACCCTCGCGCTCGGCGCGACGGACGGCTCGGCGCTGGTCCGCGAGGCGGACGAGGCGCTGTACCGGTCGAAGGCGGCCGGCCGGAATCGCGTCCACTACGGCAGCGGGGCGATGCCGACGGCGGCCACCCTTCGCACCCCCGTCGGGCAGCATGCGCGAATGGTGTCTGGCGGCGCGGAGTGATTCGGCCCTCGGTCGGCCGGTCGGCCCGTCACCCCTTCGCCGACCGGCAAACTACCCGACAGGCCCGAAATCCTTCCCCGGTCTCCCAGTTCGCGCGGCCCACCTCGGCCCCGCGCCCGGACGGGTTGCGACCCGCGCAACCGCGCCAATCGCTACGGAGTGACGCGCCAACCGCTACCGGCGGGCGCGTCTTCGCGGATCGACAAATCCCGTGAAGGCAGGCGCAACCGTTGGAGGCGGCGGAAGCGCCCGTGTCTTGCCCCGTTTTTCCCGTCTTCCGATCCCCCGTCGCTTTCCCAACGCCCCGGAATGCGTCATATCTACGTAAGCACATCGGGAACCGGCGTCGGGGTGAGGGGGCAAACGGAGACCCCCTCGCGGCGGCGGACGAGGTGCCAATCCCGGATGCGGAGTGAGTCATGAGCATGCGATGGGTCAAGAAGTGTACGCTGATGGCCGTCCTCGCCGGCGCGTTCGGGGCCTCGTCCCTGATCGCGGCCGACGAGCCGAAGAAGGACGACAAGAAGGACCCGGGCATGCAGCCGGTCCCGACTCCGGTCGTCAACCCCGCCCCGGTCGGCGGCGTCGTCACCGGTGACTGCGGCGGCGCGGCGTCCTACGGCGGCGTCTCCTACGGCGGCACCGCCGGCACCGTCAGCACCGGCGGGTGCGGCGGCGTCAGCTACCAGACGGTCACCGTGACCGAGTACGTGCCGACGACGGTGCAGGAAGCCCGCACGGTGTACCGTCAGCAGATGCAGACGGAGAACTACACCGCGTACCGCACGGAAGTGGTGCCCGAGACCCGCACCCGCGCGGTCACGGTCAACCGGGTGGTGACGGAGACCGTCATGCAGGCCCGCACCCAGACGGTCAGCCGTCCGGTGACGGAAACCGTCATGACCACCCAGCAGGTGAGCCGCCCGGTCACCGAGACGGTGATGACCAGCCGCCAGGTGAGCCGGCCGGTGACCGAGACGGTGATGACCAGCCGCCAGGTCAGCCGGCCGGTGACCGAGACGGTGATGACCAGCCGCCAGGTCAGCCGCCAGGTGCCGGTGACGACGACGGTGATGACCAACCAGACGAGCTACGAGACGGTGTCGGAGACGCACATGGTCAGCAAGACCGTGCGGAACACCGTGATGGTGCCGGAGACGGTCACCGTCGGCCCGTCCGTCCTGGACCGGTTCAAGTCGTTCCGCGACCCGTGCACCCCGCGGTGCGGCACCACGAAGACGGTGTGCAAGAAGCAGACGGTGTGCGACACCGTGTGCGAGCCGGTCACCACCTGCCGGAAGGTGCCCGTCACCACCTGCGTGCCGAAGGAAGTGACCTCCTTCCAGACGGTGTGCGAGACGATCCAGTGCCCGACCACCGTCACCCGCATGGTGTGCGAGACGGTGCAGGTGCCCTGCACCACCACCCGCATGGTGTGCGAGACCGTCCAAGTGCCGACGACCGTCACCCGGAACGTCTGCGAGACCCAGACGGTGCAGGTGCCGACGACCGTCACCCGGTGCGTGCCGGAAACCGTGAACGAGACGTACACCGTCAACACCACCCGCTCGGTGGCCGTCCCGGCCACCCGCACCGTGTGCGTGTCCGTGCCGACGACGGAGATGGTGTCGGTCACGAAGATGGTGGCGACCCAAGTGCAGCGGCAAGTCGCCGTGAACACCGGCACCGCCGGCGGGTGCGGTGACGCCGGCTTCGGCGGGTACGCGGGCACGTCGGCCGGGTTCGCCGGCGGCGACGCCTGCGGCAGCGGTCGGGCCGGCGTCGGCAGCCGGGCCACCGGGTTCATCCGCGGCATCCTGGCCCACAAGAAGGCGGCCATCTCCAGCGTGTTCGGCAAGATTCGCGGTCTGGGCGGCCGCGGGTCGGCCGGCTGCGGCACCCCGGCGTGCGGCAGCCCGGTCATCTCCGGCGGCTGCGGCGGCGGGTGCAACTGAGCAACAACCGGGATGACGACCCGTAACCGTCGCCCGCACGAAACCCCCGGCCGCCCGCCGGGGGTTTCTTCGTTTCCCGCCTCACGCGGCGACCGACAGCGACACCGGTTTGGACGCCGCCAGGGGCGTGCCGCGGAGGACTTCCGCCAGGATCGGGCCGGCCAGGATCTCTTCCAGGATGCCGACCGCCCGCGCACAGGTGTACCCGTCGTACACGCGGTGGTCGAACCCGTACTGGATGGGCATGGTGCCGTCCTTCTCCGGGACGCCGTAGTACAGGTACGACGTGACCGGGAAGCACATCTGCGTGATCCGCCCCCGCATCCCGGCCAGGCAGTTGACGGCGAACGTGCCGAAGTACCGCCCCTTGAGATACCCCGAACACTTCAGCCCGTACCACCACATCGCCCGGCGGATCGGCCGCGGCAGTATGGCCGTCCGCACTTGTCGCTGGAGCGGGCCGTGGGCGGCCACCGGGTCCACCTTCCAGGCGTCGCACTTCCGCTGGATGTCGGCTAGGGGCAGCTTCTCCGGGTGCAGCAGCGGCGCGCAGAATACCGCCCGCTCGCCCTCGTACTCGCGGTCGATGACCACCGTGCCGACGCTGTACGGCATCTCGTGCAGTCGCGGCCACGGGTAACTGAGGTACGACCGCCGCAGCTCCGGCACCTGCTCGGACGCCAGCCCGAACGCCTTCAGGATGATGGCCTGCCAACTGGGCGGGTGCTGAACCGAGCGGCGGGCGGCGATCAGCTTCTTGACGCGGAGGCTGCGGTCGCCGGTGATGATCGGCACGTCCTTGCCGAAGTGCAGGATGTCGGACACCCACCGGCGGGGCAGGGTGAGGGGGACGGTCTTGCCACGCGAACTGGACACGGAGACCTCCCGGCCGGGCGTCGGCCGATCGGGTTGGAGCGGTTAACCCACCTTCTCTTCATCGGCCCATTCTCCGGCCCGGCGTGAGCCGGTTCGCCCCCACCTGCGCAGTCGGCCCAAGTGCCGCGCTACCGGGGCTACTGACGTAGAAAAGCGGTTCTGACAGCACGAGTGTGTTGGCTGGCGAGACAGTGACCAAAGGGCAGTGAAAAATCGACGACGGTCAGAATGGACACGTCGAGACGCGGCATGGCGGGGTTGGCGGTTTCGAGGACGCAAGACAGCCTTCATCGAGGGTTTCGGTGATGAACGCCTGCAACTCCTTTTCCTTGAACTGTTGGTGTTCGCGGCGGAGGTCGAACAGCGTAGCGAGAAGGTTCCGAAGTTGCACTTCGCTGGCGGCCGCGTTGTAGTGCAGGACTCGATTCGCAATCCCGCACGGCGTCGCGTCCTCGGGGGTATGTGCGAGTTGGACGCCGGACGCCGTCAACTCGTCACCAGATACAGCAACGAAGAAGAACTTGCTACCGGACGGCTTCTGCCTGTTTGCGCGAGAGCGACTACCACCCGTCGAAGATCCTCCGCGCTTCGAATCTCGAAGAGACTGTGGGCCGGTTCATCGACGCGGAACACGGCGCGAATGGCGTCATCGATCCGCTGAGCCGTCGGCGCGGCCGCGTCTCCCCAGGCTTTGGCGGTGCGGAGTTGCCGGAGGAAAAACGGAGGCTCAACGCCGAGTCCGGTGTGGAGAATCGCGGCCATCACTCACCCATGTCTGCGAGGACATCGCGGATCGCATCCCGCGACGTGGGCGAGAGGGGTTGGGAACCGCTCGGCGGGGAGTCGAGAAGTTCGCGTAAGCAGGTCGTCACGACGCGCATGACCTTCGGCTCTCGCGCCACCAGGTCGCCCGCCGCCTCGGCACACCCTTCGCGAATACCGTCGGGGCCTCCCGCCAGTGCGACGAGCAGAAGGGCGAGTGCGTCTTTCGGGTCGGCACTTTGGCAAATCGACCGGAGGAGGATATGCCACACCTCGTCGCGAACCACATAGCGAGTGTGCGAACCCTTCGCCAATTGACGCCAGCGACCGATGTCCCGCCGGAAGAAGTCCCACGCGACGGACAGCACGACTTTCGGATCGATCTGGGCGAGTACTTCGATTGCGGTGACCAACCCGTCCGTCCCGCCACGGTCAACGCATTCGTGGATCAACTCGTTGACGCACAGGCTCCGGTAACGCGACCTGCGGATGAACGCTACGACTTCCGTTCGCCGGTGGTGGATGTCTGAACCGCTGGCCCGCATGAACCGCTCGAGCAATGAACGAAACGGGGCGAGTGATGGGGACGCGCCGAGGGTGGACGGCTCGACGGCGGGTCGCTTCGTTCCGCGTTTGATGGGCCGCCGTGTGCCAGCACCTTGCGCGCGGCGAGCAAGAGTTGCATTCATGGTCCGACCTCCAGCCCGAAGAGGGTTGTTGCCAGCTCGGCCGCCGCTTTGCGATCCGACGGGAACGTCCGGGCCGCCGAAACCGCGCCCTCCCACTTTTCTCCGGTTTGGCGTTCGAAGTTCGTCCTCACGGAGACCACGTCGTCGGACTTCGGAACGTAAAGGAGTTCCACCTCGACGACCAAGCCTTCCCGGTCGAAGCGTCCGGTCCATCGGGTCTCCGTTACTCCCAACTCGATTCCCGATCGTTGTCCCAACATGGGGATCGCAGTGGGCGGCCAGTCGGAGATCGGACAGGTGTAATGAAAGTTGTGCCCGACTGCGGAAATGGGCGTGTGACGGAGCAGTTCGATGACTTTCCCCATCACCGCACCACAGTCTCGTTCGCCGCGATCCGCGGACACGATGAGACGTTCCTGATCGACATCCCACCCGAACCCACCGAGCGGGAAGCCGTTCTCGTCGATCGGCATCGAGTCGAGAATGTCCTCCAGCCATTCCGGCTCGCGGACGACATCGTTCTTCACGAGCCAACTCGGGGTGATGATTCGGGGGTTGAACGCCCCGACGGCGACCGTTTCGGACAGGACGAGCGTCATGTGTGGCATTGCTGTTCCTCCTGTCCTGCGCTGAAAGGGAGTGGTGTTGTAACCACCGCGCCGCCTGGCGACCAGCCGAACCCCCGATACGAGCCTAGCACCGGCAGAAGTCCGGGAGCGGATTCGAGCCTACCCGATGACGAGCGGTCGCGCAAGGACACCGGGAAAATTGGTCCTGAAATGTGTCGCCACTCAATCCTACGGCATGGGTCAAGGGGGCGGCGGCGTTTCCGGCGCGCGCGGGGTGCATAAGTTATCCGCATCCACCGCCCTCCCCCTCCGGATGCCGACCGACATGCCGCCGCCGACCCAGCACCCGCTCCCGCACACCCGCGTCCCGTGCCTGCTGTTCCCCACCAGCTCGGCCGCGTCCAAGTACGTCGCCCGCGAGATCGACAAGCTGATCCGCGCCCGCAACGCCGCCGGCAAGAGTACCGTCCTCGGCCTGGCCACCGGCAGCACCCCCGTCGGCCTGTACCGCGAACTCATCCGCCTGCACAAGGACGAGAGCCTGGACTTCGCCCGCGTGGTGACGTTCAACCTCGACGAATACTACCCCATGCCGAAGGAGGACTCGCACAGCTACTTCAAGTGGATGCACGAGACGTTCTTCAACCACGTCAACATCAAGTGGGAGAACATCCACATCCCCGACGGCACCCTGCGGCCCGACGAGATGGAGGACTTCTGCATCGCCTACGAGCGCAAGATCCGCGAGGCCGGCGGCATCGACATCCAGATTCTGGGCATCGGCCGCACCGGGCACATCGGGTTCAACGAGCCGGGCAGCCCGCGGAACAGCCGCACCCGCGTCATCACCCTGGACAGCATCACCCGGCGGGACGCGGCGTCCGGCTTCTTCGGCGAAGAGAACGTGCCGAACCAGGCCATCACGATGGGCGTGGCCAGCATCAGCGACGCCCGCAAGGTGTTCCTGATGGCGTTCGGCGAGCACAAGGCCCCGGTGCTGTACAAGGCGGTGGAGCTGCCGCCGACGGAAGCCATCTCGGCCAGCTTCTTGCAGGAACACCGCGACGCCGTGTTCGTGCTGGACCCGGCGGCCGCCGCCGAGACCACCGCCGTCAAGCGGCCGTGGGAAGTCGGGCCGGTGAGCTGGACGCCGGAGCGGGTGCGGCAGGCGGTCGTGTGGTTGTCGCTGACGGTGAAGAAGGGGCTTCAGAAGCTGAACGACGACGACTTCCGCGAACACCACTTGTACGAACTGCTGCGGGAGCAGGGGCCGGCCGAGAAGATCGGCGAGGCGGTGTTCCACGACCGGCTGGCCACCATCCAGCCGTACCCGGCCGGCAAGGTGCTCCGCTCGCTCCGCGAGGGGAATTCGGAGCCGCTCGCGGAGCGAGCAGAGCACGGGCCGAAGTCGATCCTGGTGTTCAGCCCGCACCCGGACGACGACGTGATCAGCATGGGCGGCACCGTCATCCGCCTGGTGGAGCAGGGGCACCGGGTCCACGTCGCGTACATGACCAGCGGCAACATCGCCGTGTTCGACCACGACGCCCGCCGGTTCGTGGACTTCGTGGACGAGTTCCTGTCCGCGTTCGGCGACGCCGCCGAGAAGAGCACGGCCGGGACGATGAAGGAGCGGGCCAACCAGTTCCTGGACAAGAAGGCCCCCGGCGAGCCGGACAGCCCGGACATCCTGTCCATCAAGGGGATGATCCGCGCCACCGAGGCCCGCGCGGCGGCGCTGGCGTGCGGCATCCCGCCGGCGCAGTTGGAGTTCATGGACCTGCGGTTCTACCGGACGGGCACGGTGAACAAGAACCCGATCCAGCCGCAGGACATCGACGACATCATCGCCCTGTTCGAGCGGCTGAAGCCGGCGCAGATCTACGTCGCCGGCGAGCTGAGCGACCCGCACGGCACGCACCGCACCTGCGCCGAGGCCATCTACGAGGCGGTCCGCCGGGTGCGGGCGCGGCAGCAGCTGTTCGACGTGTGGCTGTACAAAGGGGCGTGGGAGGAGTGGGAGCCGCACGAGATCGAGATGGCGGTGCCGCTGTCGCCGGATGTCTTGGTGCGGAAGAAGGAGGCGATCTTCCGGCACCAGAGCACATGACGATGACGTGGCTGTTCATGTAGGCGGACCATTCTGCTTCCCGCTCTGCGCTTGGGCAAGAGCAGTCGCGGTATTCCGCGTCTGCGGCGTACGCCACGGGCCTTGCAGGGCGCTTTGCGCCTTGCAGGGGAGGGCGCCAGAGCAGATTCTTGGACCAGAATGCGGGCTTCCACCGTGGACAACCCCCAGAGTGCGCCTTCTCCTTCGCTTTTCCGGGGCGCCGCCATGCTGGCCGGAAGTGTGATGCTGCAGATCTTCGCCGCATCCGGCGGCTTCCTCGTGTGTTTGGACTGGCCGGCGCTCACGCCGGCCCTGACTGAAATCAGGCTGTTGGTTCTCTTGTGCCGACTGGCTGTTTCGACCATCGCACGGCGCCGAGCGGCAGTTGGCGGCTTGGCCGCGTCGTGGCTGTTCAGTTCACGCCGACAGGCGCACTTGCTGCTGGAGCACTGCACGGCGGGCCTTGTGGGCGGTTTCAAGTTCGAAGTGCAACGTTTTCTGCTAGATCGAGCTTCATTTTTGAGAATACTTCGGCTGGTGTGAGGTATCCAAGAATTTTGCG
>JAYUFU010000137.1:0-6744 GCA_043738505.1 Fimbriiglobus sp. | reverse complement strand
CGCAAACCGAAGACCGCTCGCGGAGCGAGCAGAGCACACGAGCGAAGACTCCCCTCCCGGCGGCTGCGCCGCCGACCTCCCCTCAGCGAGGGGAGGTGGAAAACCACTCGCGCCGAGCACGACGGCCGACGCGCTCGGCGATGCCTCGCGGCAAACCTCCTCCTCATCGTCCGGCCACTCGTACACCGAGTCGAGCGACCACTTCCCCCGCATCCGGTCCTTTTCCTGCTTCAAGATGGCCATCGCCGCGCGGAACCGGTCGCCCGGACAGCGGGCGCGCATCGCCTGCCGCCGCCCCTGGGCGATCCGCAGCAGGCAGTCGATATCGACGGAGGCGGGCGGGAAGGCGGGCATGGCGGCGACTCGGAGATGTGGTCATGCGGATACTATATTCAGTGATGTGGACAAAAGTCAAGACCAGGGGACGGATTTTCCCAAGGACGCGGGAACGGCGGTTCTCCGATACCGAATGCGGTTGAACCGCGACCTCTCCCCAGCGGCTGCTTTGTTGAGTTCTTGGTTTTCCGGCCTGAAAGGCCGGTTCCACCAGCCCAGGCCGTGAGGCCTGGGAACCAGCTACCCCAATCACTCCGGCCCTGAAAGGGCCGTTCATGCCCGCGCCGCGAACGGCCCTTTCAGGGCCGGGTCTCCGTTCCCACCCGCTACCCAGGCCTCACGGCCTGGGCTGGTAGAACCGGCCTTTCAGGCCGGAAGAATCGCGTCAGCCCAACGGTCGAAGAACGCAGCAAAGCACCAAGCGGGGAGAGGTGTTCCGACTCCGCCGCAACGGTCGCGGATCAATCGGATTCGGTATGACCTCACGGCTCGGGCGGACGGGATCGGCCTTTCCGGCTCGGAGCGCACGGCGCAATCCCGCTGAAGACGCGAACGGGGATCGCCTCGCCCGCCGCCTCACCGGTCGGACAGCAGTCGGGCCACCGGGCGGGTGGACGGGATGTGGTCGAACACGATCTTCAGCACCACCGTCAGCGGCACGGCCAGGAACATGCCCGGCACCCCCCACAGGACGCCCCACACGGTCAGGCAGGCGAGGATGACCAGCGGACTCAGGCCGACGGCGCGGCCGAGGATGAGCGGCTCGACGACCGCCGCGCCGAGCAGGTGGACGGCGAACACCGCCCCGCCCACGACGGCCAACTGCGGGGTGAACCCGAACTCGACGGCGGCGAACAGCATCGGCAGCGTGTAGGCGACGACGCTGCCCAGGTACGGGATGAAGTTGCACACGAACGTGAGGACGGCCCACAGCAGGGCGAACGGCACGCCGAACCCGGCCAGGATGCCGCCGACCGGCACCGCCAGCCACAGGCTGGACACCACCTTCGCCCGCAGGTAGGCGATGATGGCCTCGTTGATCTGGGCGAACACGGCCAGGATCACGGCCGCCCGCTGCGGGTCGTAGGCGCGGCGGACGCGGTCCGGGAAGCGGGCCGACTCGACCAGCAGGAAGAGCAGGTACAGGCCGGCGGCGAACACCTCCGGCAGGCCGACGGCGACCGCCTTCAACTGGCCCACCATCTGTTCCGTGAACCGCCCGGCGAGCGCCTCCTCGGGCGGCGTCTGGCCGGGCACCTTCGGCCCGACGACCGCGAACCCGTGCGCCCAGTCGCTCGCCTCGCGCACCCGCGCCACCGCCCGCTGCCGCCAGTTCGAGGCGTCCTCCGTCAGGGCCATCACGCTGACCGTCACGCTCACCGCCAGCGCCGCGAACAGGGCGGTGACGACGACCGACAGGGCGACCACCGCCGCCGACGTGGGCAGGTGCCGGCGGAGGCGGAGGTACAGCGGCATCAGGGCGTAAGTGGACAGCACCGCGAACAGGAGCGGGCGGAACAGGGTCGTCAGCTCGGCCAGCAAGAACCAGCCGCCGGCGACGGTGACGACGACCGAGGCCGCCAGTCGCACCACCGGGACGGGGGTGTCGGCGTCCGGCGGGGTGGAGTTCTCAGGCATGGCGCGAGTCGGAAAGGTGTGGAAAAAAAAGCGCGCCGATTCGGACTCAATCGCGTCCGAACGGGTTCCATTGCGAGGGCGGAAAGCACTCTATGAGTAGGGAGTGGGTTCTTTCCCCCAGACCGAGGGCCGCGTTCGTGACCACCGCCCATCCGCGCCGCTTCCACCGCCGCATCGGGACCAGTGTAGCCGTTCTCGCCGGCCTGGCGATCCTCCACGTCGGGTCCGCCGGCGGACTGACCGGGCTGGCCGCCGACGTGTGGACGTACCGCGCGCAGCGGGAGGAGTTGGCCGAGGACGAGCAGGCGACGGCCGACCTCGACGGGCGGATGGCCCTCTCGGCCGCGCGGACGGAGTTCCGCGTCGGGCTGCACGACCGGATGCTGGCGGGCCACGTCCCGATTCGCGCCGCGGCCGCCGAATACCGCGCGTGCGTGGGGCCGGACGAGGTGTTCGACCGCATGCTGGCGGCCATCGCCGCCGGGTCGGACGACGCCGAGCGGATGGCCAACTACCTGCTCACGTCGCTGACGAAAAGCCGGGCGGTCGATTCGCCCACGCGGCACCGGCTGGCCGACGAATTCCGCGCCGAGTTCGGCCGGCACCCGCAGTTCGACGCGCCGCCCGCGACGGGGGAACGGCCGGTGGCGGCCGGCACCCCGTTCCGCTCGCCGTGACGGGGCGGTCGCCGACGCGCCCTTGCTCATCGCCCCGGTTTCCGCACACTGCCCTTGCAGATCCCCGCGTGCGTCCCCAGGGTGCCCCCGTGCCGTCCCCCGAACTCCGCTGCCTGGAATGCAACCGCCAGTTCGCCGACCTGACCGCCGACCAAGAGGTGGAGCGGTGCGCGGAGTGCGGCAAGTTCGTCGTCGCCGCCCCGACCCTGCTGACGGCCATGCTGCCGACGCCCGGCCCGGCCGGGACCGATCTGGTCGCCGACATCCTGGCGGAGGAGGCCGTCCCGACGGTGGCCAAGGCGACAGCCGCCGACCTGCCGCTCGCGCAGCCGGTGCGGCCGTCGTCGCCGCCGACGACGAGCGTCATGCCGGCCTGGGCGCGCCGCCCGGACGACGCCCCGACCCCGGCGAAACCGGCCGACACCGTGCGGCCGACGTTCCCGCCCCGCCCGGCCACCACCCCCCGCCCGCCGGCCCAGGCCATGTCGAACACCGAGCTGCCGAACCAGATCGACGCGAAGAAGCAGAAGGTCGGCTTCGCCCTGTTCATCGCCTTCCTGTTCCTGCTGGCGATGATCGCGGCCATCGGGGTGCTGGTCTTCACCATCGTCCGCGGCCTGCAAATGAAGAAGGTCATCAGCGAGGCGGTGCCGGCCGTTCAGCCCTTCAGCCGCGCCAGCGAGTCCTGAACCAGCCCCTTCGCCACGCCGATGAGGCGGATCAGTTCCGCCACGTCGGCCGGCGGCTCGCCCGCCCGTTCGCCCCGCTCCACCCGGCAGTAGACGGTGTGCCGGTTGACCAGTTGGAGCGCGTCGGTCAACTGGTCGAGGACGAGCGACAGGTTGCCGCCGTCGTGCCCGAACTGGAACCGGTAGTCGTCCAGGCGGTCGGCGTCGTCGGGCGGCAGAGCGGTCACGGCAAACTCCTGACGTGGCGGTTACCGGGGCGTGATCGACAGCGCGTGGTCGGTCGCGTGCCCGTCGATGACCCAGTGCCGGACGGTCGCCCCCGGCACCTCCCACGCGGACTCGGGGTAGCGGTCGTCGAACGGCCCAGCCGAGGCCCCGCCCGCCTCGACCGAGGACAGTTTTCCGCCGCTCTCCGATTCGAGGGGCAACCCGGATGCGAGGTCCATCGATTCCACTCCGCGCGGCCAGGCAAGGAACGCTCCAGCGGTTCGGCGGCGGATTCGTCGCCGAAAATGGCGGACGGCGGATTCGTCGCCTAGCAGGCGCAACTGTAGCCGCTCTTGCTCTCGATGTCCGTTGGAACGGGGATGCCGGTGACGACGGACCAGTTCTTCCAGAACGCCCCGCTGTACTCCCAGAGGGCGTCGCACATGCCCATGTTATTCCCGCACGAGAACCCGATGCCCCACTTGTCCTCGCCCGCGATCGCCTCCCGCCCGAGTTCGAGCAGCGTCGGGTAGTCGATGACCCACTCGCCGTACTCGTCGGCGTCGTCCGGGGCCGGGTTGTTCTCGCGGCAGAAGCGGACGAGCCACTCCTTCGCCGCCGGCCACCGGCGGTGCCGGTCGGACTCCTCGTGCTCGCCCCGGTCGTCCAGCCAGTCGGCGAAGACGAGGCGGGTCAGCGTTTCGTCCTCGTTCGCTGCCAGTGCGCCGAGGAAGGCGTCTCGCTCGTTCACGGCAGCTTCTCCTTGACCGCCGCGGCGGCCGCCGCGAACGCCGGGTGAGTCCACACGTGCCGGAGTCCGGTGACGGTGCCGGGATACAGGAACAGCCAGAACCGCCGACCGGGTTCGACCGCCTCCGGCAGGAACGGGTCCACGATGCCGATGGCGCGGTCGCACGGGCCGACCAGCTCCAGGCTGCCGTCCCGGACCAGCCCGACGTGCTGACCGGGTGCCAACCGCTCCGCCGCCGTCACCGGGGCGACCGCGATGTGAATCGCGTCCCGCCGCCGGTCGCCCGTCACCGATCAGTTGGCCGAGCCGCGGTCCCTGGTCCATGCGTCGGTCCTCTTGACGGGTCCGCACACCGAGCGGACGAATCGGGCGTTTCCGTCGGGTAGCGCCGCCAGCCGGCCACCGTCATCACCCGCAAGGGTACCGGCTCCGCCGCTCGGCTGCAATGTCCGGCACCGGATTGGGGTGCGGTACGAAACTTTGCCGCACCCTGCCCTTCACTTCGGACGACCACTGCCGGCATTTCGACTACGCGGCAGATTCCCCGACTCGTCCAAGCGGTCGATGGCGTTCATTCGAGTGATTCCCGACTCGCGAGTCCGTCCGCTATCGCCACTCGATCCAGTACCAGTGGGACTTGTGCAAGTCCGCGAAAGCCTTGATCTCCGCGCGGTAGATCGTTTTCGCGTTCTTCCCATTCAGGTCGGTCATAGTCAGGCGGGTCGCGCGACAAGGGTGGTCCCCGAGCGGCCAGTCTGGCGGGGCGGGCACCGTCTCGCTCCAGGCGAACAGCAGGCGACGGCCGTCCGGCGACAGGATCACCCGATTCAGCCGCGACGGGTTCTTCCCGATTTCGGCAGGAAGTGTCAGGGGCCTCTCGGACTTCGTGGCCGGATCGAACAGCAAGTAGTCCTCGTCTCGCGCCACGGGGTCGCCCGCCCTCGGGTTCACTTTCCGGGTGACGAGCCGCACGCGGTCGTCGGCGAGAAACCGTTCGGCCGGCACGGGTTTCCAGGTGTCACGAGCGAACACCACCGTCTCGGTCTTCAGCTCTTGGCCTTCGACGGTCGGCTTGGTCGTCCGCACGAATTTCCCGTCCGGGGATACTTCCGAGACGGTATGCCCGTGGAGTTGCGGAATGGTCCGCGCCTTGCCGGTCGTGATGTCGCAAGCGGTCACTTCGCCGGGAAGCGACCACATGCCGGAAAGCAACCGCACGTCCCGTGACAAGTCCGTGACGAACACGGTCTTGCCGTCCGGTGCCCACACCACCTGCCCGCGAATCACTCCACCGAACATTGGGTCGCCCAATCTCTCCTTGCCATTCAAATCCACGATGTGCAGGGAGCAGGTGGGCTTCCAGTCGGTCAGCAGCGGCGCGACCGGCCGCCCGCCCGGAAGAACGAATACCGGTGCGTCCGGCGGCGGGTCGCGGACGAGGATCGCCAGCCGCTTGCCGTCCGGGGACACGCTCCCTTCCTGCGCGCCGCGCGCGGACAGTTCGCGGACGGGGCCACCATTTAACGGCAAGAGTCGGGCACCGTATTCGTCCGACACCATCACGATGACGCCGGTCGGGGACGCGAAGTCTTTCGGCACTGGGGCGGCGGTGCCGTCCGCCGTCGCCACCGCGACTACCCACAACCACACCGCGAGACGGGCCATGACGATCCTCCGGATCGACTCTATTGCCGGCGACTGGCGTCTATCATAACCGCACCCGTATCCGACCGCACGACCACTTCCTTCACCCCGGATTGCCCCGCGATGGTGTACCTCTCCCGCATCTACACGAAGTCCGGCGACGCCGGCGAGACCGGCCTCGGCGACGGCACCCGCGTCGCCAAGGACCACCCCCGCGTGGCCGCCTACGGCGAGGTGGACGAGCTGAACGCCGTCCTCGGCCTGTTCACCGCCCACTGCCCGGACGGGCCGGAGCGGGAGCTGGTTCGCGCGATCCAGAACGACCTGTTCGACCTGGGGGCGGACCTGTGCGTGCCCGCCCCGAAGAACGGCCAGCCGAATGACGGCTTGCGGATGATCGAGGCGCAATCGCTCCGGCTGGAGGCGGCCATCGACCGCATCAACGAGCGGCTGCAACCGCTGCACAGTTTCATCCTGCCGGGCGGGTCGGCGGCGGCGGCGTGGCTGCACCTGGCGCGGACGGTCTGCCGGCGGGCCGAGCGGGCGGTCATCACCCTGACGCACTCCGAGCCGGTCAACACGCACACACTCATTTACCTGAACCGCCTGTCCGACTTCCTGTTCGTGCTGGCCCGCGCCGCCAACGCCGACGGGGCCGACGACGTTCTGTGGGTACCGGGGAAGAGCCGGGAGGAGTAGTTGGGGGTCACGGTGCTTTGTTGCGATCTTCCGGTGTGAAGCGTACTCATCGCGTTCCGGCCTGAAAGGCCGGTTCCACCAGCCCAGGCCGTGAGGCCTGGGT
>JAYUFU010000136.1:0-6744 GCA_043738505.1 Fimbriiglobus sp. | reverse complement strand
TCTGCTCGCTCCGCGAGCGGTTCCGCGCGGGTGGCGAAGACCGCTCGCGGAGCGAGCAGACCACTTCGAGCGGATTCCGCACCATAAACTGCCGACATGCTCACCCTCCGCCACCTGTCGAAGACGTTCGCCAACGGCGTGACGGCCCTGCACCCGACGGACCTGACGGTCGAAGCCGGGGAACGGCTGGTGCTGCTGGGGCCGAGCGGGTCGGGGAAATCGACGCTGCTCCGGCTGATCGTCGGGCTGGACGAACCCACGACCGGCGAGGTGTGGCGCGACGGCGTGCGGATCGACACGCTACCCCCGCACAAACGGGGCGTCGCGTTCCTGTCGCAGCGGCCGGCGCTGTACCCGCACCTGACGGTGCGGGGAAACCTGCGGAGTGCGGAGTGCGGAGTGCGGAGTGCGGAATCGAGGAATCAGGACGTTCCCAGTTCTTCGACTCCCCACTCCCCATTCCTCACTCCGCACTCCCAAGACCTGCTCCGCCTCTCCCCCCTCCTGGACCGCTACCCGCACCAACTGTCCGGTGGGGAGAAACAGCGGGTGGCGCTGGCCAAAATGCTGCTCCGGGGGTGCCCCGTCTGGCTGCTGGACGAACCGTTTGCCGGGCTGGACCCGCCCTTCCGGGCCGAATTTCGACACGATCTCCACTTGCTCTCCGCCCGCGCCAACGCCACAATAATCGTAGTCTCCCATGACCCGATCGACGCCTCGGCCCTCGGCCGCCGCCTCGGGGCGCTCGGTGCAGGTGTTTTGCGGCAACTCGGAACCCCCGAGGAGTTGCGGACCCGGCCGGGCAACCGGTTCGTAGCGTTTGCCCTGGGCCAGTTCTGTTTTCTGGACGGAACGGTGACGGCGGACGGCCAGTTCGCCTCGGATTGTGGCACGGTTCGCACACCACTCCCGGCGGGTGCGCCCGCTGGTCGCCGCCTGTCTTTCGGGCTGCGACCGGACGACATCATCCGCGATCCGAGCGGGTTCCGCGGCTGGGAGGCGGTCTCGGCGGAGCCGTCTGGGGCCGGCTGGTTGTTGACTGTCGCCGCCGGTCGCTCCCGATTGCGAGTGGAGTGGCGAGGTGGCTTGCCCCCACTTGCCGGAACGCCCTGGCCGTGGGCGGTGGCCCCCGACCGTGGACTGTGGTTCGACGGGGAAACCGGGGAACGGCTGTGACGCCCCGGTGGGACGCGGGAGGATTCCGACAGCGAAGCCTGCGGTTCGCCCACAACGGAACACTCGACCTCGGACTCGGAGTTACGCGATGGCCGTCAGCCGCAAGAAGAAAGAACCGCCGCCGCCGCCGCCGAAGGACCCGCTCGCCATCGGCCGCGAGGTGATGAAGCTGATCGACACCGTCGCCGAAGAGAAGCGCATCCCCCGCGAGACGCTGTTCGTCGGCTTGGAGTCCGGCATCCAACTGGCGGCCCTGCGGCACTTCGCCATCGAGGACGGGGTGACGGTGCGGGTGGATCGGGCGACCGGCGAGATCACCGCCAAACACGGGGACGCCGATCTGGAACCGGAGATGCTCGGCCGGATCGCGGCGCAGTCGGCCAAGCAGGTGATCATCCAGAAGTTCCGGGAAGCCGAATCGGACACGGTGTACAACGAGTACAATGCCAAGAAAGGCGACCTCGTGGTCGGCAGCGTCACCCGCGTGGACGCCGGCACCGCCATCGTGTCGCTCGGCAAGACCGAGGCCCTGCTGCCCCGCAGCGAGCAGATCCCCGGCGAGTCGCACCACGTCGGCGAGCGGGTGAAGGCCGTGGTGTTCGAGGTCCGCAAGAGCGGCCACCGGGTGAAGGTGGTGCTGTCGCGGGCGCACCCGGACTTCGTCAAGGCGCTGTTCGACGAGGAAATCCCGGAGGTGGCCGACCGCACCATCGAAATCCGCGCCATCGCCCGCGAGGCCGGGTACCGCAGCAAGCTGGCCGTGTCCAGCATCGACACGAAGGTGGACGCGGTCGGCGCGTGCGTCGGGGTGAAGGGCAGCCGGATCAAGACGATCATCAACGAGATCAACGACGAACGGATCGACATCGTGCGGTGGAACGACTCGCTCCAGGTGCTCATCCCGAACGCGCTGCAGCCGGCCGCCATCGCCGACGTGTTCACCTACCCGCGGCTCGGCCGGGCCATCGTGCTGGTGGACGAGGACCAACTGTCCCTGGCCATCGGCCGCCGCGGGCAGAACGTGCGGCTGGCGTCGAAACTGGTCGGCCTCGACCTGGAGATCATGACGCACGACGAGTTGGGCGAATCCCTGGAGCGGGCCGAGCGGTGGTTCCGCACCCTCCCGCATGTGAACGAGGAGCAGATTCAGGCGATGATCGAAGAAGGGTTCCTCTCCTTCAACGAATTGTCGTACATTGACGGCCAGGAGTTGTCAAAGTTCACGGCGCTGCCCGCGGATCAGGCCGATGAGGTCGTGCTGTACGCCGAGGACAACGCCGACTTCATGGACCAGAGCGTCAAGGAGGAGCAGCGGCAACTGGAGGAGGCGGCGGAGGAGGCCCAGCGGCAGCAGCGCGAAGCCGAGCGGCTGGCGGCGGCGGAAGCGGTCGCGGCTGAGGCCGCTCAACTGGCGGCCGCGAACCCGGACGCCCCGGCGGTGTCTACCGAAAGCGACGGCGAGGGCGCGACCCTCCCCCACCACGCCCCGGACGCCGACGGCTCGACCACCGTCGCCCCGCCCGATCACCCGGTGGCATACCACGAAGGCCCCATCACCGACGCGGAGGCAGCGGTCACGGCCATGGAACACGAAGAGCAGCGCACCGGCGACGACGGCGAACAGACGGTCGCCCCCGCCCCCACCGACACCCCCGAAGCGGGAGTGCAGGCATGACCGCCTCCACACTCGCCCTGTTCAAGCCTACGGCCTGGGTTACAATCACTACCATGAGATCCGGAACGACCGGCCGGGTCGCCGGAAACCGGGGGTGCCGCGGCCACCCCCCAAGGAGTACCGCTTGTCGAAGACCACCGAGACGGCCCAAGAAAAGGTTCGCGTTTACATCCTGGCCAAAGAGCTGAAGCTCGAGACCAAGGATCTTCTCGTCATTTGCCAGGAACTCGGGTTCGCCGGCATCAAGAACCAACTGAGCGGGCTGGAAGCCGACCAAGTCGGCGCGCTCAAGAAGCGAGTCAAGGACGGACCCAAGCAGGCCGCGCCCACCCGCCCGACCCCACCCGTCCCCGCCGTCGGCGGGCCGCCCAAGTCGCTCGACAGCCGCGTCCGCACCCTGCCGCCGGCCAAGCCGAAAGCGCCCGCTCCCGTCGCGCCTCCGCCGGTTGAGCCGGAACCCGTCGCGCCCGCCGCCGTCGTCGAGTCGCCCGCCGCGCCCGCCCCGGTCCAACCGGTCGCCGTTGCGCCTCCGCCGGCCGAACCGGAAGCGGTCGTCGTGACGGCCCCGGAACCGGTCGCCGAAGTGGTCGCGCCGGTCGCCATGCCGGAGCCGGAGCCTGTGGTGGTCCCGGTCGCCGTCGCGCCGCCGGTGCCGAGCGAACCGCAACCGCCGCCGCTCCCGACCTCGCCGCCGCCCGCATCCGTGATGCCGGCCACCGGCGTGCCGGGCATGCGCGGGATGCCGAACTTGAACCCGAACCGCCCGCGGCCGATCACCGGAGCGGGTGGCCGCGCGGCGACGCACGGCCCGTCTCAGCCGAGGCCGACCCAGGCGACGCCGCTGGCCGCGTCCACGAACCCGACGCCGGCCCCAGCGCCCGCCGCGCCGACGCCGCCGGCCGCTCCGTCGGCCAACCCGAACCCGCCCCGCGTGGCCCCGCCGTCGTCCGGCACCGGCCCGGTTCGCCCGTTGCCGTCCACCGGCAGCCCGCCGCCCGCCGGAGCGCGGCCCCCGCTCCCCAGCGGCAACCCGCAAGCGCCTGTCCGCTCCCGCACACCCACGTTCGGGCCGGACGGCCGCATCCCCCAGGGGCAAGGGCACGGCCCGAACCGCGTGGCCCCGCCGCCCGCCGGCGGCAAGGCCCCGCCGCCGGTCGCCAACAAGACGAACTCGATCAAGTTGACGCCCGAACAGATCAAGAAGATGCGGGAGATGGAGCAGCGCCGCGGCGGCAAGATCTCCATCCAGGACATCGCCAAGCAGGTGACGCAGACGGCCCCGCCGGCCGACGGCGCGGCTCCGCCCGCCGCCGACAAGGCGACGGACCGCCGTAGCCCGCTACCCCGCCCCGGTGCCAACACCGGCGGCAAGCCGACGGCCGCCGAGGAAGAGGAAGCCAAGAAGAAGTCCGCCGGCGGGGTCATCGGCCGGGACGGCCGGCACGCCGCCCGTGCCAGCCGCGACCGCCGCGGGTCCGGCCCGACCGACAAGGGGTCGGTCATCATGGGGCCGGGCGGCTCGGTGGACCTCATCGAGCAGCAGTCCGGCTCCCGCAAAGGCCCCCGCGCCGCCCTCATGGCGAAGATGAAGCGGCGGGGCGCGCAGCTGATCATCAAGAAGGAAGGGCCGGTCGAGATCACCCTGCCGATCACCGTGCGGACGCTGTCCGAGGCGATCGGGGTGAAGCTCGGCGACCTGTCCAAGCAGCTGCTCAAGGAGACGCAGCAGCTGTACGGGGCGGCGTCGGTCATCGAATTCGACGTGGCCGAGCTGATCGCCATCAACAAGGGCATCACCCTCGTCCAGAAGACGGTGAAGTCGGCCAAGGACTTGCTGCTCGAGCGGTACAAGGCGCAGGCCGAGACGGTGGACCCGGACAAGCTCCGCCCCCGCCCGCCGATCGTCGTCATCATGGGCCACGTGGACCACGGCAAGACGTCGCTGCTGGACAAGATCCGCATCCAGTACGGGCTGGCGTCCGACGTGGTGTCCACCGAGGCCGGCGGCATCACCCAGGTGCTGCGGGCGTGGCGGGTCGAGAAGGACGGCAAGCCCGTCACCTTCCTCGACACGCCGGGCCACGAGGCGTTCACCAAGATGCGGGCGCGGGGGGCGAACGTCACCGACATCGCCGTCATCGTCGTCGCCGCCACGGACGGGGTGATGCCGCAGACGGAAGAGGCCATCGCCCACGCCCGCGCGGCGGACGTGGACATCATCGTGGCGATCAACAAGATCGACATGCCGAACGCCAACCTGGACAAGACGCGGCGGCAGTTGTACCAGCTCAACCTGCTGCCCGACAACATGGGCGGCGAGATCCAGTTCGTCGAGACCTCGGCCGTCACCGGCCAGGGGGTGGGCGAGCTGCTGGACGCCATTGGCATCGTCGCCGAACTGTCCGACCCGCCGCTCATGGCGGACCCCGAACACAAGCCGTCCGGTACCTGTCTGGAAGCCTACATGGACGGCGACCGCGGGGTCATGGCCACCCTGCTCGTCCAGCAGGGGACGCTGCACAAGGGCGACGTGATCCTGTGCGGGGCCACGTCCGGCCGCGTGCGGGCCATGTACGACGACCTCGGCCGGCCCGTCGAGGAAGCCGGCCCCAGCACCCCCGTCAAGGTGTTCGGCCTGAACGAGGTGCCCGACGCCGACGACCCGTTCTACTTCGTGGAAGACCTGACCGAGGCGGCCGGCATCGCCGAGAAGGAGCGGGTGCTGAACCGCGAGCGGTCCCTGGCCAGCGTCGGGCCGAAGTCGCTCGACCAACTGAAGGAGGCGCACGCCCGCGCCAAGATCACCGAACTGAAGGTGATCCTGAAGGCCGAGGCCCGTGGGTCGGTCGAGGCCATCAAGAAGGAACTGGAGAAGCTGATCCACGACGAGGTGCGGTGCCGGGTGTTGAGTTCCGGCATCGGGGCCATCAGCGAGTCGGACGTGACGCTCGCGCTGACAAGCCCGGCCGACACGCTGGTGATCGGGTTCAACGTGACCGCCGACGACGAGGCGCTGCGGCTGGCCGAGGCCCGCGGCATCAGCCTCCGCGAGTACCAGATCATCTATAACTTGGTGGACGACGTGAAGGCGGCGCTGGAAGGCCGGCTCAAGCCGATCGAGGAGGTGGTCCACCTGGGTCGGGCCATCGTCCGCGACACGTTCAAGGTGTCGAAGGTGGGCACCATCGCCGGCTGCTACGTCACCAGCGGCGTCATCGAGCGGAGCGCGAAGGTGCGGATCATCCGCGGCGGGGTCATCGTCTACCCGCCGGCCGAGCGGGTGGCCAGCCTGGACAGCCTGAAGCGGTTCAAGGACGACGCCAAGGACGTCCGCGAGGGGTTCGAGTGCGGCATGAAGATCGCCGGCTTCGACGACGTGAAAGTCGACGACGTGATCGAGGCCTACCGCATCGAGATCAAGCAGCGGACCTTGTAGGTTCAAGGTTCCAAGTTCAAAGTTCCAAGTTTCAGCGGGCAGTGAATCGGCCTTCTTAACTTGGAACTTTGAACTTTGAACCTGGAACTTGGAACTTCCCATGGTTGTCGGTCTCCTCACCGCCCGACTGCTGGTTCGCCAGTCGCGGTCCCTCAAGGACAAGCGGCAGGTGGCGCGGTCGATCCTGGACCGCCTGCGGGGCCAGTTCGACGTGGCGATCTCGGAGGTCGCCACCCAGGACGACCACCGGCAACTCACCCTCGGCGTCGCCGCCGTCGGCCCGGAGATGGAGCCGGTCCGCGGGGTGCTGACGGCCGTCCAGAACGCGCTGCGGAGCCACCCCGTCGCCGAGTACCTCGGCGGCGAGTTGACCCTCGGCAGCGAGGTGGTGTGAGGATTGACGGCGAACGGCGGGACGTGAGTCCGCCGGTTCTTCCGCCCACCGCCACCAAGAACC
>JAYUFU010000135.1:0-6751 GCA_043738505.1 Fimbriiglobus sp. | reverse complement strand
TGGCGCGCTCCCTCCGGTCGCGGCGAAGAGGGCACTTCCCACACCGGATTGGAGCGTCACTCATGGTCCCCCACCCGACCGCGCCGGCGCTTTCCGCCTTGGAATTGGCCAAGACCCCGCGCTCGACCCGCGTCTTCGCGCGGCTGGTGCTGGTCGTCATCCTGCTGCTGCCGGCGGCGCTGGCGTTCGTGCCGTGGCAGCAGCAGGTTCACGGCGAGGGCCGGGCGGTCGCGTTCAACCCGGTCGAGCGGCCGCAGTTCGTCGTCGCCCCGATCCAGGGCCGCATCAGCCGGTGGGCGGTGGTGGAGGGGCGGCCGGTGAAGGCCGGCGACCTGCTGGTGGAGATGGTGGACGTGGACCCGCTGTTGCCGCTGCGGCTCCAGGACGAGGAGTTCGCCGTCGTCACCCAGCAGTCGCTGGCGCTCGGCGCGGTCGAGGAAGTCGAGCGGCGGATCACCAACCTGGAACTCGGCCTGCAAGCGCAGGTCCAGCAGGTGAACCTGTTGGTCCTGGCGCAGACGCAGAGCGTGACGGCGGTCGATCAGGCGGTGAACGGGGCCGTCGCCCCGCTGGAGGTGAACAAGCAGGAGATCGGCCGGCTGAAGGCGGCCAACGCGCAGCAGGCGAACGTGGTGCCGCAGCAGCAGATCGACAACCTGGCCGCGGCCATCGACCGGCAGGAGTTCGGCCTGAAGCAGCTCCGCGCCCAGCGGGAGCAGGCGGCCGAGACGCTGAACGCCACCCGGAAGTCGGTCGAGGTGCTGACCCGCAACACCGCCGCCCAGATCGACGGCGAGCGGGCCAGTCTGAACCGGGCGCGGGGGGACGTGCAGAACCTCGGCCGGCAGCTGCTGGCGGTCCAGAGCCGCATCGCCCGCCAGCGGCAGCAGAACGTGTTCGCCCCCACCGACGGCACCGTCTTCCGCATCCTGGAGAACGGCGAGGCCGGCGGCCAGTTGGTGAACCCCGGCCAGCGACTGGCCACCCTGGTGCCGGACATCAAGAAGGGGCCGGAGAAGGATCGGCAGACGGCGCAGGTGGTGGCGTCCGCGTGGGGACTGCTGTCGGCCGCCCCGCTCGCGTCGGTCGCCGGAACCCCGCAGATCGCCGCGGCGTTGGCCCCGCCGCCGGTGCTGACCGCGTTGACGCGAACCGATTACCCCGGTATCGTCTGCGAACTTTTCATCGACGGCAACGACCTGCCCCTGGTCCAGACGGGCGACCCGACCGTCCTCCAGTTCGAGGGGTGGCCGGCGGTGCAGTTCGCCGGCGTCCCGGAGGCGGCGGCGGGGACGTTCAACGGGCGGGTCTACCTGATCGACCCGACGGCGAACGAACGGGGCCAGTTCCGCATCCTGGTGGAGCCGGACCCGACGGCCGAGCCGTGGCCGAACCAGGAACTGCTCCGCCAGGGGGTCCGCGCCCAGGGGTGGGTGCTGATGCCGAAGCGGGTGCGGCTGGGGTGGGAACTGTGGCGGCAGGTGAACGGCTTCCCGCCGTACCGCGAGCCGCAGTCGAAGAAGGAGTCGGGTTCATCGCTCGGCCCGGTTCAAAGGAAGTGACATGGCACGGCACGGGGCACGGACGCCGCGACGGATCGCCTGGGGGTGGATGGCGGCGTCCGTCTTCGGTCTCGGCTGTGCCGGGCTGCGAAGTCCGCTGTCGCCGGACGCCTACATCCGCGATCCCATCGTCGCGCCGCCGTCGCCGACGCCCGGCCCGACCCCGCCGGGATTGCCCGTCCCGCCACCGCCGCGCGACGAGAAGCTGAAGGTCCAACCCGTCCCGCCGTCCGGCCCGCTCACCCTCGATGATGTCCTCGGCAGCGTGGCGGCCAACTTCCCGCTGCTGCTGGCCGTCGAGCAGGAACGCGAGATCGCCACCGGCCGGCGGGTGTCCGCCGAGGGCGCGTTCGACCTCGTCGTCCGCACCAGCAGCACCAACCAGGAAGGCTCGTTCGGCAACTCCCGGTTCGACTTCGCAATCGAGCAGCCGACGCCGTACTCCGGCCTCAGCACCTTCGCCGGCTACCGTCTCGGACTGGGTGACTTCCCCATCTACAACGGCGGGCAGAAGACGGCCAGCGGCGGCGAGTTCCGCGCCGGCTTCCAACTGCCGCTGCTCCGCGACGGGGCCATCGACCGCCGCCGGGCGACGCTGCGACAGGCGCAGATCGCCGAGCGACTGGCCGACCCGGTCATCCGCCGCAACCAGCTCGACTACTCCCGCGCCGCCGCCCGCGCCTACTGGACGTGGGTGGCCGCCGGTCAGCGGTACCTCATCCAGACGGAGTTGCTGAAGCTGGCCAACGACCGGCAGAAGTTCCTCGACGTGCGGGTGGCCGTGGCCAAGAATCAGAGCCAGATCGACGCCACTGAGAACCAGCGGAGCATCTACGACCGGCAGGAGTTGCTCCGCGCCGCCGACCTGGCGATCCAGCAGGCCGCGTTCGATTTGTCGGTGTACATCTGCGATCAGGACGGCAACCCGGTCCTGCCCGCCGTGGATCGGTTGCCGCCCGACTTCCTCGACCTCGACCCGCCGGCCGCCAACGCCGCGAACCTGGCGAACGACGTGCTGCTCGCTCTGAACCAGCGGCCGGAGATCGTCCGCCTGAAGCTTCTCCGCGAGCGGCTGGCGGTGGACCTGAAGCTCGCGCAGAACCAGTTCCTGCCGGCGGTGAACGTCGGCGGCGCGGTGACGCAGGATGTGGGCACGGGCAAGAAGACGTTCACCGGCGACGGGCCGTTCGCGTCGGATTCGTCCGGCGTCAACCTGTTCCTGAACGTCGAGCTGCCGGTCCAGCGGCGGGACGCGCGGGGCCGCGCCCGCGAGGCGACGGCGACGATGGCCCAACTGCTGTACCAGGAGCGGAACCAGCAGAACCTGATCCGCGCCGAGATCCAGGACGCGCTCGCCCGCATGGCGCAGACCCGCCAGCGGCTGGAGTTCGCCCGCCGGGAACTGGCCACCGCCCGGCTGGTGGTGAAGCAGGGGACCGCCCTGGTCACCAACGCCCTTCAGGACGTGCTGTTCCTGAACATCCGCGAGTTCAACGCCGCCGCCGCGCAGACGAAGGTGGCCACCCTGCTGGCCGACTACTACCGCGCCTACGCCGACTACCTCGTCGCCCTCGGCGCGAACGCGGGTGCCCCGCCGCCGACGAAAGTGCCGCCGACCGCACCGGAACAGGCCCCGCCCCCGAAGCCGACTCCGGCCCCGAAGAAGGAGTAACCCCGCCGGGCGGATTCGCGTAGAACAACTTGCCATCCCCCGCCCTCGCCGGAGTCCGCCATGAAGGTCCACGTCCACGGGATCGAGTCGCGGCCGTTCGGGCAGAACTCCTACGTCGTCTGGGCGGACGGCAGCGACCGCGCGGTGGTGGTCGATCCGGGGTTCGAGCCGGACAAGATCTTCGCCGTCCTGGACGCCCGCAACCTGCACCTGGCGGCCATCCTCTGCACGCACGGGCACGTCGATCACATCGCCGGCAACGCGGCCATGAAGGAGCGGTCGCCGAACGCCCCGCTGGTCATCGGCGCGGGGGACGCGACCATGCTGACGAACCCGGTGCTGAACCTGAGCGCCGCGTTCGGCGACCCGGTGGTCAGCCCGCCGGCGGATCGGCTCGTCCGCGACGGCGACACGCTGACGGTCGGCGGGCTGGAAATGGACGTGGCCGAGATTCCGGGGCACTCGGCTGGGCATGTGGTGTTCGCCATCCGGGGCACCGACCCGCTGATCGTGCTGGCCGGCGACGTGCTGTTCCGCGGCAGCGTCGGCCGCACCGACTTCCCCGGCGGCAGCTTCGAGCAACTGAAGGCGGGCATCGAGGCGAAGCTGTGGACGCTGCCGGACATGACCCGCGTCTTCCCCGGCCACGGCCCGCCCACGACGGTGGGGTTGGAGAAGCTGAGCAACCCCTTCGTTGGCACCAACGGGTAGCATGCCCGTTCGCGGAAGTCGGCAATTGACCGGGCTACTTCGTAGCCATGCGTTCGTTACGCGACTGGCTCAAATTGTTCGCTTACAAACTCCGCGAGTTGTTCGCAGTCAACTCCCCAGACGCCAGCGGCACGAACACCCGCCAAGAATCGCTGGGCGGCCGACAGCAACGCCGCTTCGACCCGTTCGGGCAGGCACAACACTTCGGCTTCGATTCGCTTCTGGTTGCCTTGGCGAACGATGGCGGACACTTTCCACCACTTGCTCGGAGTCCGGCGTATCCACACCTGGGCTGGGGTGTCGAAGAAGTTCAGGCGGGCGTAGCGGCTCTCCTCGGCCGAGAGTTGCCAGACGGCCCGGCACCACTCCAGCAGAAGCACGCCCGTCAGGTCGCACCAACCGGGACCGGGCATGACGTAGGAGCCGACGCCGATACCGACCGGGCAGAACACCCGACGTGGGTTGCGGTACTGCGGCGGCGGGTCGCGGATGATCTCTGGATCGAGGGCGAACCCGACGCGGAACATGCTTGGCACTTCAGGAACTCCTCAAGCCACGGGTTCAAACCGAATCATCTTGTTCCCATCGACGATATCGTAGTCCAAGAGATCTTGGAGGACACACTGTCGGATGAGGCTCTGGGCCATCTTGTGAGTGATCTCGGGGGACAGTACTGAATAGCGGCAGAGGAGGTCTTGCTCGCTCGCTGGGACAACCTGACCCCGGACGACCACAGTGTCTTGAAAAGGACGGTCATCGGGCTCGTGGCGTGGAAAGATCACGAAGTCTTCGCTTTCAGCATCTAATCCTCCTTCGTAATGTCCCGGATCGATGTGATCAAACGCGGCGTTCTCGACACAGCGGAGGAAATCCTGTGGTTCAGGAAGGGAATCGTCAGATAGGTAGCTCTCGATGTCCCCGCTGACCACACCCATGAGCGCATAGAGCAACTCCGCCAGATAGACTTTTCTACCGAATCGTTCAACGTAGGTTCGATTGATCCGGTTGATCGCGTGTCGGACCTCGTCGAAGGGGGTATCTCCGGTGATGCCATGAGAGCGACCGCTCTGAAACGGTTCCCATGCCATGCGCGCGAACTCCTTGAGGGGTGTCGGAAACGATCTTCGCAAGCAGTAACTCGTAGGGAGTTCAGCCATCGTCTCCTTCACATTCGTTCCGAGTGAGGTCAGTCGGCGACAGTCACAAGCGAGTTGATGAACTCCTCGAAGTTGTCGGCAATCGGTTCCATGTCATCCTCGGAGTCCACTTCTCCCTGCTCTTGAAACCACCAATATACCTTACCCGCGTTCACTCCCGTTAGGCACAAGCAGAACTCTCCGCCGGAACCACTAGTGAACGGCAAGAGGTGGTCTGGAAGACGGTCTGCGAACGCGGATCGCCGACGACGGATGTCGTAGGTGTCGCCAGGCTGGAGGCCGTAGAAAACATCAACGGACGTTTCGACTTCGTCAGGGCTTCCCGAAGCCGTGAATCTAACGTCGCCATCACCAACCGCAAATCCAAACTTCTGCAAGAAGTTTCGGTAGCCCGTAGGAAGTGGATGGCCAAGCTCACGTTCAAAATCGTCGAGGTCTAGTTCCGTCACGCCAGCGGGTTGGCGAACGTGGCGATACTGGAGGCGCGCCATCACGGTGTCGAATGCATTGTTCACGACTACCTCACAGTTGTGATTACGGTTTGCGAACCGGGAGCGGTGGCGCAAAACTGAAATCTTTCAAGGACCGCCCGCCCAAGTGCGCGACGTTGTCGTGCAAATCCATCCGCAGCAGTTGCATCGTCGTCATGTCCTGATGGTGATGCCACTGCATCCCTTGGTCTCGCAGGTATGCTTTCACCCTGGTGACGGTCCACGCCCCGCCACTCGGGGACACAACGCCTTGGCCATTCAACTGCTCGGCCAGCCAGCGATTTGCTGAAGCAAAATCGCGGTCGGAACGGGTTCGCAGGCCAGCCATCGCGTCCGTATCGAGAGTGATCTTGGCGACTCCTTTGACACCATGCACCGTTTCGATATGCGGAGTAAATACAGGGTAGCCACTCTTGAATCTGATATCGACGTGCGCCGCAAGTGCCTCTCCAGTTCGGCTCGCAACGGCCTGACGGGCCCGAATATCCGTCGATCTCCAAACGCCGTTCCCGGGTGTGCCAGAGGTCCAGCTCCCTTCACTCTCAGGAAGTCTCCGAGAAAGTGTCTGCCGTTCGGCAGGCGTGTTGATGTACGGTCCTTTCGCCGAGTTGTGGACGAGGACAGCACCACCGTCTGGTTGGCCAACGTAGTAGTTGTGGAAGTACTCGACCTCCAGGTTGTACAACTCGGTCGTCCCGATTTTGGTTTTGCCCACGGCCTGAACCGGGACAACTTGATCTTTGTCATTCAGGAGAAACTCGCCGACCTGGAGTTCCTGAGCCGGCACATACCCTCGCCGCGAGACGGAGTAATACGGGTGATCCGGACTGCTCGTGGCGGTGAACCCCGACCAAGTCACATCAACCGTCATCGGCCCCTTGTGGCGGATTGTGCCGATGACCCGGCTCAGATATAGCCCGTCGGATCGACGGACGGGCGGATCGGGCGGTTCGTAGAAGAGGCGGACATCGGTGACGGTGGCGATTGCCCCATCTTTGAGGAGTAGTTGCATGCCAGGAGCGAGCGCGTCGTTCTCGATGCTCGTGCCGTCGGCAAGAATAGGGTTGTAGCGGGATAGCCGATCCCCTCGCGCGGGGCGTTCCCCCACCCGGACTTGTGATCGGGTGTTCACGGGACCGGCGGGTACGACTTCAGCGG
>JAYUFU010000134.1:0-19104 GCA_043738505.1 Fimbriiglobus sp. | reverse complement strand
CCCGACGACGACAACTCACGATCACTGGTCAATGCGGGCGGAAGTGCAATCGTTCTCGCCTCACCCGCACAAGTCCGGGTGGGTCAGGGCGAACAGCTTCACCTTCTCCGCCGTGCTGATCGCGCGGACCACACCGCCGAACTCGGCCCCGGCCAGGTCCACCACCTGCGGCTGCGGCAGCACCGTCCCCCGCGCGTCGGTCAGCACCGCCACCACCGGCCGCGCCGTCGCCCGGAGGCCGACCTTCGTCGGGTGCGCCGACACCACCACCCCGACCCGCCCGTCGGTCAGTTCCACCACCGTGCCGACCGGGTAGAAGGACAGCTTCAGCAGATACTCGACGAAGTCGTTGTTCGCCTTGCCGTCCTCGGCCGCCAGCATCAGGTCGGTGAGCGCGGCGCGGGGGTCGTGGGCCGGCCGGTGCGGGCGATCCGAGAGCCGGCCGGCGTACTCGTCGGCGACGTGCAGGAACGCGGCCAGGGACGGCACGTCGTCGGCGACGCGGCCGTTCGGGTAGCCGGTGCCGTCCGGCCGCTCGTGGTGCGCGGCGACTGCGTCCGCCAGCGGCCCGAGTTCCGGCATCACCTCGCGGAGCAGGTCCGCGCCGGCCTGCGGGTGGCGGTCGACGTGCCGACGGTCCTCGGCGGTCAGTTCGCCCGTCTTGCCCAGCACCGCCGCCGGCACCGGGATCATGCCGACATCCATCATCAGCGCGAGGGCGACCGGGATCACCGGCTGATTCGCCCACTCGAAGTCGTGAACCACCAGCCGGGCCATCAGCCCGGCGACGGCGACGGCGTGCGCGGCCACGAACCGGGGCACCGGGTCGGCCGGCACCGTCGGGAACCGCAGCGGTAAACCCGCCCGTGCCTCGTCGATCAACTCCTCGGCGACACCGACGAACGACGCGAACGACACCAGCCGCCGGGCCTGGATGTCGCACAGCAGTCGCGCGACCCGCTCGACGCGGCCGAACTCCTTCCGCCGGCGGTCCAGGGAGGCGACGGTGAGCGCGAGCCGGTCCCGCACCGAGCCGAGGACGGTTTCGAGGCCGTCGCACACCCGCGATTGGAACTCGGCCGATTCGGGCATCACTTGCAGCAGTCGCAGCGCCGCCTCGGTCGCGGACACGGTGCCGCCGTGGTACGCCACCAGAGGGTCGGGCGTGCCGGCGATGCGGACGTAGTACGGGTCGTCGGAAACATCTCGCTGGGCGGCCACCAGTTCGCGGGCCTGCTCCACCAGCCGGCGGGCGCGACCGAGCAGTTTGGACGGGGTGGCGGTCGGGCCGGACGGCACGGCGGACAGCGAGCGCAGCGTCTGGCTCAGCCACGCCGCTGGAAGGGCGGCCGGCACCACGGTGGCGAGAGTTCTGGTCGCCGGCGCGTCGTTCGGGGTGAGCGCCGGCAGCAGCTCCAGCCGTTCGCGGAAGGCCGCGATGCGGCGGAGCAAGGATTTGGTGTCGCTCATTTCGGGCGTCGCCCCCAACCGTCGGACGGAGTCACGTCGTAGGTATCGGCTGGCGACCCCGCGGAGTTTAGCGATTGTCTCGCTCGTGAAGCCTGTCCGGCTTCCGGGGCGGCAATTCGACGACTTTTGACACCAGCAGCGTGGCACTGCGACTGAGAAAAACATGGCGGGGTGAAAAATCTGAGGCAACGGCGTTGCGTTCGGGATACAAAAAGTCTCGGTCGAGAGAGTAGTTTGGGTAATTGGGGGTATTGTCCCGGTGGAAAATTTGAGCATGTGGTCAAAATCGGCACTCGGCCGAGGATTTCTCGCATTTTTCGTCGGATATTGCCGTCACAGCCCGCTCAGGCGCTCTAGTTGGTAGTTTGCCAGACTGTCTCAAAACCCGTATCTCGCCACCGGGTCCGTCGTGATGGAAAACACTCTCGCCGTGGGCACGAAGTCCTCCCCCCTGCGCTCCGCCCTCGGGAGTGGCAGCCGGCCGGGGTTGCCCTACCCGTCCGGCCGAGGGTCGCTCGTCGAGACCCCGCCCCCGCACCACAGCAAGCAGATCCAACTGTCCGCGGAGCCGGAACCGACCGCGCACGCCGGCGGGGCGGCCACGGCGGGGATGCCGAACATCGGCGACATCGTCCTCGGCTTCCGCATCGTGGAGAAGCTCGGCCAGGGCGGGTTCGGGTCGGTCTTCCTGGGCGAGCAGGTGGGGCTGGCGGATCGTCCGGTGGCGCTCAAGTTCACCTCGCGGGCGACCGCCGAGCCGGAGCGGATGGCCGCCCTCCAGCACACGAACGTGGTGCCCGTCTACTCGGTCCACAGCCAGCCGCCGCTCCAGGTGCTGTGCATGCCGTACCGCGGCCGGCACACGCTGGCCGACGCGGTGCGGGCCATCGCCCGGACGAAGTCCCTGCCGGCCACCGGGGCCGGGCTGCTGTCCACCACCCCGAAGGCGATGGATGTCACGCGGCGGAGCCGGCGGCCGAAGGCTCCGGCCGCCGAGGGCACGCCGGCCGCGCCGGCCGCCGAGACGCCGCAGCCGATCCGCGACATGCTCGTCCGCCTGTCGTTCCCGGAGTCGGTGGTGTGGCTGTTCGGCAAGCTGGCCGACGGCCTGGCCCACGCCCACGACCGGGGCATCGTCCACCTCGACCTGAAGCCGGCGAACGTGCTCGTCACCGACGACGGCATGCCGATGATCCTCGACTTCGGCCTGGCCCACGACCTGCGGGACGTGACCTACGCCGTCACCGGCGGCACCGTGCGGTACATGTCGCCGGAGCAGTTGGAGGGGTTCGTGGCCCCGGACGGGTTCGTCCCCGACCGGCGGATGGACCTGTACTCGCTCGGCGTCATGTTCTTCGAGCTGCTCACCGGCCGGCACCCGTTCGAGGACGGGGGCACCGCCAACCCGTCGCTGCCGACCCTGCTGGCGGCCCGGCGGACGGTCGCCCCCCGCGCGACGGCGTTCAACCGGCACGTCGCGCCGGCGGTGGCCGCGATCGTGGCCAAGCTGCTCCAGCCGGACCCGGCCGACCGCTACCAGACGGCCCACCAACTGCTCGCCGACCTGACCCGCCACCAGGAATCGCGGCCGCTCAAGTACGCCGGCAACCCGTCGCTGGCCGAGCGGGTGCGGAAGTTTCGCCGGCGGCACCCCATTGCGGCAGTGGCGGCGGTGGCCGTCCTGTTCGCGGCGGCGGCGGCGCTGGCCACCGGGGCCGCCGTCACCCGCGGCCGCGAGCGGGCCGCCCTGGCGGCGGCGGCGGACGCCGACAAGCTGGACAAGGCGGCGGTCGGCCTGCGGCTCGACCTGCCGGCGACGGAGCAGGCGCGGCGGCGGGTGGGCGGGCTGGCGACGACCGGCGTGTGGTTCGACAAGTACGGGGTCGGCCGCGACGACGCCTGGGCCGACCGGCCGGCGGTGGCCCACTTGCCCGATGCGTCTCGACAGGCCGTCCGGCGAACGCTGGGCGAGATGGCGGTGCTGGCGGCGCACGCCGAAGAGCTGTCCGCCGTCGGGAAGGGGCACGTCGAGCGGACGGCGGCGTACCGCCGGGCGCTGGCGTGGAACGCGCGGGCGGCTACCTGTTTCGCCGGTCTGCCCGTGCCGCCGGTGGTGGGCGAGCAGGCCGAGCGGCTGGCCGGCAAGGTCGGCGACCCGGCCCCGCCCCGCCCCGACCGCGAGGCCGAGGCGACGTCGTTCGACCGGTACGTCCGCGGCGTCATCCTGCTGTCCGACGGCCAGTACGCGGCCGCCGCCAAGGGGCTGGAAGCGCTGGTGGCGGCCGAGCCGGGGCACGCCGCCGGCCAGTTCTCCCTGGGCGCGGCCTACCAGGCCCAGGGGCGGTTCGCCGACGCCCTGGAGCGGTTGCAGGTGGCCAAGGCCCTGTCGCCGACCGATTCCCGGCCGTGCCACCAGCGCGGCGTGCTGCTGCTCGCCACCAGGCGGGTCGCGGCGGCGAGGGCGGAATTCGACACGGCCATCGAGCGCGACCCGACGACGGCCACCGCCCACTACCACCGCGCCATCGCCCGCGGCGGCTTGGGCGACTGGGCGGGCGGCGTCGGCGACATCACGCGGGCGATGGAACTGGGCGAGCCGGCGTTCCGCTGCCTGCTCCTCCGCGCCCGCATGAACGACCTGGTGAAGGATGACGCCGCCGCCCGCGCCGACCGCGCCGCCGCCGCCAAGCTGGCCCCGGAGGACGAGACCGACTTCGTCGCCCGCGGGCTGGACCGCCTGCGGAACGGCGGGAACGAGGCGGCCGACTGGCAGGTCGCGCTGGCCGACTTCGAGAAAGCCGTCGAACTGAACCCCCGCTACCTGAACGCCTGGCAGAACCAGGCGCACGTCTACGCCGACAAACTGGCGCAGCCGGACAAGGCGATCGCGGCGCTGGACAAGGCCCTCGCGCTGGCCCCGGAGTACGCCCCGGCCCGCGCCGGCCGGGCCGTGGTACTCGCCCGCCTGGGCAAGCGGGCGGACGCCCACGCCGAGGCGGAGAAGGCGCTGGCACTGACCGCCGACCCCACCGTTCGATACCAAGTGGCGTGCGTGTACGCCCTCACGTCGAAGGACGACCCGACGGACGCCGCCGTCGCCGTCCAGCACCTCCGCCGCGCCCTGCGGGACGGGTACGCCGCCCTCGACGACATCGAGACGGACGCCGACCTGGCCGACCTCCGCGCCAGCGCCGAGTATCGCCAGGTGATCGCGGCGGCGAAGCAGATGCGGGCGAAGTGAACACCGGCCCGGCCGGCGCGAATCCCCCGCGCCGGCCGCACGTCAATCGTCCGAAAACGCCCCGATTCTCGCCGGTTCATTTCCCGCCTTCAAGACCTCGTTCTCCACTTCAAACGCGCCGCAGCGTTACCGCTCCGGTTCGCCGACCCGGCTCCCGCCGAGTCCCTCCCGTTTTGGGATCGCCGCGCCATGCCCACGCCCACCCGCCTGTCCATCACCCGCCTGGAAGACCGCACCGTGCCCGCCCTCTTCGGGGTGGTGTGGCCGGACCCGAACAACATCACCGTGAGTTTCGCCCCCGACGGCACCGACATCGGCGGGGTGAAGAACACCCTGACGGCGACGCTGAACGCCGTCGCCGGCAAGGACGTGTGGCAGGGGGAACTCCGCCGCGCCTTCCAGACGTGGGCGGCCGTCACCAACATCGATGTCCACGTCGTGTCCGATTCCGGCGGCGCGTTCGGCGAGGCGGCCCCGCTCCAGGGGAACCGGAAGGCCGGCGACATCCGCATCGCCGCCCGCCCGCTGTCGGTGCCCACGGTGGCCATCGCCAACCCGCCGGACCTCGTCAGCGGGTGGTCGGGGGAGATCGTCCTGAACACCAACTACCAGTTCTCGGTCGGCGGCGGGGCCGGCACCTACGACCTGTACACGGTGGCGCTGCACGAGATCGGCCACACCCTCGGCCTGTCGTCCGACTACGCCCTCGCCCCGTCGGCCGTCATGTGCGAGGACTACCAAGGCCCCCGCGCCGGCCTCGCCGCCGCCGACATCGCCGCCGTCCGGAAGCTGTACGGCGGCCGCCGAGCCGACGCCTACGAGGGGAGCGACGGGAACGGGTCGATCGCCAACGCGGCGGCGATCGACTACCTCGCCACGTTCGCCCAGGCGGCCACCAACTCCGTCGGGGCCGGCGGCACGTCCGCCGTCGTCCGCGCGGACCTGCGGAACGCGAGGGACGTGGACGTGTACGAGGTGGCGCTGCCGGACGGCGCGAAGTCCCCGCAACTGGTCGTCTCCACGTCGGCCGTCAGCCAGCTCGCCGCCAAGGTGTCGGTCCTCGACGCGACCGGGAAGGTGCTGCTGACGGCCTCCGCCTCGGCACCGGGGGCGAACGTCTCGCTCGACCTGAAGTCGCTGGCGGCCGGGAAGACCTACTACGTCAAAGTCGAATCCGCCCGCGCCGACGTGTTCGGCGTGGGCGGGTATCGGCTGACCGTCGGCGAGGCGCTGCCCGTCGCGGTGTCCGGGTTCTTCACCTCCATGTTCAGGGCCAACGGCCTGACCCTGGAGACGAACGCCGCGACCGGCGGCATCTCGTTCGGCGGGGTGAACAACAACGGCAACGCCCGCTGGGACGCCTTCGGCCACTCGGACCTCGAGTCCGCGACCGCCACCCAGACGCTCCAACTGACGGCCAAGGAGGACGCGAACGCCCTGGTCGTGGCGGTGTGGGCGACCGGGGACATCGCGCCGAACCTGCGCGTCACCAACGGGTCGGGCAAGGCGGTCGCCTTCCAGGTGCTGCGGGCCGACGGGTACGCCACCGTCATCCAAATCCTGGGGGTGACGAAGGGCGCGACGTACAACGTCGCCCTGGCGTCCGGCAACTGGAAGCAGCCGTCCTGGCTGGGGCCGGTGAACTATTCCTTCGCCGCCGACTTCCGCGCCACCCCGATCGCCCTGACCACCTTCGCCAACGGCACCCTGACCGCCGCCGCCCCGACCGCCGCCCGCACCTTCACCGTCACGCAGAGCACGCTGTTCCGCTTCGAGCTGACGGCGAGCAGCGTGCCGCCGCAGCCCGGCGCGTCCGCCACCCTGACCGTCACCGACGGCGGCGGCAAGGTGGTGTTCGCGCTGACCGCCGCCGCCGGCCAGACGCTCGCCGCCGACGTGTTCCTGGTTCCCGGCGCGTACACGGTGAAGATCACCGCCTCGACGACGAGCGGGGCGCTGCTGCCGCTCACCGTCCTGGGCCGCATGACTCCGCTGACCGACCCCGTCGGGCCGACCCTGCTCGACCCGACGGCCCCGCTGGACGCGCCCCCTGCCACCGTCGCCCCGCCGACGGGCACTCCGCCCTCGCCGCCGCCGGCCGTCGCGCCGCCGACCGACCCGTCGGACCTCGGCTACTTCTGGGGGCTGGCGCTGGTCGATCCGCTCAAGATTTGGTGGTGACGACGGGCGGCAGGCGGAGGGCGTCGGCGGGGCACACCGCCGCGCACGCCCCGCACCCGATGCAGTCGGCCGGGCGCGGCAGCCAGACCACCCGGCCGAGCGGCTCCAGGCAGTCCGTCGGGCAGACGGTCACGCAGTCCCCGCACCCGGTGCAGCGGCGGGCGTCGAGCTGCGGGAGGTGGGGGTCGGCGGTCATGGGTGATCGAACGTCAGGCGCTCCCTTCGGTCGCGGCGAAGGCGAAACGCCAATCGCCGCCGCGACCGAAGGGAGCGCCCGTTGGCACCTTACGCGAACCGCCGCTGGCGGAGAATCAGGTAGTCCATCAGCGCCGTCTCGAACCCGATGCTCGTGTCGATCGGCACATAATCGGCGCGGGCGAGGCCGCATTCCCGCTTGAACCGCTCGCGGAACTCGGCCACGGCCGCCAGGTAGTCGTCCCGCATGCCGTCGGCGTCGGCCTGGATCTTCTCCCCGCTTTCGGGGTCTTCGAACTCGTTCCGGCCGCGGAACGGGAAGTGGACCTCGGCCTCGTCCAGGATGTGGAACAGGATCACCTCGTGCCCGGCGTGCCGTAGCCGGTACAGGCTCTGGATGATCGGTTCCGGGTCGGCGAGCAAATCGCTGAACAGCATAACCAAGGCCTTGCCCCGCGCCAGGCTGGCCACCTGCGCGAGGGCCGCCGCCACGTCGGTGGTGCCGGTCGGCTTCAGTCCGGCCAGCACACTCAGCAGGGTGCCGAGCTGGCTCCGCTTGCTCTTCGGCGGCAGCACCGTGCGGACCTTCTCGTCGAACGCCACCAAGCCGACCGGGTCTTGCTGGTGGATCATCAGGTACGACAGGGCCGCCGCCAGGCAGATGGCGTATTCGAACTTCGTCAACTCCTGCCGGTACGTGTACCCCATCGACGCGGACAGGTCCATGACCAGCCAGCCGGTCATGTTCGTTTCGGCGCGGTACTTCTTGATGTAGTACTTGCCGGTCTTGGCGAAGACCTGCCAGTCCATGTCCTTGATGTCGTCGCCGGCGACGTACTTGCGGTGCTCGCTGAACTCGACGGAGAACCCCTGGAACGGGCTGCCGTGCAGGCCGGTCAGGAACCCCTCGACGATGAACTTGGCCCGCAGGTCCAGCCGCGCCACTTGGCGGATCACTTCCGGCCGCAGGTACTTCTCGGCGGTGTTCATGCCGGCATTGTAGCGGTCGGCCGCAGACCGCGGGCTGGTGTGGCGATGTTCTTGTTGGCCCGCCGCGCCAGCAAGGGGCCAGTTCCTCAAGCGGTTCGCCCCATGCTGGCGCGGCGGGCTAACAAACCACGACGGACACGGATCAATCCGATTCGGTATCACCCGCCGAGCAGTCCCCGGAGCCGCTTCCACAGGCCCGGCCGCTCCCGTTCCAGCCCCGCCAACCGGTCGTACACGGCCAGATGCACGGCGGCCGTCTCCTCGCTCACCGGCGGGGCGTCGGCGACCGGCACCGGGGCCGACGGCACCCCGACCGGCAGTGGCGGCAGCACCGTCACCCCGGCCTGATCCCGCACGCGGGCCAGCTGCGCCGTCACCTCGCCCATCCGCGCCATCTCGTCCCGCAGGGCGACCAGTTGCTCCCGTTCGAGGTGGTCGAAGTCGGCCAGCATGTCGTCCACCGTCCGGCGGAACTGGTCGATCAACTGGCTCTGGAGTCCGCCGACCTGTTTCAGGATGGCGACGAGATCGGGGTCGAAATTCGGCGGCGGCGTGATCGCTAGGGGTGGGGCCGGGGTCGGCACCAGCGGCACCAACTGCTCCTCCGGTTCGCCGCCAATCGGGATTCCACCGAGAAGCGCTTCGGACATCCGGCTGGCGGTGGCGGGGCGCTCCCACGCAGCGTCCGACTTCCCCAGGTGGACGACGTATCGGTCGCGGCCGATGCTCAATTCGTCGCCGTCGGCGAGGCGGGCCGTCCGCACCGCGCCGCCGTTCACCCGCGTCCCCGCCGGGGTCAGTAAATCCGTCACGAACAGCCCGTCGCGGGTCAACGCGAGGTACGCGGCGGGGTCGGCGACTTCGACCGAACGGGGGTCGCGCCGGATGCCGAGGAACGTCAGCCGGCGGTCGATCACTAGCGTTGCCGGCGTGTCCGATTCGGCGGTGTGCTTCAGTTCAAACCGGGGAAACTCGCGGTCGGACACGCGGTCCCGGAGTGGGTCGCCGGCTCGCGCGACCGGCCCGTCCGCCGGCGGATCGAACAGGCGGATCGTGAACGGGCCGACGGCGAACGGCGACTCCGGCGTCAGGCGGTGAACGGCGAACCCGGCCAGCTCGACGACGAACGCCGCGCCGTCGAGTACCT
The DNA here is from genome assembly GCA_043738505.1 of Fimbriiglobus sp. Classification (GTDB taxonomy): domain Bacteria; phylum Planctomycetota; class Planctomycetia; order Gemmatales; family Gemmataceae; genus JALHQU01. Next base: position 9,880 of record JAYUFU010000134.1, on the reverse strand, counting down.
GGAGGCAGGCGACCCGCTCCGGCACGTCGGGGTCGTTCAGCGCGATCTCGCACCCCGCGCCGGAGCCGATCAGCGCGTGCGGCTGATCCAGCTCGCCGTCCGCGATCCGTCCCCCGTCGGCGTGTTCGACCGCCAGCCGGAGCGGCCGGAGTTGCCCGCAGGCGGTGGCGAACGGGGCGGTCTCGGTCTCGCTCACGGCGGAAGTCCTCGCGGGTGTCCGGGGTGCGGTCGGGAGCCGCCGGGGGTCTGGCAAATCTTTCGGGCGGTGTGAACTCGCTCGTGTTCCCAGGGTGCGCTGCGCGACCCTGGGCTGTGGAATGTAACGCCTTCGGCGTAGCAAACCCGGCATGAACCCCGAAGGGGTTCCACCCCACAGCCCAGGGTCGCGTAGCGCACCCTGGGTGCCAGAACGTGTTGCCACACCCGCTGCCGTGCCATTTCCGCCGCGGTCCGTCCGCGCCGGCTGACGCGCACTATATTCGAGCAGCATTTGGGATCGAACCGCGAACGGATTTTACCCCAGCCTGAATGGACCGCCCAGACGGAAACGCGGCCGCGAGATGTGGGTTGACGACGGGCGACTTTTCCTGTGAGTTAACGCTACCGGCCCGCCGAGGAAGGCCCGCCGGGTCCGCGCTTTGAGGTGTCCGTGTCCAGCGCCCCGACAGCCGTCCCGACCGAACTGTACCGCGACCCGGCGTGGCGGCGGGCCGCCGGGGCCGTGCTGCTGGCCGTCCTCGCCGGGTTGTGGCTGGGCGCGTGGGAAGTCGGCAAGCAGTGGACGCGGGCCGACTACTCGCACGGGTTCCTGGTGCCGGTCGTGTGCGGCTACCTGCTGTGGCTGCGGCGGGACCGCTTCCCGACCCGCACCGTCGGCGTGGTGAAGGCCGAGCCGTCGGGCGTCGGCAACGTGGCCGTGGCGCGGACGGTGAAGGTGACGGGGCCGGTGCGGTGGCCGAACGGGAACGGCCTGATCTTCTTCGCGGTCGCCGGCGCGCTCACGCTGTTCGCCCTGAAGACGAACTACGCCAAGGAGTTCTTCTGCGGGATCGCGCTGGGCCTCGGGTTCGTCGGCGTCGTCTGGATGTTCTGCGGCGGGTGGACTGGAATCAAGTGGGCGTGGCCGGCGCTGGCCTTCTGGGCGTTCGCCGTGCCGATGCCGTGGCAGGTGCAGGAAAAGGTGGGGGCGGGTTTGCGGATCGCCGCCACGGAGGCCGCGTCCGCCGCCTTCCAACTGCTCGGCTTGCCGTCCTACGTCGGGGCCGGGACCGACACCGCCCAGCGGTACATGATCACGCTCGACGGCACGCAACTGGACGTGGCCGCGCCGTGCGCCGGGCTGAGCATGTTGCTCACCTTCGTCGCCCTGACGGCCGCCATCTGCCTGCTCTGCCCGCCGTCGCGGCCGACCGCGCACCGGCTGTTCGTGTTCCTCACCGCCGTGCCCATCGCGGTGGCGTGCAACATCCTGCGGATCGTCGTCACCGGACTGGTGTACCACGCCGGCTGGAAGGGGTTCGGGGACGCCATCGGGCACGACATGGCCGGCTGGCTCATGATGCCCGTGGCGCTGGGGATCATCTGGCTGGAATTGTGGCTGCTCGACTGGATTTGGGTGCCGGTCGAGTACGCCACGACGGACGAGGTGGCCAAGGCGCTGCACGAGCGGGCACGGGAAAAGGCCGCGCGCGACGACTCGCGGCGGGCGCGGCCGGCCGGCCCGCCGTCGGACCCGGATTTGGTGCCGCCGACGCCGTCGGACGCACGCGTCACGCCGCCGCGCGCCGGCGGGCCGGAGACGCACGGTTGAACGCCCCCAACTTGCTTACCGCCCGCTGGTACGCCGCCCTCGCGGTCGGCGTGGTCGCATTCACCCTGTACGGCAGCTACGTGCCGTTCAACTACGCGCCGCTGCCGTGGGACGAGGCGACGGCGGCGTTCGACCGCGTCGTCCGCGCCACCCTGTGGCCGACCTCCAAGTCCGACTGGGTGGCGAACTGGTGCCTGGGGGTGCCGCTCGGCTTCTGCCTGCTGGGGGCGCTGCGGGTGGACCGACCGGGCCGGGCGGCGACGCTGGCGCTGGGGGCGGCCGTGGTGCCGGTCGGCCTGACGTTCGCGGCCGTCGTCGAGTTCGGCCAACTGTACTTCCCCGGCCGCTCGTGCAGCGGGTCGGACATCTGGGCGCAGGGGCTGGGGACGGCGTGCGGGGTGGCCGTGTGGGTGGTCGCCGGCCAGCGGCTGACCGAGGCCGCGCGGCAAATGCTCAGCCGGCTGGACGGCACCCGGAACCTGCTGCTCGTGTACGGCTTCTGCGCGCTGGTCGCGCAGACTTTGCCGCTCGACCTGACCGCGAGTCCGGCCGACTGGTACCGCCGCCTCCGCGACGGCACGGTCACGTTCGTCCCGCTCGGCGAACTGGCCGCGCGGCCGGGCGTGACGGCCGCGCAAGACTGGAAGAAGGTGGCGGCGTGGTGCGAACTGCTGGCCATCGCCGTGCCCGGCGGGGTGCTGGTGGCGGGGCTGACCGGGCGGTGGAAGTCGGCGAACGCCCTGCCGCAAGTCGCCATTGCCGGCCTCGTGGCCGGGGCGGTGCTGGAAGCCGCCCAGTGGCCGGTGCAGTCCCGCCACCCCAGCACCACCGACGTGCTGGTGATCGCCCTCGGCGTCCTCGCCGGCTGGGGCGTCGCGCTGGCGGTGGCGGACAAGGGCAGCCGGAAGTACCGGCCGGCGCTGGCGGCGGCGTTCGGCCAGCTCTGGTTCGGCGTGCTGGCCGTCCACCACTGGCAGCCGTTCGACTTCCGCCCGCCGCTGCTGGCGGCCAACGCCGGCCGGGTGAACTGGCTGCCGTTCGACCAGCAGATCGCCAAGACGTACCTGTGGGGCCTGGAGGAGATGGTGCATAAGGCGTGGCTGTTCGTCCCGCTCGGCGTGCTGGCGGCGTGGGGGTGGAAGCGGAGTTCCGACCGCCGCGCGACGGGGTACGCCGTGGGCGTGTGCGCGGCCGCCGCGGTCGTGCTGGAGTTCGGCCAACTGCTGCTGCCGTCGCGGGTCGGCAGCCCGACGGACCTGCTGTTCGCCGCCGCCGGCGGGTGGGCCGGCGCGTTCGTCACGCGGAAGCGGCTGGCGACCGCGGCCGCCAAACCGTTCGTCCCGCGCACGGCCGTCCCCGCCGTCGGCAGTTGGTGGGCGAACAGCGTCGCCCCGCCGCCCTCCGCGCCGACCCCGGACGACCCGACCCAGAGGACGCCGCCGTGACCCCGCCGGCCGACCGTCGCCCGCTGCGGGTGCTGTTCGTGAAGGACAAGTTCCACTGGCCCCGGTCGAGCGGGGGCGACATCCACGGGTCGCAGATGGCCCGCGCCCTGGCCGCGCGAGGGCACGCCGTGGACGCCGCCACGTTCGCCCCGTCGGACCCCGACGCGGTGGCCGGGCTGGGCCTGCGGCGGGTCATCGACCTTGCCCGGCAGTCGCCGACGGCCGACGGCATCGCCGAACCGGGGCGGCTCCAGCGGCGATTCGAGCGCTACCTCGGCGTGAACCTGGCCCAACTGCCGCTGCTGGCCGGCGCGGTGCGGGACGGCGACTACGACGCGGTGGCGGTGCTGGGGGTGAACTCGATCCCGCTGCTGCGGGCGGTGCGCGGGCCGGTGCGGGTGTGGCACGCCGCCGACGACGCGGCTTTACTGCACTGGTCGATGTTCAAACCGACGCGGCGTTCGACGTGGAAGCACCTGCGGCTGGCCGCCGTGCAGGGGGTGTACGAGCGGGCGTACCAGAACACCGTGGACCGCGGCTGGGTGGTGTCCGACCGCGACCGGACGGCCATGCGGTGGGTGGCCGGGTTTCCGGCGGTGGACGTGATCCCGAACGGGGTGGACGCCGAGTTCTTCGCCCCGGTGTCGGTCGTCGAAGTGCCGAACACCTGCGCCTTCTGGGGGCGGCTGGAGTTCGGCCCGAACGAGGACGCGGTGGACTGGTTCGTCGGCACGGTGTGGCCGCTGGTGCGGGCGACGGTGCCGACCGCGCGGTTCACCGTGATCGGGTTCGCGCCCACCGAGCGGGTCCGCCGCGCGTGCCGGGCCGACGGCGTGGAGCTGCTGGCCGACGTGCCCGACCTGCGGCAAGCCGTGTGCGAGCGGGCGGTGGCGGTGATGCCGTTCGTCAGCGGGGTGGGCATCAAGAACAAGGTGCTGGAAGCAGCGGCGCTGGCGCGGCCGATGGTCTGCACGCCGGCCGCCACGTCGGGGCTACTGGGTGCGTTCCCGGCGACCGTGACGGGAACCCCAGCCGCGTTCGCCGACGCCGTGGTGACGCTGTTCGCCGACGCCACCGCGCGGGCCGACCTCGGCCGCGCCTCCCGCGCGTGGGTGACGCGCGACCACGGGTGGGATGCCGCCGCCGCCCGCGCCGAGACCGGCCTGTATCAGTCCCTCGCCCGCCGCCCCGCCGTCCTCCGACCGGCCCTGAACGGAGTTTGAGCCGTGAGCAACAAGCTGATCGTGATGATCGTGATGACGGCGACGGCCGTGTTCGGCGGCGTCACGCTCGGCCCGCTCGTCCCGCTGCTGGCGTACTACTTCTTCGCCGTCATGCGGCCGCAGTACATCTGGAAGTACGAGCTGCCGGCGGACATCCAGTGGTCGTTCGTCGTCGCCATCGTGGCGATGGCGGCGACCGTCATCGCCCGGTGCGGGCTGATGTACTACCCGACCTACGGGCCGACCGCCGGGGCGCGGCGGCCGGGGTGGAACCGCGTCCACTGGCTGCTGCTGGCCTTCGCCCTGTGGGTGTGCCTGAGCTACCAAGCCGCCCTCAGCCAGACCGTCGCGTGGCCGTTCTTCCTCGAGTACGTCAAGATGTTCGTCATGTTCCTCGTCGCCGCCCTGGTGGTGCAGCGGGTGAACCTGCTCTGGACGATCCTGATCGTCCTGGCCCTGGCCGACATCTACATCGCGTGGGAGATCAACTTCTTCTACTTCAGCACGGGGTACATGTACCTCCAGAACAACGGGTTCGGCGGGCTGGACAACAACGGGGCCGGGCTGATGCTGGCGATGGGCATCCCCCTCTGCTACTTCCTGTGGGAGGGCACCGTCGGCCGGGTGCGGTGGCTGTTCCTGGCGGCCATGCCGGTCATCGCCCACGCCGTCATGCTGTCGTTCAGCCGGGGGGCCATGCTCAGCATCCTGCTGGCCGCCCCGTGGCTGTTCTTCTTCAGCAGCCAGAAGAAGAAGGTGGCGCTGGCCTACGTCCTCGGCGGGGCGTTCGTCCTGGCCACCGCCGGGCCGGAACTGCAGGCCCGCTTCTTCTCCATCTCGTCGCACGAGATCGACGAGTCGGCCAACTCCCGCAAGCAGACGTGGCTGATCGCCATCAAACTGGCCAACCAGCACCCCATCCTCGGCCTCGGCGTCCGCTGCTCCACCCTGGTGACGCAGGACATGGGGGCCGACATGAAGGGGCGGGCCATCCACAGCCAGTACCTCCAGACGGCCGCCGACTGCGGGTGGGTGGGGATGGGCCTGTTCGTCGCCCTGCTGGTCATGGCGGTGTGGCAGATGACGGTGTTCTTCCGCCGCACCCGGCACTGGCCGCGCTACCCGGAGGTGATGCGGGCGCGGGCCATCGCCGGGGCGGTCGTGTGCAGCCTCATGGTGTACGCCGTCGGCGGCGTGTTCCTGTCGCTCGACAACTTCGAGCTGCCCTACGTCCTGTTCCTCGTGTCCGCGCAAATGTTCAGCATTTACAAAGCCGGCGGCGTCGAGGCGATGGTGTGGCAGTCGCTACCGCCCCGGTACGCCCCGCTGCCGCCCCGCCCGCCGCCGCGCCCGCCCCGCGTGCCCGCCACGGTCCCGCCGCGCCCGTGGACCCCGCCGATCCCCGCCGCCCCGACGGTGCCCGCATGAGCCGTCCCGTCCGCGTCGGGTTCGTCGTCCACGTCATGCAGGTGGCCGGGGCCGAGGTGCTGGTCCGCGAGACCATTCGCCGTCTGGGAAGCCGGATCGTCCCGACCGTCTTCTGCCTGGATCGCGTCGGCTCCATCGGCGAGGAGTTGCAGGCCGAGGGCGTGGATGTCGTCTGCTACGGCCGCCGGCCGGGGTGGGACTTCTCCGTCTCCCGGCGCATGGCCACCGACATCGCCGCGCGGCGGATCGAAGTCGTCCACGCGCACCAGTATTCGCCGTTCTTCTACGCCGCGTTCGCCAAGCTGCTCGCCCGGCCGATGCCCCGGCTGATCCTCACCGAACACGGCCGGCACTACCCCGACCTCGTGTCGCCGAAGCGCCGCGCCTTCAACCGGCTGATCCTCGACCGCCTGGCCGACGACGTGAACGCCTGCATCGGCTTCAGCGCCCGCGCGCTGCGGGACGTGGACGGCTTCCGCGGCGGCCGCATCCACGTCATCGAGAACGGCATTGATGTGGACAGTTACGGACCCGCTCCGGACAAGCCGGCGTTGAAAGCGCGGCTCGGCCTCGACCCGGCGAAGCGGTACGTCGTCCACGTCGCCCGGCACCACCCGGTGAAGGACCAGCCGATGCTGATTCGCGGGTTCGCCCGCGCCGCGCCGGAGCTGCCGGCCGTGAACCTGCTGCTCGTCGGCGACGGGCCGCAGCGCGGCGAACTGGAAGCGCTCGTCGATTCCCTCGGCATCCGCGACCGCGTGACGTTCCTCGGCATCCGCAAGGACATCCCGGACGTGCTGGCCGCCGCCGACGTGTTCGCCCTCACGTCGGTGTCCGAAGCCGCATCGCTCACGCTCTTGGAAGCAATGGCCACGGGCCTGCCGGTGGTCGTCACCAACGTCGGCGGCAACCCGGACATCGTCCGCGCCGGCATCGACGGCCTGCTCTTCCCCCGTGGCGACGCCGCCGGCTGCGCGGCCTGCTTCGTGAAGTTGTTCACGTCACCCGATCTCCTCGCCGAACTGGGCGCGAACGCCCGCCGTCGGGCGCAAGACAACTACCGCCTCGCCGACACCATCGCCGCTTACGACGCGCTGTATCGCCGGTTCGGCGGCGGGTGAAAAAAGAAAAGTTGCTCCGCTACGGACATTGAACCCGCGTCCGCAAATCTGGTACAGTCCTCCCACTTCACCAAGGAAGGGCACGCCATGCGAACCGCAACACTCCTCGTCCTGACGGTCTGCGCCGCGATCACAACCGCGTCGCCGCCCGCGCTCATTCCCCGCCTCGATCCGGACGGCCTGCCACTGCCCACGGGGGCCGTCCGCCGGCTGGGGTCGGGGCTGTTCCGAACCGGCCACCCGGCTGAGGTCGCCTTCTCGCCGGACTGCGCGGTGGTGTACGCCGGTCGGTATGTGCGGGACGACGCGGCCGGCCTCGCGGCGTGGGACGCGGCCACCGGCAAACCAATCTGGCACGCTTTCGCCGGGATCTCGGCCACGAAGATCGTCCCGGCGGCGGACGACAAGACGCTGTGGGTGGTCGGGCACGACTGGATCAACGACAGCCTCGGTTCCGTCGTCGCCCACGTTCGCGCGGTTGATGGGAAGGTTCTTTCCCGACGCCGCTTCGCCGCGGACTCCGTTCACCTCACGCAGGTGACGCCGGCCGGCCGCGTGGCGGTCCACTCGAAAAGCGGGGTGGACGTGTACGACCCCGGCGACGACAAGCCCATCCTGAAACTGCCGAAAGACGGGCCGAACGCCATTCAAACCGTCGTCCTGTCGCGGGACGGCAAGCGACTGCTCACCGCGATCCACGGCGTCGGTGCCGATAGCCGCTCCACGCGCCTGACCGGGTACGAACTGCCGTCGGGCCGACAGGCGTGGACGACCGAAACGGAATCCTACGCTTCCGTCACCCCGCACCCGGACGGCCGGCGGGTATGGACGCAGGTACAGAAGATGACCGTGCGGCCGGTGTTCGGGAACGGCATGGTCGTCCAGGCGATCATCTACGAGCCGTCGGAACTGCAACTGTGGAACCTGTCGGATGGGGTCGCCGAGGAACCGCAGCGGATCAACCGTTACCCGGACCACGGCGGCATCAGTACGCCGCACTTCCGACCGGGCGGGAAGTCGGCCCTCGCCCAATTCAACGGCGGCCTCGCCGAGTTCGAGGTGCCGAGTTGGAAATACAAGCGGACGCTGACGGACGTGCCGAACGGGACGTTCTGGCTCAGCCCGGACGGGAACACGCTGGCCGTCGTCAGCGGCACTCTCGCCCTGTTCGACGTGGACACCGGCAAGCGGATCGGCGGCCGCGCGAGCGACGGAGGGACCGTGACGGCGTTCCGTTTCGACGGCGGCAACGTCACTCTGGCGCGGGTCCAGGCGCGAACGGCGTTCGACCTCGCCACCGGTCGAGAGGCGACTGCGCCAGCCCGACCGAAGAATGCGACGGCGCGGGTGGTCGCCAAGGGCGGCAAACTCGTCGTCCGGCGCGGGGAGCGGGAGCGCGAGCTGGCCGAGAGCGAGGGGTACGCGGAGTACGGTTTCGCGCTGACGCCGGACGGGAAGTTCGTGATCGCGGTGCGCGTCGCCGAGACCGCACGCGTGTGGGACGCACACAATGGTGAACGGAAGCACGACCTGGACTTCGACCAGCCGGGCGGCGGGATGTCCGGCCGGTCGTCGGACAACGTCCGCTGTTCCCCGGACAGCCGGCACGTCGCCTTCCACGAGTTCGACCACACGCCACCCGGAGGCAAGTCGCGGTGGGTGGTGAGCGTGTGGGACGTGGTCGCGGGCAAGCTGGTTCGACGGCTGAGCGTGCCGGGGTCGGTCGGCGGCGCGCGGGGGTTGCACTGGGCGAATGACGGCCGCACGCTCCTCGTCAGCGGCTCGGCCAACGAGGGTAAGAATGTGACGAAGCACGCCTTCGTCGCCGTCTGCGACCCGTTCTCGGACGCCGACCCGCGAATGCTGGCGACGGATCGCTACTCCGACAGCGTGGCAATGAGTGCGGATGGCAAGTCGTTCGCCGTGGCCGTCGGCCGCGAGGTGGAGTTCTGGGACATCCACGGGAACGCGCTGCGGCACACGCTCCGCGCGCCGCCGTTCGGCGTCACGGCGATGGCCTTCACGCCGGACGCCAAGCAGTTCATCACCGACGGGCCGGACGGCACGTTCCTTTATCCGCTCCCGGACCTCCGCCGGCCGCCGATCGCGCCGCCGCCACGACTCATTCGGTAAAATCCGCGAACCCGCTCCGGCCGGCCCGACTCCTATCCCTGGCACGCGGGCCGGCCGGGACTGTCGAAGCGCAACACCCTCCGGACTCCCCCGCGCGGCACTCACCCCATCTGCGTTGCGCCCCCGTGGAGGATTCACCATGATCCCGTTGTACGCCTTGCTGCGCGCCGTCCTCGCCGGCGTGAAGGCCGTGTTCGCGTCGAAGGCGTCTCGCCTGGAGCGCAAGTACACCAAGGCCGCGCTCGCCGCCGAGGCGCTCGCCCGCCAGTTGCAGACGAAGCCGGGGAACGGCCACCTCGACCCGTTCGCCACCGCCAAGAGCCACTACGAGTTCGGCCGGCTGGTGGACAACCGCGACCGACTGGAGGAGAAGTTCCTGGCGTGGCAGGGGCGGGCCGACGGCGTCGGCCGCGCCGCCAAGAAGCTGGCCGACTGGAAGGGCCGCGCGGTGCCGTACTTGTGCGGCGTCATCGACCTCGGCGTCGTGCTGGCCGCGCTGCACCTGCTCGGCGTCCCGCACGGCCTGACCCTCGACGGCATGAAGGCGTGGGCGACGAACTTGGTCGGGTGACGAATCGACGAGCCGCGACCGCCAGGGAGTGGCATACCTGGGGACCATTCCATCAATCGGAACGCGGATGACACGGATCAAAGCCGGGATGAAGAGGATCGGAACAGAACAAAGATTTCATTCTTTCTGATCCTCTTCATCCCGGCTTT
>JAYUFU010000133.1:0-6772 GCA_043738505.1 Fimbriiglobus sp. | reverse complement strand
CGCGGGTGGTGGCTGCTGTTCTGGCCGGGGGCGATGACCGCCGTGGCCCTGCCGTACCTGGCGTACTGGTCGCCGACGCTGGCCGTCCTGTCGCTCACCCTCCTGTCGTGGTTCCTGTTCGAGTGGGTCTGGTTCCTCGTGCGGTCCCGCGCGGCGGACGGGAACATCACCGTCGAGCGGCACGTCCTGCACGGCGACCGCGAGCTGCCGAACCTGTGGGCCGGGCTGGACGGCGTCGTCCGCGTCCGCGTGCGGCTGCGGTCCCGCTTCCGCCTGCCCGTCCGCGCCTTCGCTTGCCCCGCCGACGGCCGCGCCGCCGCCGCCACGCAAGTGGCCAACGGCGTGCCGGTCGCCGTCACCAGCTACCTCGGCAACGGCGGCCGCAACCACATCCAGAAGGACGGCGTGCTGTATACCGACTCGAAGACGCGGCACGCGGACATCACCGACGGGTTGAGCAACACGTTGATGATCGGCGAGCGGCCGCCGGCCGGGGATTTCCGCGTCGGCTGGTGGTATCGCGGGTGGGGCCTGTACGAGGACGGCACCGGCGAGACGGTGCTGGGCGTGCGCGAGCGGAACTTCACGTCGGACTACCGGAACTGCCCGCCGGGGCCGTACTCGTTCGCCGACGACAGGACCGCCAACCCGTGCGCCGTCTTCCACTTCTGGAGCTTGCACGGCGGCGGAGCGCACTTCGCATTCTGCGACGGCAGCGTGCGGTTCGTCCGCTACGCCGCCGCCGACACCCTGGTGGCGCTTTCCACCCGCGCCGGCGGCGAACCGGCCGTCGGCTTGGAGTGATGGAGTGATACCGAATCCGATTGAACTGTTGCCCTGTCTTGTTAGCCCGCCGCGCCAGCAAGGGGCCAGTCACTCAGGCGGTTCGCCCCTTGCTGGCGCGGCGGGCTAACAAATCACGACGGACACGGATCAATCGGGTTCGGTGTGAGCCGGCCGTCCAAATTCCTTGCCCGGAACCGTCCCGCCGGGATACCATGCAGGCAGTCGTTCGCGTCCACGGGCAAGGAGGGTGGTGTCGTGTCCCCACGCATTCGCGGTTTCGGCTTCGGCCTGCTGCTGGTCACGGCCGCGGTCCTCGTCGCCGCCGAGCCGGTCCCGCCGACCCCCGCCGACCTGGCGAAGCAACTCGGCGACCGCGACTTCCGCACCCGCGAGGAGGCGAGCAAGAAACTGTGGGATCTCGGCGAGGCCGCCCGCCCGGCGCTGGAGGCGGCGCTGAAGAGCAACTCCCCGGAGGTCGTCAACCGGGCGAAGAAAGTGCTGGACAAGTTCAACCGCGGCATCCTGCCGGACACGCCGACGGAGCTGCTCGGCCTGATCGACGAGTTCATCGCCGGGGCGGAAGGGACGCGGTTCGACACCGCCCGCAAGCTGATCGCCGCCGGGCCGAACGGGGTCGCCGTCCTGGGCCAGCAGTTGCGGAAAGGGTTCGGCTCGCCGACCGAGCGGTACGACTTCTTCCGCGCCCTGCAAACGCACCTGCGTCTGGTGGTGCCGGTCCTGCTGTTCGACGGCAAGGAGGCCGAGGCCGAGAACCTGCTGCGGCTGAACAGCTACGGGCAAATCTGGCTGAGGCGGCCGGACGACGAAGGGTTCCAGCAGTATCGCGGCGAGGCCGTCACCGGGCAACTCGATTACGCCGTGTTCATGGTCCGGCGGGGTAAGGGGAAGGAGCTGATCGAGCAGATGGCCGACGCCCGCACCCTGCCCGGCGACGTGGGCAAGGCCGGCGAGACGGGCCTGCTGTGCGCGTACCGGGTGACGAACGAGCGCGCCAAGTTGAAGGCTCTGCTGCCCGAACTGACGAAGGAGGACAAGCCGCTGGCCGGCCTCCGCGAGGGGCTGCTCATCGACGTGGACGACTGGGCCACGCTGGTCGGCGAGCCGGCCGACGGGGCGAACAGCGCGGACGGGTTGAAGGCGTTCCGCCTGCGGATGGCCGGCAAGGAGAAGGAGGCCGGCGAGCTGCTGGCCGAGGTGAAGGCGTCCGACGTGGCGAATGTCGGCGGGTACGCCATCGAGGACGGCGCGCTCGCCCTGCTGCTGAACGGCCGCACCGAGGACGGCATCGCCCGCCTGAAGACGACCGAGAGCGCCCCCCATGTGCTGACCGACATGCTGACGGTGCGGCTGGAGTTCAAAGAGGCGATGGACGCGATCACCGCCGGGCTGGCGAACAAGCCGCGCGACCCCGGCGACGAGGATGACCTTCGCGGCAACGCCCCGCTGACGAACCTGTACCTGGCGAAGAAGGGCCGCATCCTGGCGCAATTGGGGCAGCGGGACGCCGCCGCCCAGGTGTTCGGCAAGATGGCCGACCAGATGAACCTGTCGGACAGCACGTCACTGCTCAACCTGGTGAAGGCCGAGGTCCGCTCCGGCTTCCCCGACCTCGCCGCCGAGTTGGTCGGCCGCGCCCAGGCGAGCCACGACACCAACGGCGGCCGCTCCTCCTTCACCGGCCAGGACCCCTACGAAATCCTGTTCGACGCCGACGCCGAGGCCGCGTACTTCTGGTGGCAGGTGCTGAAGGAGACGCGGCCGAAGGAGGATCCGGCCAAGCGGATGTTGACCGTCCGCCGGCTGCTCGCCGCCAAGCTGACCGCCGACGAGGTGAAGGGGCTGCTGGCCGACGCGGCCAAGGCCAAGCCGCTCGCCCCCGGCGGACGGAACCGGCGGGGCGAGGACGCCGCCCCGCCGCCCATCTCCCGGTATTGCAAGGCGATGGGCATCGCCACCGCCCAGCGGATCGCCGGCGACGCCACCGGTGCCCTGGCCACCCTGACCGGGTACACGGACTTGCAAACGATGAAGACGCAGCCGAAGGCGGAGGTGTCGGAGATGGAGCAGGCTCCCGTCATCCGCATCTCCCCCGGTGGCCGGCAATGGGTGTTCGGCGTGGACGAGTCGTTCCGCCTGTGGCAGGACCAGAGCGAGCTGCTGATCGCCCAGAAGAAGCCGGCGGAGGCGGCGGCCGCGCTGCTGGACGGCTGGCGGCTGACGCCGAACAACGGCCTGCTGCTGTACTACTCCGGCAAGGCGCTGGTGCTGGCCGGCGACGAGAAGGAGGGGAAGCGGCGGATGGCCCTGGCGCACGCGGTGTCGCTGGCGCACTCGAACATGCGCGGGCGGTTCCTGGAGGAGCTGCTGAACCGCGGCGAGGCGGCCGCGGACGTGAAGGCCGAGCGGGACGCCACCCGCCTGACGGCGTGGCTGACCGAGGGGAACAACGGCAACGTCTGGAACCAGATCGCCCGCGCGTCGGCCACGCTGAAGGACTTCGGGGACGCCGCCGCCGCCAACCGGCGGGCCATCCACTACGTCCTCCGCACCTCCGGCGTCACCTACGTCGAGGGGTACGCCTACGTGAACGTGCTGGCGTCGGTGCGGGGGTACGAGGCGCGGCAGCTCCTGGCCGAAGGCAAGCACGCCGCCGCCCTCGCCGCCGCCCGCGACGCGCTTGTTCAATTGCCCACGCACACGGACCTGGTCATCGGCATGGTGCAGGGGCTGGAGAAGGCCGACAAGAAGGCGGACGCCGACGCCCTGTTCCGCCAGACGTGGGACGCCTTCGGCAAGGTCATCCGGGAACACCCGGACACCGGCTGGGCGCGGCACTCGGCCGCGTGGCTGGCGGCCGGCTGCAAGCGGGAACTGGACGCCGCGCTGGTGCTGGCCAAGAAGGCGGTCGAACTGGAGCCGGACAGCAAGGCGCACCGCTCCGGGCTGGCCGAGGTGCAGTTCCGCAAGGGCGACCGCGAGACGGCCGTTGCGGGGATGGCGAAACTGGTCGCCGAGGACCGCCGCAACCACTTCTTCCGCCGCCAACTGGAGCGGTACAAGGCGGCCCCGTTCGACGCCCCCCTACCCGACAGCGACGACGACTGAGGCACGAACCCGACGACGGTTCCCGATCTTGTTCGCCCGCCGCGCCAGCAAGGGGCCAATCGCCGACGGGGTTGGCCCCTTGCTGGCGCGGCGGGTAACAAGATAGGACACCACCGTTGCTCAGCCATTTCCTCCGCAAGTGGTCGCCGTTCGGCCGGGCCGACGCCGGTCCCACCGCCGACCGCGCCGCCGACGGCGCGCTCTGGCACGTCCTGCCCGCCGCCGCGCCGCTCTTCGACACGCCCGCCCTCGCCGAGTGGGTGCGAAGCGGTCGCGCGGTGGTGGTGAAGCGGAACCTGCAACGCACCGTCTATCGCGTGACGCTGCCGGGCGGGACCGCGTTCGTGAAGGTCTGTCGGGCGAACACGCCGCGCGCCTGGGTCCGCGAAATCCTCCGCCCGCCCAAGGCGCGGCTGGAGTTCGAGAACGCCCTCCGGTTGCAATCGCTCGGCCTCGGTTGCACCTCGCCGCTGGCCTGGGGCGAGCGGGATTCGCGGTGGCCCGGCGACAGCGTCATCGTCACCCGCGAGCAGGCGGACGCCGAACCGCTCGATGCGTACCTGACCGACCGGCTCGCGGGCACCCACCTCGGCGTCCGGCGGCAACTGGCCGTGGAGTTGGGCCGGTTCGTGGCCCGGTTGCACGACGCCGGCGTCCGCCACCCGGACCCGCACCCCGGCAACTTCCTCGTCGAGGTGCCGCCGTCGCGGGTGCCGCGGTTCTTCCTCCTGGACGTGCATTCGGTGCGGTTCGGCCCGCCGCTGCCGTGGGCCGAGAGCCGGGACAACCTGGTGCTGCTGAACCGCTGGTTCCAGATGCGGGCGACGCGGGCGGATCGCGGCCGGTTCTGGCGGGCGTATGCCGCGGCGAGGATGACGCTGGAACTGGCCGCGACAAGCAGCCAACACGCCGGCGAGGTGGAAGCCGCCACGTTCGCCTCCAACTTGCGATTCTGGGCGGCGCGCACCGGCCGATACCTCGGCAACAACCGCCAGTTCCGCAAGGTGAAGCGCGGGGCGCTCCGCGGTCACGCCGTCAAGGAGCTGCCCGACGCCGTGCTGGACCTGCTGACGAACGACCCGGACGCGGTGTTCGCGCAGCCGGGTGTCGTGCTGCTGAAGGATTCGCCGAGTTCGACGGTGGCGGTGACGGAAAGGTTCATCCTCAAGCGCTTCCGCCTGAAGAAGCGCCTGGCGTCCCTCCGCAATCTGCTCCGTCGGTCGCCAGCTCTGCGTTCTTGGATCAACGGGCACGCGCTGCTGGATCGCGGGTTGCCGACCGCCCGCCCGCTGGCCGTGCTGCACCGCCGGCGGCACGGACTGCCGGCCGAGGGGTACGTCCTGTTCGAGGTCGTCGAAGGCGCGGTCGCGCTGCCGGACGCGGTGACGCGGTTCGACCGCCGCGCGCTCGCCGACCGCCTCGGCCGGTTGCTCCGCGCCATGCACGACCGGCAGGTGTCGCACAAGGATTTGAAGGCCCCGAACGTCCTCGTCACCCCGGCCGGCGACCCGGTGCTGATCGACCTCGTGGGCGTGACGGCCGGTCGCCCGGTGCCCGAACTTCAACGAATCCGGGAACTCACGCGGCTGGCGGCGAGCTTCGTGGACTCGCCGGCGGTGTCGCGGACGGATCGCCTACGAGTGCTACGGGCCTACCTCGGCGCAAACAGGGGGGACTGGAAAGTCTGGTGGACTCGCATCGCCGTCGGCGTTCGTGCGAAGGTGCGACGGAACGCGAACTTGGGCCGTCCACTGGGTTGAGGCGGACGTTTTCGTGAAGGGGGGATGTGCGGCGGGTCGATGACTGTTCGGCCGACACTCGGCTGGTTCGCCGGCCGCATTCGCGGTATGGTCCCCCGACGCCCACCGGAACCGGAATCCGATGACGCAACGCCACCTTCGTCCGGCCACACTCGCGGTCCCGGTCGCCGTCGCGATGCTCGTCCTGTGCGGCTGCGGCGTCCTCGGCACGAGGGCGAAGCCGGCGGCCAAGGCGGAGCCGGTCGAGCGCGGCCAGCAGACCGGCACGGTCGCCGCCGTCCCGACGCCCCCGGCGCTGCCGCAGCGCCCGACCAAGCACCACCTGCGCGTGTCGCAGTTCGTCTTCTATTCCGACTTCCCGCTGGAAGCGTCCGACCCGCTCTTCCGCGAACTCGAAGACCTGCCCGACCACCTCCGCCGCGAACTGCGGTTGCCGCTGGGCAACACCCTGGTGCAGGTGTTCCTGTTCGAGGACCAGGACGGGTACGAGGCGTTCCTGCGGACGTGGCACCCGAAGCTGCCGCTGCGGCCGGCGTACTTCATCGCCGACAAGCGCGGGCCGGGCGGCTCGACGGAGTTGCTCGTCTACACCTACCTGGGCAAGCGGCTCCGCACCGACCTCCGGCACGAACTCACGCACGCCCTGCTGCACGGCGTGTTGAAAGGCGTGCCGCTGTGGCTGGACGAGGGCCTGGCCGGGTTCTTCGAGCAGCCGCCCGCGCACGACGGGCTGAACCCGGCGCACCTGGAAGCCTTGCGGGTCGGGCCGTTCCAGCCGAACCTGGCGCGGCTGGAGAAGCTGACGGAAGTGGCCGACATGCAGCGGGCCGAATATCAAGAGGCGTGGGCATGGGTCCACTATTTCCTGCGGGGCAAGCCGGACGCCCGAACCGTGCTGCTGACGTACCTGCAATCGCTCCGCGCCACCGGCTCGCCCGGCCAGGTGTCGCCGAAGCTGGACGCCGTGGTCCGCGAGCCGAACCGGTCGCTGCTCGACCACCTGGCCGCCGCCGAGATGCCGGCGGTCAAGCCGGCGAGTGCGACCCGCTGATCGGTCTTCGGCGAACCCGGCCCGCAAGGGCCGTGGGTGGACGGCGTTT
>JAYUFU010000132.1:0-19191 GCA_043738505.1 Fimbriiglobus sp. | reverse complement strand
CGCCGAGCCGTCTTGTCACGGCTCGGCGGGAGCCTCGCCCTCCCGGAACAAAGGTCGATCCGTTCCGCTCACTTCTCCTTCTTCGGGGCGGCGTACTTCGTCTTCGCGGCCTCGGTGACGGTCCACAGGTGGACGAGGTACTCCTCGCCGTCCTGCCCGGTGATCGTCTTGGTGGTGTCCGGCTTCCAGTCGCCCATGGTGAACCGATGAGACACGATGCGGCTGCCCACCTTCAATTCGCGGACCAGCACCGGCCGCACCAGCAGGTCGAACTCGTCGCCCATATAGAGCATGACGACCGTGGCGTCGCCGTAGTCCTTCACCTCCAGCGCGTCGCCCTTGCGGATGTCGATCTTGTCCCCCAGGCCGGCCGCCTTGACCGCCGCGTTCGACTCCTTCACCCGCTCCTCGTCCAGGTCGATGCCGACGGCCTTCTTAGCCCCGGCCTTGACGCTGGCGACGATGATGCGGCCGTCCCCGCAGCCCGGCTCGAACACCACGTCCTCCTTCCCGACATTGCCCAGCTTGATCATGGCGTCCACGATGTCGTCCGGCGTCGGGACGAAGCGGATGACCGCCTTGTCCTTCGGGTCGCCGTCCTTCGGCTCCTTGGTCAGGTCCACGACGACGGCGTCGCCGGCGACGAACTTCTCGACGCGGGTGCGGGTGATGACGGTGTAGTTGTTCGGCTTCCAGGTGGCGACGAACTCGTACTCGTACATCTTCTTGGCTTCCAGCTCCGGCGTGTCGAACTCGCGGACCTTGCCGGCCGTCTTCATCACCTTCTTCTCGATCTGAAGCTCGGCGTCGTCCTGCGGGACGGTCACCGTGATCTTGGACTTGACGCCTTTTTGCGCCTGGGCCACGGCCGGCTTCGCGGCCAGGGCGGTGAGGGCCGCGACGGCGGCGATCACCACGAACCCGAACCCGAACACCGTCCACACGCCGAACCGGACGACCTTTTCCATCGCTCTTTCTCCTGCACGGGGCGGGCGGGCCGCGGCGGCCGCACCCAGGATTGAGGTGATTGTCGCACGCCCGCCCCGGATCGGCAACCGGGGCCGGCGGCGGATCGTCCCGTTGTTTCGCGGGGCGAGCCGGGTATACCTATTAATTCGGCTCCGGCCGAACCGACACCGAGACCCGCGATGCCTATTCTCCCCACCGCGCTCTACTTCGACGACCTCGAGTTGAACGCGGAATACCAGTCGGCGGCCCGCACCGTCACCCAATCCGACCTGACCACGTTCGCCGGGTTCAGCGGCGACTACAACCCGATCCACGTCGATCACGAGTTCGCCAAGACGACCCCGTACCGGCGGCCGGTCGTCCACGGGTTCGGCGTGTTCAGCATCGCCAGCGGCCTCGGCACGCAGTCGCCCTGCACCCGCACCGTCGCCCTGCTCCGGGTGTCCGATTGGACGTTCACCGCGCCGGTATTCGTCGGCGACACGATCCACCTGCTCAGCCGCGTCCACGAGAAGACGCTGAAGGGCCGCGGCCGGCGGGGGGAGGTGGTGTGGCACCGCCGCATCCTGAACCAGGACGGGCGGGTGGTGCAGGAGGGGCACATGGTGACGCTGGTCGAGTGCCTGCTCGCCGCCCGCATTGTGGAAACGAGCGGCGGGGTGTAGTGATCGGCGGTGGCGACGGGCAAGTCGAGTTCCCCTCCCGGTCGGGACACGGATGGCCGGGGAGCGGCGCGACACCCTGCCGCCGCGCGACGAGCGGCAGGGGACCACCATCTTCCGTGGGATCGCGTCGGACCCCGTAGTGGGTGAGACCGGGTCAGAAGTCCATCGCCAGCCGCGTGCCGAGGGAGTGGATGGCCCCCTTCGCCAGCGGGTTGCTGCCGCCGTCGCGGTACACGTAGTCGTAGTTCACCTGGAGCCGCACGTTCGGGTTCCAGTACCACGTCGCGCCGAGGGTGACGTTGTTCAGCCGGCCACCGTTCACCCCCTTGTCGTCCAGGTTCAGGTAGGTGTACCGGCCGCCCACCTCGACCGCCCCCCAGGTGCCGTGGCCGGGCGAGAAGTTGTTCAGCGGCACCACCCGCTTGAAGCTGCCGATCTTCGGATCCCAGTCGCGGTGCTCGCCGGTCAGGAACACCATCCCCTGGGCGTAGAACCCCTGGTACGCCAGCGTGCCGAGGTCGGGGCCGTTCCCCACCCGCGCGCCGTTGATGAGGTTGGCGGTGTACTCGCCGGACACCGTCAGCGGGCCGTAGGCGGCGGCCGTCTCCAGGTTGAACAGCGTCTGCGACTCGGCACTGACCGCGCCGGTGTTGGCGATCAGGTTGAGCAGCGGGAACGGGGCGTTCCGCACCTCGTTGCGGATGCGGACCTGCACCTGCCCGTTCACCGGGTCGCGGTGGCTCATGGCCCCGCCGACGTGCCAGTAGATCTGTTCGTCGGGCATCCAAACCGGCAGCCCGGCCACCCGCCCGGTGACGGCGTAGTTGCCGTTCCCGACGCCGTAGCCGAGCAGGTCGCTCTCGTTCTTGTACACGCCGACGGCGGTGAACAGCCGCTTGTCCGCCCACTCCCAGGCGTTGAACGCGCTGACGCCGGGGCTGAACCCGTTGTTGAACGCCGTCGCCTGACTGAAGTCGAACAGGTACGACCGCTCCATATACAGCAGCGACCGGTACCCTTCCAGGTGTTCCAGACTGAACCACTCCTTCTGGTTGCCGATGCGGACGGTGCCGACGAACGGCACGTCCTTGGCCTGCACCCAGGCGTCGGTCGGGCCGGGCGAGTTGGACACCGTGTTCGCCGCGGCGGTGCCGTTCAACCCGGCCGGGCTGAACCCGTTCATGAACTCGATCTCGAACTTGTAGTCGAAGTCCTTGTACAGGGTGCCTTCCATGTACAGCCGCATGCGGCGGGCGTTCACCCCGTCCGCGAACTGTCCGACCCCGCCGGGGAACCGCTGCACGCCCAGCCCGCCGGTGTACCACGCGCCGTCGTAGTGGATCGTCCCGCCGACGTGGGCGGTGAAGTTGCCGTCCTTCGACTTGACGAACAGCCCGTTGTTCCAGACCGACTCGAACGCCTTGTCCGTCGGCGGAGCCGCCGACGGAACCCCGGAGGGGGGTGCGGCGTTCGGCAGGGGTGGCGACGGCGGAAGGAACTCGACGCCCGACGGCACGTCGGGCACCGCGACCGGTTGGACCGCATCGACGGGCGCGACCGGGAACGGTCGCGTGTACGGGTCCGGCGCGAGCGGCTGGGCCGACGCTCCGGCAGCGACCGCCAGCAGACAGACGGACGCTAGCCAGCCGGCGCGGACAGTGGGCGTAGCCCGGCCCGTGTAGGTCTTCATGTGCTTCCCCCGAAAACGAACCGACCCCCGACGGCGGATACCATCGGGGGTCGGGAGGGGCAAGACCGGAATTCTTCGGGTGCGCTCCGGCGGACGGGCCTTCGCCGGGTCGCCCTACACCGCCACTTCCGCGTTCGCGTTCCGGTTGTGGCGGGCGGCCAGCGGGTGTCGGCTGAGCGGCGTGTGGGCGTCGGTGCCGACGACCGCCAGGTGCTTGCCGTTGGCGGCGAAGTCGGCCTCCAACTCGTGCAGCTTCTCCATCACGCTGTGGTCCACCAGCCGGGTGCCCGACAGGTCCACCACGACGACGCGGTGGACCTCGCCCTTCGACAGGATGACTTTCCGCAGCCCCAGCCAGTTGCTGAAGACGGCGGCGCGGCGGACGAGGATCGTCACCTTGTCGTCGCCTTCGGTGACAGTGCTGATGTCCACGCGGAACAGACCCCGCACCGGCGCGCCGTGCCACAGGTGGAAGCAGACTTCCAGGCCGATGCCCACGCCGATGCCGATGAGCAGGTCCGTCGCCAGGGTGGCGAAGATGGTGCCGAGGAAGACGACGAACTGCTCGGTGCCGACCTTCCACGTGCGGGCGAACTCACTCGGCGACGCCAGCCGGCAGCCGGTGTACACGAGCATCGCGCCGAGGGCGGCGAGCGGGATGTTGTGGATCAGGTTCGGGAACAGCAGGACGAAGCCGAGGAGGAACAGCCCGTGCCAGGCGTTCGCCCACTTGGTGCGGCCGCCGGCGTCGAGGTTCGCCTTGCTGCGGACGATCTCGGAGATCATCGGCAGCCCGCCGACCGCCGCGGCCAGCGTGTTGGCGATGCCGACGGCCGTCAGGTCGCGGTCGAAGTTCGTCTTCCGCTTCCACGGGTCGAGCAGTTCGATGGCCTTGGCGCTGAGCAGCGACTCCAGGCTGCCGATGATCACGAACAGCATCAGGTACGTCAGGCCGGTGCCGGTGGCCAGGCCGCGGAAGTCCGGGTACGCGAAGGCCGAGCCGGGGTCGGACAGCACCTCCGGCATGTCCACCAGGAAGCGCGGGCCGACCTCGTACACCGCCGGGTGGTCGCTGTCGAAGAAGCTGTTCGGGAACAGGTAGGTGTGCTGGTGGTCGAGGTCGAAGTACAGGCCCAGGCCGATCGCCGCGCCGAGGACGACGAGCTGCGCCGGCACCTTCTTCAGCGCCTTGAATCGGCGGGCGAGCAGCGGCAGTCCGAACAGGATGAGCAGCCCGGTCAGGCCGATGGCCGCGATCTCCGGGTTCAGCTCCCTCAGTTTGCCCGGCAGTTCGGCGATCAGTTCGAGCGGCCCCGCCCCCTTCGTCGGGGCGACGCCGAACACCTCGTACAGCTGCTTGGCGATGATGATGATGCCGATGCTGGCGAGCATCCCGTGAACGGGCGTGAGCGGGAAGAAGTCGGCCAGCCGCCCGGCCCGGAGCAGCCCGAACAGCACTTGCAGGATGCCGGCCGCGACCCCGATGCCTAGCGCCAGCTTGTACCCCAGGAAGGCGCGGTCGGCGTCGGACAGGCCGGCCCCGAACTCCGCGCCCAGCTCGGTGACGGCCCCGGCGACGATGACGATCAGTCCGGCGGCCGGGCCTTTGATGGTCAGTTGGGCGTTGCTCAGGAACGTGCAGATCAGGCCGCCGATGACGGCCGTCCAGATGCCGGCGACGGGCGGGAACCCGCTGGCCCGCGAGATGGCCAGGCACAGCGGCATGGCGATGAGGAAGACGAAAAAGCCGGCGATGGCGTCGAACCGCAGGTTGCCGAACGGCCCCGGCGCGAGCGGCGGCGGGGTCGGCTTGGCGGGAGTCGGGTCGGCCACGGTGGGCACCTCGGAGTGGGCGGAGGACGCCGGGCCACATCGCAACTCCGATGCCAGAGGCGAAACGCCGAAAATCCTAAGTGAATCGCATGTGAAGGGCGGGAGTGGCTTGGGCGGTCAGCCGTCACCCTGGTCGTCGTCGGACCACACCGTCCGGCCGATGGCGATGCCGTGGGCGCGAATCTTCGTCCGCAGGCTGCCCCGCGTGATGCCGAGCAGTTTGGCCGCCTGGAGCTGGTTGCCCCCGGTGTGGGTCAGCGCCCGCACCAGCACCTCCCGCTCCATTCGCGCGAGGGCCTCGGCGTACAGCGTCTCGGACCCGGACGCGATCCGCTCGCCGACGAAGGCGTCCCAGTCGAACCCGTCCGCCGGGCCGCCCTCGGCGGGCGACGGGCGAGAGAGGACTTGGGCGGGCAGCACCTCCGGCAGCACCACCGGGCCGCCGGCGTGCAGGACCGCCTGCTTCAACACGCTCTGGAGCTCCCGCACGTTCCCCGGCCACGGGTACGCGCGGAGCGCCGCCAGCACGTCCGGCGACGCCTCCCGCGCCGGGCTGCCAAGCTCCGCCGCGTACCGCGACAGGTAGTGGTCCACCAGCAAGGGCAAGTCGTCGCCGCGGTCGCGGAGGGACGGCAGCGACAGGGTGAACACGTTCAGCCGGAAGTACAAGTCCTTGCGGAACCGCCCGTCGGCGACGGCCTTCTCCAGGTCCACGTTGGTGGCCGCGATCACCCGCACGTCGGCCGCCACCGTCTCGTTCCCGCCGACCCGCTCGAACGTCCGCTCCTGGAGGACGCGCAGCATCTTCACCTGGGCCTGTGGCGGCAGGTCGCCCACTTCGTCCAGGAAGAGGGTGCCGCCGGCGGCCTGCTCGAACTTGCCGATCCGCTTGCGGTCGGCGCTGGTGAACGCCCCCTTCTCGTGCCCGAACAGCTCGCTCTCGATCAGGTTGTCCGGGATGGCCCCGCAGTTCACCGCCACGAACGGCCGGTCGGCCCGCCGGCTGTGCTGGTACAGGGCGCGGGCGACCAGCTCCTTGCCCGTCCCGCTCTCGCCGAGGATCAGCACCGTCTCGTCGGTCGCGGCCATCCGCCCGACGCCCTTGTACACGTCCTGCATGGCCGGGCAGCGGCCGACCAGCCGGTCGCCCTGCGGGGAGGCCGGCTCCTCCGGCATGGCCGCCGGCACCCGCATCATCCGGCTGGACCGCACCGCCCGGTCGATCAGGTCGCGGACGTCGGCCAGTTCGAGCGGCTTCAGCAGGAAGTCGAACGCCCCCTCCTTCATCGCCTCGATGGCCAGGTCGGTGGTGCCGTGGCCGGTGATGAGGATGACCGGCACGCGGGCGTCCAGTTGGCGGAGGCGGCGGTACGTCTCCAGCCCGGTCGCGTCGGGCAGGTGGACGTCCAGGACGATCACGTCCGGCCGCGCGGCGGTCGCGGCGGCCACCGCTTCGGCGGCGGTGCCGGCCGTCGTCACGTCCAGCGACTGGCCGCGGAACGCGCGGCGGAAGGCGTGCTGGATGGCCGGCTCGTCGTCCACCAAAAGTACGGTCGGCATCACGCGCCCCCCACGGGCAACCGGACGAGGAACTCGGCCCCACCGGACGGGCGGTTGGCGGCCGTCAGGGTGCCGCCGTGGTCCTCGACGATCCGCCGGGAGATGACGAGGCCGAGGCCGAGGCCGGTGTCCTTGGTGCTGGTGAACGGGGTGAACAGGCGGGGCAGCATGGCCGCCGGAATGCCGGGGCCGGTGTCGGTGACGGCCACCGCGACCTGTCCGGGGCGGGTCCGCACCGACACCCGCAGGAGGCCGCCGGCCGGCATGGCGTCGAGCGCGTTCAACCCCAGGTTGACCAGCACCTGGCGGAGCTGCTCCGGGTCGGCGGCGACGACCACGACGGCCGGCAGATCGACGGCCAGTTCGACCCTCTGCCGCTCGGCGCGGACCCGCAGCAGGCCGAACACGCCGGCCACCAGCGGCCCGAGCGGCACGGCCGTCCGCTGGAGCTTGGGCGGGCGGGCGAACTCCAGGAACGTGTTGAGCGACCGCTCCATCCGCCGCACCTCGCCCTCGATCACCCGCAGGTCCTCGCCGCCCACCTCGCCGCCTTCCTGTTGCCCGGCCTGGACGAGCAGCTTGATGGACGTGAGCGGGTTGCGGATTTCGTGCGCCACCCCGGCCGCCAACTGGCCGACGGCGGCCAACTGGTCGGCGCGGAGGACTTCCAACTCCCGCGCCTGGAGGTCGCGGACGACCTGCTCGATCCGCTCGCTCAGCCGACCGATCTGGGCGTGCAGGCCGCCGAAGTCGCCGTCCTCGGTCAGCACGATCGCCGGCAGGTCGGGGCCGAGTTTGCCGGCCGCGTCCCGGAGTTGGACGTGGAGCCGGCGGATCGACCGCGCCAGCCCCCGCGCCACCCCGTATCCGAGGAGCAGCCCGGCGACCCCGCCCATCACCCCCACCCCGGCCATGCCCCACGCCAACTGCCGCAGCACCCGCTCGTGGTGTTCGGTCGAGTCGCTCAGGCGGAGCGTGTTGTACGCCTCGAACTCCTGGCACGGCTTCAGCACGGTGCCTTCCAGGTATCGCGTCGCCCGCTTGCGGGCGTCGTCGTACCCCGTCGCCGCCGCGGCGGGCAGCCTCTCCCACTGCCCCAGGTACTCGTCGAACGCCGCCTTCATCCGCGCGTGCAGGGCCTGTTCTTCGGGCTGGTCCGCGTACTGTAGGACTTGGGCAAGCAGCACGCGCGCCCGGTCGTGCAGCACCGTCACCCGCAGCACCCGGTCGTCCTCCAGGGCGATCAGGTCGCGGAGGCACTCCTCCAACTCGACCGCCGCCCGGTGGCTCTGGACGTTCTCCCGCAGCGCGCTGGTGACGGACTCCTGCTGACCGAACAGCGACACCGCCGTCACCGCCGACAGCGCGACGAGGCAGGCGCTGATGAGCGCGACGGGCATCAGGTAGCGGAATTGGAACCCGCGCATCCACTCCTCCCAGGCCGGGCACCGACGATGGACGGGAATAGACTCTGACCGCCGCACGGCCACCGTGAACGGTCGGCGACCACCTCGGGGCGGGGTTCGGCGACGGAACCGTCGAATCCGTCGGCCCGCCGGAGCAATCCGACCCCGGCGGCCCCGTGGCACGCCGCGTGCGGTCGTCCCTGTCACCGTATCCGTTCGCAAGTGAGAGGCCGCGTGGATCCGAAACATTCCGCCGACGACCCCCACCCCGCGAACGGCGACGGGGGTCCGCATGACGCCTTGCGAGCCGCCATCGGCCACGCCGCCCACCTGCTGCCGGCGCAGGGGCCGATCACCGTCTTCATCCACCACAACACCCTCCACGCCTTCGAGCAGCTGCCGTTCGACGAGGCCGTCCGGCGGGGCGGCGAGGTGTTCGGCTGCGAGCCGTACCTGTCCGAGGACCGCTATCGGGCGGAACTGCGGAAGGGCCGCATCCGGGTGTCCGATTTGGAAGCGGTGCTGCACCTGGAAATGGCTGCGACGACCGCCGACCCGCTGGTCGGCACCACCACCCCCTTCGACCTGCGTCGGACGATGCTGGAACGGCCGATCTGGGCGGCGACGGCGGCGGAACTGGCGTATTACCTGGCCGAGACGGGCGCGCTCCACACCTTCCGGGACGACGTGCCCGCCCACACCCGGCTCCGGCTGACGGGCGAAACCCGCCGGTGGGTGATGCGGGACGTGCGGCCGCAGGCGGACGGCAGCCCCGGCTGGGTGGGCGACCTGTTCCGCCGCTTCGGCGCACGGGGCATCGAGACGTGGGACGAGGGGACGTGGGAGGCGGTCACCGTCGAATCCCTCTGGCGGGTGTGCTTGGACGGCGTCGCGCACGCGCCGCCCCCGGCGGCCCCGCCCGCCCGCCCCCTCCGCCCCCGCGACCGGCTCCTCCGCGCGACCGGGACCGACACCGACCTACTGGTGAACGACCTGCTCGTCCGGTTCACCGCCGCCTTCCTCGACCAGGGCATCTCGGCGTGGCCGCTGCCCGACCGCGGGGACGGCCTGTTCCGCTGCTTCCTGAGGACGTACGCGCGACCCGGTGGCCCGGCCGACAGTTGGCTCCGACCACTCCGGTCTGAGGCCACCCGCCTGCTCGCGGCCGGAACCGACGCCCTGACCGCCGCGCGGGAGTCGCTCGCCCTTCTCGGCGTCCCCGCCGCCGAGTGGGACGACTTCTTGTCGGCGACCCTCCTGGCGCTGCGCGGATGGGGCGGCATCGTCCGCGAGGTCGAACTGCGGGGCGACCGCGTGGCGCACCCCATCCCGGCGGGCAGCCTGGAGGGGTTCGTCGCCATCCGCCTCCTGCTCGACCGCCTCGCGGCGGCGCACGTCGCCCGCGCCGAACTCGACTACCGCGGGCCGCTGGCGGAGTTGAAGACACACCTGGCGTCGAGTGGGAAGTTCGACGGCGAATGCCCCCCGCCGGCCGCGAACCAGCGGACGTTCCCGGTGTTCCAACTGGCCCAACTGCTCGGCTGGTCGCCGGCCGAGTTGGCGCGGCTGACGGCCGACGGGTGGGCGAACCTGTACCGCGCGGTGGAGGGGTTTCACGGGGTGGAGCGGCGGCGGGTGTTCCACCACGCCTACGAGCGGCGGTTCCGCATGCAGTGCCTGGACGCGGTGGCCGGCCACGTCCCCGTCCGCCGGCCGGCCGAGTACCGCCCGACGTTCCAGGCGATCACCTGCCTGGACGAGCGGGAGGAGTCGTTCCGGCGGCACCTCGAGGAGGTGGCCCCGGACTGCGAGACGTTCGGCGCGCCGGGCTTCTACGGGGTGGCCATGTACTACCGGGGGGCGGCCGACGCCCACCACGTCCCCCTTTGCCCCATCGTCGTCCGCCCCCGCCACTGGGTGGAGGAGCGGCCGACGGACGCGGCGGGGCACGAGCGGCGAGCGCGGGCGCGGCGGCGGCGGGGATGGGCGTCGCTGTGGTTCCGCGCCGGCACCCGGTCGGCCGCCGCCGGCGCGGTGCTGACGGCCGGGCTGGGGGCGCTCGCCGCCATCCCACTCGCCGCCAAGGTGCTGTTCCCCCGACTGACCGCGCGGTTCGGTCGCCCGCACCACGGCGAGGCTCCCGGCGGAACCCGGCTGAAGCTCGAGCGGCAGGACGCCGAGCCGTCCCACTCGGACGCCGGCCTCGGGTACTCGCTGGCCGAGATGACCGACATCGCCGAGCGGCTACTCCGGGACATCGGGCTGGTGGACGGGTTCGCGCCGCTGGTGCTGGTCCTCGGCCACGGCTCGCACAGCATGAACAACCCGCACGAGTCGGCCCACGACTGCGGGGCGTGCGGCGGGGCGGTCGGCGGGCCGAACGGGCGGGCCGTCGCCCAGATGCTGAACGACCCGCGGGTCCGCGCCGGGCTGGCCGGGCGGGGGATCGCCGTCCCGGAGGACACGGCGTTCGTCGGCGGCCTGCACAACACCTGCAACGAGTACGTCACCTTCCCGGACGCGGATCGGGTGCCGCCCTCCCACGCGGGGGTGCTGGCGACGGTGACGGCGGCCCTGGAGGAGGTGCTGGACCGGAACTCGCACGAGCGGGCACGGCGGTTCCACTCGGCCCCGCTGGCCATCTCGAACGCGGCGGCCCGGCACCACATGGACGCGCGGGCCGAGGACCTGGCCCAGGTGCGGCCGGAGTGGGGGCACGCGACGAACGCCCTGTGCGTCGTCGGGCGGCGGCAGCGGACGCGCGGCCTGTTCCTCGACCGCCGGGCGTTCCTCAACTCCTACGACCCGACCCGCGACGACGCCGACGGGACGATTCTGGCCCGCATCCTCGGGGCCGCCGTCCCGGTGTGCGGCGGCATCAACCTGGAATACTACTTCTGCCACGTGGACAATCCGGGGTACGGGTGCGGGACGAAGCTGCCGCACAACGTCACCGCCCTGCTCGGCGTCATGGACGGGGCGGCCAGCGACCTGCGCACCGGGTTGCCCTGGCAGATGGTCGAGATCCACGAGCCGGTGCGGCTGCTGTTCGTCGTCGAGACGACGCCGGCCGTCGTGGCCAGCATCATGGAACGCAACCCGCTGATCGGCACGATGGTGCGGAACGGGTGGGTGCAGATGAGCGTGTTGGACCCGCACTCGGACGGCATCCAGGTGTACCGGGACGGGGCGTTCCACCCGTACCAGCCGGCCGCCGGTTCCCTCCCCGTCGCGACGTGTTCCGCCGACTGGTACCGCGGCTGGCGGGACCACCTGGACTTCGCCGAAATCCGCCCCGGAGCCTGACCCGCCGATGGACCCGCTCGATTACCCGTCGCTCCTCGGCGGGGCCGTCGTGGTCGCCCCGCTGCTGCTGGTGGCCCTGCTCGGGGTGGCCTCGCTCGTCGGGCGACCGCTGTCCGAGACGGCGTCCGCCCGCGCCGTCGCCGCCGTCACGCTGTTCGGCCTGCTGGCGACGCTCGCCGTCTTCGCCTTCATGGTCGCGGCCGACACCCGGCACGTCGTCGTCGGGTCGGCCGAGTGGGTCCACCTGGAGAGCGACCCGCCGGAGCCGCCGTACCACTTCGCCATCAAGTTCGTGTTCGACAAGCTGTCCATCCCGTTCGTCGCGCTGACGTTCGCGCTGCTCGGCACCGTCGGCGCGTTCGCCGGCCGGTACATGCACCGGGAGCCGGGGTACAACCGGTTCTTCGTCCTGTACTCGGTGTTCCTGGCGGGCATGGTGACGGCCGCGCTGGCCGGCACCATCGAGACGCTGTTCCTCGGCTGGGAGCTGGTCGGCCTGTCGTCGGCCCTGCTGGTCGGGTTCTTCCACGAGCGGCCCGCGCCGGTGCGGAACGCCCTGCGGGTGTGGGTGGTGTACCGCGTGTCCGACGCCGCCCTGCTGCTGGCCGCCGTGTTCCTGCACCACATGAGCGGGGCGGGCGACTTCGACAAGCTGACCGGCTACCGCGAGGCGGCCGGGCAGGAGGTGGCCGCCTGGCCGGACGGCGTGTGCCAACTCGAGCCGATCCAGGTGTGGGTGGTCGGCGGGCTGTTGCTGCTGGCGGCGGCGGGGAAATCGGCCCTGGTGCCGTTCTCCGGCTGGCTGCCACGGGCGATGGAGGGGCCGACGCCGTCGAGCGCGCTCTTCTACGGGGCGCTGTCCGTCCACCTCGGCGCGTTCCTGTTGCTCCGCATGGACCCGCTGTTGGACGCCTCACCGGAACTGTCGAACGCGGTCCTCGTCCTGGGGCTGGCGACGGCCGCCCTCGCCGCCCTCGCCGCGCGGGTGCAGACGGACATCAAGTCCGTCCTGTCGTTCGCCTCGCTGACGCAGGTCGGGCTGATCGTCGCCGAGATCGGCCTCGGGTGGCGGTACGTTCCGCTGGTCCACCTGATCGGGCACGCCTGCCTGCGGACCCTCCAGTTCGTCCGCGCCCCGAGCATCCTCCGCGACCACCACGCCCTCGAGAACGCCGTCGGCGACCGGCTGCCCCGGCCGTCCGGCGGGTGGCTGGGGGCGGTCGGCGGGTGGGCGTACCGGTACGGGTTGGAGAGGGGCTACCTCGACGCCGCCCTCGACCGCTTTCTCGTCCGCCCGTTCCTGGTCGCGATCCGAACCCTGGACGCCTGGGAGCGCCGCGCCGCCGCCGCGCTGAACGGCGTCGCCGCCCCGCCGACACCCCCGAAGGAAGACCGCCCCGCATGAACGTCTTCGATTTGCCGTGGGTCGAGATCGCCGTCGCCGCGCCGCTGCTGGGCGCGGCGGCGGTGCGGTTCGCCCGCACGACCGAGGCGGCCGGCCGGATCGCGACCCTCGTGACGGCCGTCTCGCTCGTCGCCGGCGTGCTGGCCTGGGTCGCGCTGCTCGCCGGCGAAGCCCCGCCGCGAGTCGGCCTGTTCGTCGAACTGCTCGGCCGGGAGCTGTTCCTCGTGGACCGGCTGAGCGGGCCGCTGCTGCCGCTCGTCGCCCTGCTGCACCTGCTCACGATCGTGACGACGGCGCGGGTGAAGATGAATCGGATGTCGTTCACCGGCCACCTGGTCGGCGAGTCCATCCGGCTGGCCACGTTCGCCTGCGTCGAGCCGTGGCCCCTGGTCGCCCTGCTGGCCGTCAGCACGGTCCCGCCGTACTTGGAACTGGTCGGGCGGAAAAAGCCGACGCGGGTGTACGTGCTGCACATGGCCTTGTTCGTCGGGCTGCTCGTCGGCGGGGTGGCCGGGCTGTCGGCCGGCGTCTGGTGGGCACCGGCCGCGCTCATGGCGGCGGTGCTGGTGCGGAGCGGCACGGTCCCGGCCCACCTGTGGGTGGCCGACCTGTTCGAGCACGCCACGTTCGGCACCGCCCTGCTGTTCGCCACCCCCATCGCCGGCGTGTACGCGGCCATCCGACTGGTCCTGCCCGTCGCCCCGGAGTGGGTGCTGCAAAGCATCGGCATCGCCTCCCAGGTGACGGCCGTGTACGCGGCCGGGCTGGCCGTCGTGCAGACCGACGCGCGGCGGTTCTTCGCCTACCTGTTCCTCAGCCACGCCTCGCTGGTGCTGATCGGCCTGGAATTGCACACCGCCACCAGCCTGTCCGGCGCGCTCGGCCTGTGGGTGTCGGCGGCGCTTTCCCTCGGCGGCCTGGGGCTGGTGCTGCGGGCGCTCGAGGCGCGGCACGGGCGGCTCACCCTGACCCGCTTTCACGGCCTGTACGATCAGACGCCGGAGCTGGCCGTCGGCTTCCTGCTGATGGGGCTGGGGTGCGTCGGCTTCCCCGGCACCCTCGGCTTCGTCGCCGTCGAGGTGCTGGTGGACGGCGCGCTGAACGTGAACCTGTCGGTCGGCATCGCGATGGTGGTGGTGGCGGCGCTGAACGGCATCGCCGTCGTCCGCGCGTACCTGCTGCTGTTCACCGGCACCCGCCACCGGTCGGCCATCCCGCTGCCGGTGACGGCGCGGGAGCGGGTGGCCGTCCTCGTCCTGTCGGCGCTCCTCCTCGTCGGCGGTCTGGCCCCGCAGTACCTGCTCGCCGACCGTCGCGCGGCGGTCAAGTCCCTCGCGTACCCGCCGCCGGCTCCGGCGGAGAACCGATAAGTCGCGCGACAAACGACACCGCGTCCCCCGTCGGCTGATCGCGCGAGGTGGCCGGAATTGTCGTTGCAACGCGGCGGGCAGTGGGTAGGATCGGCAGCGTCCCACTCGGAGCCGCCGCCATGCCGACCCCCGCCCCCAGCCGCCGCGACTTCCTCCGCACCACCGCCGCCGTCGGGGTGGCTGGTGCCGTTGGAGTAGCGAACAACGCGGCTTCACGAGCCGCGACCGCAAGGGAGCGTCTGACCCCCACCGCCGATTCCGTCATCTTCCTGATGATGACCGGCGGGCCGAGCCAACTCGACACCTTCGACCCGAAGCCGGACGCGCCGAGCCACGTCCGTAGCCCGTTCGCGCCGATCCGCACCCGCGTGCCGGGCGTGCTGCTGACGGAACTGTTCCCGAAGATGGCCGGCATCGCCGACAAGTTCTCGCTCATCCGCAGCGTGCATCACGACGCCCCGCCGGTCCACGAGGCCGGCTTCCAACTGCTGAACACCGGCCGCCTCTTCCGCGACGGCCCCGACTGGCCCAGCGTGGGGTGCGTCCACGCCCTCATGAACGGTGGAGTACGCACCCCCTGCGGCCGGAGACGACACTATGTCGGATTCGGGTACGACTTCGCCGACGGCGTTGTCGATACGGGCATCAGTGTCGGGAAAGGGTTCGGGCCTGGCTACCTCACCGACCACGACAAGTTCCCCAAGATCGACTACTACCACGAAGATGAAGGGGGCTTCACCGCGAGTTGGGATGGGTGGACGAGTGATCGTTACCCGATGACCGCGTTCGGCCAATACTGTTGGGACGCCATGTGCGGTGTGGGGAAGGAGCGAGGTCGATTCATCCAGGTGCTGCAATTCCGAGGCGTCTTCAATCGCCCTAGCTGGGACTGCCACGCGGACGGCGGGTCGCTGGCGTGCGACCTCGGCGACTATCGGGACACCGTCGCGCCCAGCTTCGACGCCACCTTCACCCGACTGATTCTCGACCTGGAAGAACGCGGGCTGCTGGACCGCACGCTGGTCGTGGCGACCGGCGAGTTCGGCCGCACGCCGAAGCTCAACAGCAACGGCGGACGCGACCACTGGGCCGGCTGCTGGACGACGATCCTCGCCGGCGGCGGGGTGAAGGGCGGGCGGGTGGTCGGCGCGTCGGACGCCATCGCCGGCGAACCGGCCGACCGGCCGGTTCACGCCCGCGACATCCCCGCCACCATCTTCCGCGCGCTGGGCGTGGGTGCGGAGGCGACGATCCCCGGCCCCGATGGGCAACCGGTGCGGGTGTACGACGGGAAGCCGGTGCGGGAGTTGTTCTGATGTCTTTGTTAGCCCGCCGCGCCAGCAAGGGGCCAGCAGCTTGGGTGGTTCGCCCCTTGCTGGCGCGGCGGGCTAACAAGGCAGAGACCGCTACACTACCGGCATGACGCCGAACCTGCCGATCCTCACCCGGACCCTGTGGGGTCGGGGCGTGCCGTGTCCCTACGACGACATCATCGATGTCCGCTCGCCCGGCGAGTACGCCGAGGACCACATCCCCGGCGCGATCAACCTGCCGGTGCTGGACGACGCGCAGCGGGCCGAAGTCGGCACCATCTACAAGCAAGTCACGGCGTTCGCGGCGAAGAAGATCGGGGCCGGGTACATCTCGGCGAACATCGCCACGCACCTGGCCACGCACCTGAAAGACAAAGCGAAGGCGTACCGGCCGCTCGTGTACTGCTGGCGCGGCGGCATGAGGTCGGGCAGCTTCTGCCACGTCCTCGCCCAGATCGGCTGGCGGGTGACGGTGCTGGAAGGCGGCTACAAGACGTACCGCGAGCGGGTGCGGGTGGAACTCGACGAGGCCCCGCCGCGCTTCACGCTGACGCTCATCGCGGGGGCCACCGGCAGCGCCAAGACGCGGGTGCTGCACCGCCTCGCCGAGCGCGGCGAACAAGTCCTCGACCTCGAAGGGCTGGCGAACCACCGCGGGTCGCTGCTGGGCAACGTCGGCCCGCAGCCGACGCAGAAGAACTTCGAATCCCAGCTGATCGCCGCGTTCGACGGCCTCGACCCGGCCCGCCCGGTGTGGGTGGAAGCCGAGAGCCACAAGATCGGCAGCCTGCAAATCCCGCCGGCCCTGTGGGTGCGGATGCGGCTGTCGGCCGGCGTGGAAATCATGATGCCGACGGCGGGCCGGGTGCAACACCTGCTGACCGAGTACCGCCACTTCGTGGACAACCCCGACACCCTCCGGGCGCTACTGGCGCTGATGCCCGAGCGCGTCGGCAAGCGGCAGACGGCCGAATGGGAGGCGATGATCGCCGCCGGCCGGTGGGAGGATTTCGTCGCGTCCTTGCTGGCGGTGCATTACGATCCCGGCTACGCCGCCTCGCGGGCGCGGAGCTTCCCGCACGCCGACCGCCCCGTCCCGCTCGCCGGCCCGTGTGCGGCGGAGATTGACGCGACCGTAAGTGAGCTGATGAAGAGCTAACCACAGAGACACAGAGGCACAGAGAAGACAAGAAGAGATAAGTTCAGAGCCGGCACCACTATCCCAGCGCCCGAGGCGACCATGCGACCCAACTCTCTTCCTCTTCTTCTCTGTGTCTCTGTGTCTCTGTGGTTAGTCTGTCCTCTCTCGGCGGAACCGCTGCCCGGCACGAAGCTGCTGGACGAGAAGGGCGACCTGGCGCGGATCATGGTGGACGGCATCCACAAGTACCTCGACCGCGAACTGGCCGCCGCGCCGAAGAAGCGAGACGAACTGTGGAAGCCCGACCTCGCGTCGAAGGAGGCGCTGGCGAAGAGCCTGCCTGCCAAGCGCGAGCGGCTGAAGAAGATCCTCGGCGTCGTGGACGAGCGGGTGAAGCCGAACCTGGAATACGTCTCCGGCCCAGGCAAGCCGTCGCTGCTGGCCGAGATCGACGGGTGCAAGGTCCACAACGTCCGCTGGTCGGTGCTGCCGGGCGTGGACGCCGAGGGGCTGCTCATCGAACCGAAGGGCGCGCCGAAGGCGAACGTGGTGGCCATCCCGCACGCCGACCAACTGCCGGAGGAACTCGCCGGGCTGACGAAGGGCGACGACTTCGCGTTACGCATCGCGCGGCACGGCTGCCGGGTGTTGATCCCGACTGTCATCGACCGCAAGGACGAGTTGTCCGGCAATGCGAAGTTGAAGCGGCAGACCAATATCCCGCACCGCGAGTTCGTCTACCGCATGGCCTACGAGATGGGCCGCACCCTGACCGGCTACGAGGTGCAAAAGGTGCTGGCAGCGGTGGACTGGTTTACGACTAACGACGCGAAACTGAAAATCGGCGTCATCGGCTACGGCGACGGCGGGATGATTGCGCTGTACGCAGTAGCGATTGATGCTCGCGTCACGCACGCTTATATCGCCGGGTATTATTCGGGCCACACGAACCGAAGCAGTCAGCCCATTGACCGCAATCTGTGGAATCTGACTGCCGAGTTCGGTGACGCAGAACTTCATGCAATGTGTGCGGGAACAGTGCAGGCTGCCTTGCACTTTGACGGGCCTAAGTGGAGTGGCCCTCGCACGGGCAAGCCTGGGTTGGCCGGGGCAGCACCGGGCGTGATCGATTACAAATCAACTGAGGGTCAAATCGAGGACCATCGCCACCGTGCCTTTTTCGATCCGAAGTTGAATGATGGATTCCCTCATGTTCTCGGCGGCCTTCTGGAACAGCGGCTACCGGATGACGAATTCTTGAAAGCCTTGGGAATAGACGAACTCCGTCTTGAGCCCATCGGAATGGAGAAGGCAACGCTCCCCGACCCCGCCGCCCGACACGCGCGGCAGTTCGGCCAGCTCGTTGCATTCACGCAGAAGCTGTGGCGGGACTCGGACGCCACCCGCAAGGAGTTCTGGAAGAAGGCCGACCCCTCCACGCCAGCGAAGTGGGAAGCCTCCTGCGAGTGGTATCGCGAGTACTTCCATTCCGAGGTGATCGGCAAGCTGCCGGAGCCGACGAAGCCGCTGAACGTCCGCACGCGGCAGACCTACGACGAGAAGAACTGGACCGGCCACGAGGTCATGCTGGACGTGTACGACGACGTGATCGCGTTCGGCGTGCTGCTGCTGCCGAAGGACTTGAAGCCCGGCGACAAGCGGCCGGTGATCGTCTGCCAGCACGGGCTGGAAGGCCGGCCGGCGGACATCTGCAACCCGAACGAGACGAAGTTCTACCGCTCCTACGGTGCGAAGTTGGCCGACATGGGTTACATCGTCTACGCGCCGCAAAACCCGTACATCTTCCAGAACCACTTCCGGCAGATTCAGCGCAAGGCCAACCCGTTGAAGTTGAGCCTATTCAGCTTCATCATCCGCCAGCACCAGCGGACGCTGGACTGGCTCGAAACCCTGCCGCAGGTGGACGCCAAGAAGATCGCCTTCTACGGCCTCAGCTACGGCGGCAAGACGGCGATGCGGGTGCCGGCCGTGGAGAAGCGGTACTGCCTGAGCATTTGCAGCGGCGACTTCAACGAGTGGATCGGCAAGAACGTGAGCGTCGATCTGGACCGCAGCTACATGTGGACCGGCGAATACGAGATGTACGAGTTCGACCTCGGCAACACGTTCAACTACGCCGAGATGGCGTACCTGATCGCGCCGCGGCCGTTCATGGTGGAACGCGGCCACGACGATGGCGTCGGCACGGATGAGATGGTCGCGGCCGAGTTCGCCAAGGTGCGGTATTTGTACGCCAACAAGCTGAAGCTGCCCGACCGCGCCGCCATCGACTTCCAGCCCGGCGGGCACGAGATTTTCCTGAAGGGCACGCTGGACTTCATCGAGAGGCACGCCGGCAAAGCGCGGAGGTGAAGGGCGAAGCATCAGGGCTTCAGTGTGCGAGGCGGTGTACCCAGTTCTTCCACCTCCCCTCGTGTTTGGACCGGGGACATGGGTGACAGGCGTTCGGGGACATGGTGGACACCTTCCTATCCTCGTGGCAGTTCCCCCGATGGAGGGCCTGCCATGCCGT
>JAYUFU010000131.1:0-19270 GCA_043738505.1 Fimbriiglobus sp. | reverse complement strand
TCGCCAAGAAGGCCGAGGGGCGGCTGCGGGAGAGTGCGGACTACCTTCGGTCACATGCCGGCCGACGGTGCCCGCAGCGGCGACCCCTTCGGCCCGGACTTCGGCACCGTCCGCGGGTCGCCGGTGGACTTGTCGCTGCCGAACAGCCCGTCGATGTTCTCGTTCAGCCGCTCCCAGGTGGACGCCGGCTGGTCGCCGTCGGCCGCCCGCTTCTTGCGGATGTCCTCGATCTCCCGCAGCCGCCCCTCGGCCTTCTTGGCGAACGGGCTGCCGGCGTACCGCCGCGTCACCATGTCGTAGTAGAAGAAGGCCGAGCCGGGCCGCTTGGTCCGCAGGTAGTACTCGCCCATCTCGTAGTCCTTCTCCGCCTGCTGGTAGCGGATGGCCATCTTCTGCTTGAGCAGGAAGTCGGCCTTCGTCTTGTCGTTGCGGTACTCCGGGTCGGTCGCCTCGACGTGGTTGGCCAGTTGCAGCGCCTCGGCCGACTTCGTCCCGTCGTACACCGCCCCGCCGGTGCTGTTGTTCTTGCTGATGATGGCGTACTTCAGCGCCTCGGCGCGGAACGGGCTGTCCTTGTGGAACTCGGCGAGCTGGCTGAACAGGTGGTCGGACTCGTCGAACCGCTTGCGGGCGTAGTGCAGGTAGCCGGCCCAGAACAGCGCCCAGTCGGCGACGCTGCTGTGCGGCGCGTTGGTGGCGATGTTCTCCAGCGTCTTCACCAGTTCGCCCTCCTGGTCGATGAACGGCCGCGTGCTGTCGAAGGCGTTCAGCAGCTTCGGCAGCCGCACCCACTGCTTGCCCGACTCCGACTTCTCGATGTCCGTCACCGCCTCTTCCAACCACCGCTTGGCGATGTCGGCCATCCGCCGGGCCGACTGCTCGGTGTACGTGCCGACGGTGAAGTCCTTCAGCAGCCGGTTGTACGCGCTCACCGCTTGCGGCAACTTGTTCCGCATCCGCAGGCACTCGCCCTCCATGAACCGGCTCTTCTCCATCACGGCCGCCGAGTTGTAGCTGTTCTCGGCCAGCTCGCCGTACAGACCTTGAGCGGCGGGGTAGTTCTCGGCGGCGAAGAACTCGTCCGCCTGCGTCAGCTTGTTGTCCGCTTCCGGGTCGTGGTACGAGGTGGTGATGAGCGATCGCACCGACTCGTAGGCCCGGTCGGTGAAGCTCTTCTTCTTCGACCCGCTGCCGTTGCAGCCGACGGCGGCCGCGACGAGCAGGAGGGCGGCGAGGCGGATGAGGCGGCGGGCGGGCATGAACCGGTCCTCTGTATTCTGGGAGGACGAGGCTCCCGCCGAGCCGCCGATTCGCTCGGCTCGGCGGGAGCCTCGCCCTCCCGAAACCAACTCTCACGTCCCGTCCAGGTAGCTCAGCATCCGCGGGCGGCGGCCGAGGACGAAGCCGACCGTGTGCCCGAGAACCTGCCGCACCTCCCGGCGGACGGCCGGCGGGAGGGGGGACACGGGTTCGCGTGGGGCCGTCGAGTCCGGACGGAGCGCCTTCAGCGCGGCCCACGCGGGGGCGGATAACGGCCGGCGGTCGCGGGCGGCGGACTGGCACTCCGGGCACACCACCCCGCCGGCCTCGGGGCTGTAGGCGACCCGATCCGACTCCGGCGGTGGCACGGGCAACCCCCGCGCGCACACGGCACACTCGTCGAGTTGCGGCGCATAGCCGAGTTCGTGCAGCCAGACAAGCTCAAACGCGGAGACCAGTTCGCGTGTTCCCCCCTCCCCTGGGGGGAGCGGGGTTAGGAGAAAGGGGGGCACCAGAGCGCGCAACACCCCCAGCGCCGCATCGAATAGCACCGGGTGCGGGTCGTAGTCCTGCGTGCCGTCCGACAGCAGCTCGGCGACGTAGTAGCCGACGTTCAGCGCGGTCATGTCGGTGCGCAAGTGCGGGAACCGCTCGGCGACGCGGGCCTCGATGAGCAGGTCCAACCCGCCGTGTCCCTTTCGCAGGAAGACGATGTTGCAGACGGTCAGCAGGTCGAACGCGATCTCGAAGTTCGACCGCAATCGGCGGCCGCCCTTGGCCAGTCCGCGGACCTTGCCGAACTCGCGGGTGAACAGGGTGGTGATGCGGGACGTTTCGGACCAGTCGGTCCCGCGAACGACGAGTGCCAGCGCTTGTTCGGCCATACCGCCACCGTACCCGGCCGTTCGGGCAGCGCGAAGGTGAGTCGCGGGACATACAACGGCTCTGACCGTTCCCCTCAAGGTGCCCGCCATGACCCGCGCGACGCTCGCCATCCTACTCCTCGCCGGCCCCGCCCTCGCCGCCGACCCGCCGAAGAAGGTGCCCCTGCCGGCCGACTACGACACTGCCGACCTGCGGTCGCTGTTCTACCTGGTTCCCCCCGTGATCGAGCCGAAGAAGGACGCGAAGACCGGGTTCGTCGTCGGCGGAACCAATAAGACGGACTTGATCCGCCAGTTGACCGAGATCAACGGCCGCCCCATCGCCGACTTGGAGACCGACATGCGGCCGGGCGCGAAGGGCGAAGTGGGATCGACGAAAGGCTTCCTCGGCCAGGAGGAGAAGTTGCTCGACGTGCTGGTCGCCGACAACGAGATGGTGGTCGGCAAACTCGGCCTGACGCACCGGGAGATCGGACGGGAGTTGAACATCGTCGGCGGCATCGCCAAGTGGCGGGCTTACGAGACGGAGAAGGATGACGTGCGGTTCGTCTACCGGGAGCGGAAGTTCAAGGCGTCCGTGATTTTCTGGAAGGGCGACCAGTTGTCCCCGTTCAAGGACGGCACCGACACCAGCAATGACGTGACCCTGGAGAACCTCGACACCGGCAAGAAACTGTCGTACTCGCTTCTTGTGCCGCTGATGATCGAGCGGTACGGCTTTTACGAGGGCACCGGCACCCCGTACCGCGTCGATCCGGCGAAGGTGGTCGAGGTGCTGGACTTCCTGAAGCCGGCGAAGAAATGATTGCCCGCCTCACGCCCCGGTCACGGTGTCGAACGCCTGCCGCAGTTCGTCGTAACTCTGCGGCCGCTCGGCCGGGTTCTTGGCCAGCATCCAGCCGCACAGGTCGGACACCAGCGGCGGCACCTTCGGGTTGATGCTGTGCGCCGTCGGCGGCACCGTGTTCAGGTGGTGGAAGATCATCTGGATGCGGTTCTTGCCCTCGAACGGCAGCCGGCCCGTCAGCGCCTGGAAGAACGTGACGCCGAGCGCGTAGATGTCGGCCCGCAGGTCCACGAGGCTGGCGTCCTTGGCCTGCTCCGGCGCGAGGTACGACGCGGTGCCGGCCAGTTCCGGGCCGGTCTGCTCGTACATCGCTTGCAGGGCCGGGGACTTGGCCAGCCCGAAGTCGATCAGCTTCGCCGTGCCGCTCGGCCCGACCAGCACGTTGTCCGGCTTGATGTCGCGGTGGACGAGGCCCGCCTGCCACACCGCCCCCAGCGCGTCCGTCACCTGCGAGGTGATGTAGATGGCCCAGTCGAGCGGCAGCCCGCCGCCGTCGCGGAGCAGCTCGCCGAGCGACTGGCCGTCGATGTACTCGGTGACGAGGTACGGCCATCGGGGGTCGAACCCGAAGTCGATGAACCGCACCACGCGGGGGTGCTTGACGCGGGCCAGCGCCGCCGCCTCGGTCCGCATCTGCCGCATGGCCGCCGTCCGGTCGAACACGTTCGCCCAGTTGATGATCTTGAGCGCGACCGGCGCGTCGGCCCCCTCGTCCCACCCGCGGAATACGTAGCACGACACGCCGGCCCCCAGCTTCTCGCGGAGGGTGTACCGGTCCACCTGGTCGCCCGTCTCCGGCGGCGGGCCGACCGGGATAGCATCCCCGTCCGGCCCGGCCTCCGCTTCGGCGACCATCCGGCGGACGTGGCCGAACGACCTGGTGTCGTCCGCCGCCGCGCGGATGGTGTCGGCGACGGCCTCCTCCGCCGGCAGGTCGTCGTTCCGGTCCAGTTCGATTTCGTGCAGCGGGGCAATGGTGGGCATGGTGCTTTTAACGAGGTCGGTGTTGCGGGCGGTTAACGCTCGGCAACACCCGCGCAACGGGCGGGGAACACGGCCGGGGCAATCGGCCACTGCGACGACGACGCGAAACCCTAGAATACGCAAGGATTCCGCACGAAGAGGGAGGCCACCGGTGGGGACACCGGCGACCCGACCGAATACCATGCACGCCGCGTGCCGAAAGGGGAACACCCGCCGGGGAACCCGTCACCCGGCGACGTGCGCGCGACTCCGGTGAACAGCGGTCGGGCACGGCGTACAACCACCAGACCCCTCCGAGGCCCGCCATGCTCCGCACCCTCTTCCCCGTTCTGCTGTTCGCCGCTCCCGTCGTCGCCGCGCCGCCGAACGTCCTGATCGTCATCACCGACGACCAGGGGTACGGCGACCTCGGCGCGCACGGCAACCCGGTGCTGAAGACGCCGCACCTCGACGCCTTCACCAAGCAGTCGGCGCACCTGAAACGGTTCCACGTTTGTCCCGTCTGCTCGCCGACGCGGTCCAGCCTAATGACCGGCCAGTACCACTACCGCACCGGCATCGTGGACACCTTCCGCGGCCAGTCGATGATGCGGCCGGACGTGCCGACGCTGGCCGAACACCTCGCTGCCGCCGGCTACCGCACCGGGCTGTTCGGCAAGTGGCATCTCGGCGACCACTACCCGCTGCGGCCGGAAGACCGGGGCTTCGGCGAAACACTCTGGTGCCACGGCGGCGGGCTGGCCCAACCCAGCGACCTCGGCCCGACGCCGAAGGACAAGTACACCGACGCCCCGCTGATGCGGAACGGCAAGGTGACGCCGACCAAGGGCTACTGCACCGACGTGTTCACCGACGCCGCGCTCGACTTCATCGGCAAGGATGAGAAGAAGCCGTTCTTCGCCTACGTCGCGTACAACGCCCCGCACGGGCCGTATCTGGTTCCCGAGGCCGACGCCAAACCCTACCTTGGCATCGACCTGACCCCGGCCGCGTTCCCGAAGGTCGGTCAGCCGTGGGCCGGGGCGAAGCTGAACACGGCCGAGATCGCCAACGCCTACGGAATGATTGCCAACCTCGACGCCAACTTCAGCCGGCTGATGAAGGCCCTCGACGACAAGAAGCTGGCCGACGACACGGTCGTGATCTTCCTGACCGACAACGGCCCCGGCGGGGTGCGGTTCAACAGCGGGCTGCGGAACCGCAAGGGCACCACCTACGACGGCGGCATCCGCGTGCCGTGCTACGTCCGCTGGCCGGGGCAGGTGAAGCCGGGCAGCGTGATCGACCAGCCGTGCGCGCACATCGACCTGACGCTGACGCTACTGGAAGTCGCGGGCGCAAAGCCGGCGAAGGAAGTTGCCTTCGACGGCCGGAGCCTGTTGCCGCTGCTCACCGGGAAGGAGAAGGCGCTACCGGGTCGCACGCTGTTCCTGCAATGGCATCGGGGCGACGCGCCGGAGAAGTTCCGCGGGTTCTCCGCCGTCGGGCCGAGGTACAAACTCGTGCAGGCCAACGGCACCGGCGAGGACGCCAAGTGGAAGCCGAAGTTCGAGCTGTTCGACATCCCGGCCGACGAGTTCGAGCAAACCGACTTGGCGGAGAAGCTGCCGGCGGAAGTGACGACGCTGAAGAAGGAATACGAGACGTGGTTCGCCGACGTGACGAAGAAGGGGTTCGACCCGGTGCGGATCGTCGTCGGGTCGGCGAAGGAGCCGGTGACGCGGTTGACCCCGCA
Source organism: Fimbriiglobus sp. (assembly GCA_043738505.1). Classification (GTDB taxonomy): domain Bacteria; phylum Planctomycetota; class Planctomycetia; order Gemmatales; family Gemmataceae; genus JALHQU01. The sequence continues at coordinate 13,560 of JAYUFU010000131.1, read as the reverse complement.
GGACTGGCGCGGGCCGAAGGCCGGCTTCGGCGCGGGCACCGCCGGACACTGGGACATCACCGTCGCGGAGGCCGGCAAGTACGAGATCACCCTGACGCCGACGGGGATGCCGTTCGAGGCGTGGGACGGGGAAGTTGGCGAGGATCGGCTGAGCGGCCTGGGCGACAAGGAGCGGAAGGTGGGCGTCGCCCGGATCGACCTGAAGAAGGGTGACACCCGGCTGTCATTCACCGTGACGAGCGGCAAGACGACGCGAGCAGCGGACATCGTATCGGCGCGACGGGTGGGGAAGTGAAGGCCGAAGAACGCTCAAAAAGAGGAACACGGATGACACGGATCAAAGCAGGGATGAAGAGGATCGGAAAATCGGGAGTCAGGAGACAAGAGACAGGAGTCGGAAGGCAGGGGCAACTACGGGCCTCCTGACTTCTGTTCCCTGATTCCTGTCTTCTGATTCTGATCCCGGCTTTGATCCTGTCTTCGATCCGTGTCATCCGTGTTCCGCTTGATAGAACTCTCTCTCAAAACAGCTTCGCCCACCGCATCTCACTCACCTGCGGTTTCGGCGACTTCGCCAGCCGGATCACGAGGTCCGCCATGTGTTCGACGCACCACTCGAAGTACGTCGGCGTCAGGCTGTTCGCATCCATGTCCGGGGCCGGGTTCATGAAGTCGATGGCGTAGGGTACGCCGTCCAGCACCGCCCACTCGACGGTGTTCATGTCGTACCCCAGCGCCTTGACCAGCGTCAGGCAGTCCTTCACGATGCGGTCGTGCAACTCCTTGCCGAGGTAGTTCGGGTCCGGGATGTACTTGCGGTGGTGCGTGTCGTACGGCATCACCAGCACCTCACTTTGGCCGAGGCACATGCACCGCACGTACTGTTCCCACGGGATGAACTGCTGCGCGATCATCGTCATCAATCCCGATTCGTCGTAGGCGGCGATCAGTTCGTCCTTGTTCTTGCAGATGTAGACGCCGCGCCAGCCGCCGCCGTGCGCGTCCTTCAGCACGACGGGGAACCCGCCCATCGCGTCGATGATGTAGTCCCAGTCCAGCGGGAACATCAGGTTTCGCAGGCTCTCGTGCTTGACGATGCCGGGGACGTAATCCTTGTTCGGCAGCACAATCGTCTTCGGGTGCGCCAGGCCGAGGCGTGTACACAGCGACGCGCCGAAGAACTTGTCGTCGGCCGTCCACATGAACGGGTTATTGATGACGTGGACGCCTTCCAGCACCGCGTGCTTGAGGTAGCTGCGGTAGTACGGCACCTCGTGGGAGATGCGGTCCACGATCACGCTGTACGGGTTCGCTTCCGTCATCCCGGTGCCGCCGAGCTTGACGAACTCGACCTCGACGCCGGCGTTCCGCGCGGCGACGGTCTCGATGAACCTGGGCGGGAACGACCACTCGCGGCCGCACAGCAATCCGACCTTTCTCATGGTGTCATCCGGAAGAAGATTTTTTCACCGCAGAGTCACAGAGGACACAGAGAAGAGAAAACAAGTTGGACAGGATCACAGGATGGAAGGCAGGATTGAAAGAATTCTGCTCCGAACTCCGCATCCATTCTTCATCCTGTGATCCTGTCAACAGATTCTTCTCTGCCCCTCTGCGATTGTGTGGTGAATCCTGCGTGATTCAGTCGTGCCCGCCGAGGTACATGGGGAACTGTCGCTCCCACACCGGCCAGTCGTGGGCCATGCCGTCCCACTCCCGCAGCGCGTTGCCGATGCCCTTGCCCCACAACTTGCCGGACAGTTCGCGGTTCTGGTGGATCAGGCCATCGTCCTTGCCCACGGCCAGGATGATGTCCTGCTGCCGCAGGTGGTGCAGCCGCCACGGGTCGTGCTCGAAGCCGATGAACTCGACCGGGTTCACCTCGAACACGTTGGAATCGCTGTACCCGTCGGCGAACCGGCGGATGTCGCACAGCCCGCTCAGGGAGACGATGCGGTTCACGCGGTCGGGGTGCCGGAGGCCGAAGTCTAGCGCGTGGTACGCGCCGAAACTGGCCCCGCAAGTGATGGTGAACGGGTGTGGGTTGCGGCCCTTGGCGAACGGCAGCACCTCGTTCAGAAGGTACGCCTCGTACTCCTTCTGTCGCCACGCCCGCTGGCCGGGGTGGGCGTGGCGACTGTACCACGCCTCGGCGTCCACGGAGGTGACGCACAGGACGTGGAACCAGCCGTTCCGCAGGCCGTGGCCGATGGTGCCCATCATGCCCCGGTCGTCCCACTCGTGGAACTTGCCGAACGAGGTTGGGAAGACGAGGACGGTCGCCCCGCCGTGGCCGAACTCCAGCAACTCCATGTCGCGGCGGAGGGTGGGACTCCACCAGCGGTGATACTGTCGGTGCATGACGACCCGAAACTCGGCGGGAAGGAATGCGATGAGAGGATGGGGGAAATGATGCGAATGGGGGAGGAGAATGACAACAGCCGGGATGCCACACATTCGCGGCAAACCCGGCTGTAACGGAACGCGATGCCGATTGTGCCGACTACGCGGCCGAGGCTGCGGCGGCGAAGGATTCGAACAGCCGCTTCATGCCGGGTTGCGTCTCGGCCAGCTCTTCCGGGTGCCACTGGACCGCGACGACGTAGTGGTTCGACATACTTTCCACCGCCTCGATGATGCCGTCCGGAGCGAATGCCGTCGGACGCAGCGTCGGGGCCAAGTCCTTGATGGCCTGGTGGTGCATGCTGTTCACCGGCACCACCGATTCGCCCAGCGCCGCACCCAGCAGCGAGTCCGCCTTCACCGTGATGTCGTGGGCGAGGTACGACCGGCTCGGCCGCTCCGGGGTCGGGAAGTAGTCGTGCTTCATCGCCGCCGGCACCATCGCCGTCACGTCCTGGTAGAGCGTCCCGCCGCAGGTCACGTTCAGGATTTGAATGCCCCGACAGACGGCCAGAACCGGCAGTTTGCGTTCCAGGGCGAACGCCAGCAGTTGGATCTCGATGGCGTCGCGGTCGGGGTCGGTGGTGCCGCACAGTGGGTGTTTCGCTTCGCCATACCGCGACGGGTCCACGTCCACACCGCCGGTCAGGAACACGCCGTCGAGCTGCTCGAAGATGCCCTGCATGGTGTCCGGGTCGTGCGGCAAAAGCGGGATCAGCCACGGCAGCCCGCCGACGTTCCGCAGCGCTTCGACGTACCGGTGGCCCATGATCCAGCAGTTGGGCAGGTCGCCCCCCGGTTTGCCGGGCAGCGTCTGCGTGCAGATTCCGATGACGGGGCGGGCCATGCGAACTCTCCGCGAGGCGGCGATGAGGGAGAGGAGAGTGATCGGAGAATGATATCGCGGGGGCCGCGCGTTTCCAGCAGCAAAATCGGGCCGCCGGTCGCCGGGTCGCCGGCGGTGCGAAGGTGTGACGATTCGCGGAATTCGCGCGACGCGCGGCCGGTCGGGCGGGCAGAATAGCTCCATGACTGGCTCGCTGTCACTGCCGTGGGCGGACGCCGTCCGCGACCCCGACGCCGCGCTCCTGGCACGGTACGCGGCGGATCGGGATGCGTCCGCGTTCGCCGTCCTGGTTCACCGCCACGGGCCGACGGTGTTCGGCGTCTGCCTGCGCAACGCCGGCCACCGGGCCGACGCCGAGGATGCGTTCCAGGCGGTGTTCCTGCTGCTGGCGAAGCAAGCTGGTACGCTGAAGCAACCGGAGTTGCTCGGCCACTGGCTGTACGGCGTGGCGTACCGAGTGGCGCGGAAGGCCCGCCGCGCGGCGCTTCGCCGGCGGACCCACGAGGCGAAGGCCGTGCCGCGACCCGAACCCGGCGATTCCGACTGGGCCGATGTCGCCCCGGTGCTGGACGACGAACTGATGCGGTTGGCCGACCACCACCGCTCGGCCGTGGTGCTGTGCGACGTGCAGGGGTTGAGCCGCACCGACGCGGCCGCGCGGTTGGGCATCCCGGAAGGCACCCTCAGCAGCCGGCTGAACGCGGCGCGGAAGCAACTCGCCGGCCGCTTGGCGAAGCGAGGCGTGACGCTGTCGGTCGGCGTACTGGCGGCCCATGCGACGGCTGCGGTGTCCGAAGAACTGGCTTCGCGGTTGGCGAAGTCGCTGGCGGTCTTCCATTCCGATGGGGTGCTGTCGGCCCCGCTTACCGAACTGATCTCCGAAGGAGTGTTCTCCATGCGTGCGAAAATCCTGACCCTGGTGGCGGCGTTCGGCCTCGGCTCGGTCGGCGTGCTGGCCGCGTGGCCGACCGACGAACCCAAGCCGCAGGCGGACGCCAAAGCGAAAGCCGACCCGCCGCCGAAGGCGGAGGTACCCAAGGCCGACCCGCCGAAGGAGGAGTTCGGCCGGCCGCCGAAGGACAAGCGGGCGAAGCTGGTCGATTCCATCGATGATGTCGAAGTCGTCGGCAGCGACATCTCGGCGATCTGGCACGAGGACGGGAAACAGTTCATCCTGGATTGCTCCTTCAGGGGCAACAAGAGTTTGTCACCCGGCAAGACCGGCTGGGCACTGACCCGCACCTCGCTTCCCGGATATCTCGGCTTCCTCGACGGGGGCAAAAAATGGATGGGTCGAGAGGTGAAGGGAACGGGTGTCAATGCCGCCGCGCGGCTCGTGACGTGGGATTTCACTGATCCGGCGAGGCCGACGAAGAATCGGTTGTCGGCGGTCGAATATGATCGAGTCGCCGATGGCGCGCCGTGCGCCGTCACCCCGGACGGGAAAACGGTGTTCACGGTCGGGCGGAACGTGATCGAAGTCGCAGGGGAGAAGAGGCAAGCCGTCGAAACGCACTTCATCCGGGCGCTGGACGCCGAAACCGGGGATCCGATCCGCACGCTGGCAAAAACGTCGGCCGGTGAGCGGTACGCCTACCACGAGTTCTCGCCGACACGAGACCGCCTTTACTTCTTCCTCACGAACGCCACCGGTTGCGTGGTCAAGGCGATTCGCACGGCCGACGGCAAGGCGGAGTGGGAGAGGGCGTTCGAAAAGGAGAACCCCTTCACCGGAGCGCACAACCTCGGTCATCAGGTCAGCGGAGACGGGAAATCGCTGGCATTCTCCTTGTGGGCCGCCGGTCGAGACCGCTCCCGGATCCGCGTTGTCGAAACCGCCACGGGCAAGGATCGCGTCGAACTGTTGGAGCAAGGTTCCGACTACAACACCGTCTTGGCGATCAGTCCGGACGGCCGCCTGCTCGCCGGGCAGGTGACGGCCGTGCGAACGGGCGACAGCAAACCGGCGGCGAGTCGGCTGGTCGTGTGGCAACTGGCCACCGGGAAGCCGCTCACGAGTTGGGAGACGACTGGCCGCGAAAACCTCTTCGTCACGTTCGCGCCGAACAAGCCGCTGATGGTATTGTGGCAAGGAAGTTCCCCGTCCCCGTCCCAGAATACCGTGGATACTGGCACCCTCGGCTTCTGGGACTTGTCCGGCCTGCTGAAGTGAGTCGTATCTTGTTAGCCCGCCGCGCCAGCAAGGGGCGTGGGGTGTGGCACGACCGACCACCACCGGCCCCGGATGTGATCTGCCCCTTGCTGGCGCGGCGGGCTAACAAAACCCGCGACCCCCGCTCAGTGGCTCACCTTGTCTGCCCCCGGCAGGACGGCGCAGAAGTCGCGGGCGATGCGGGCCATGTAGTCGTCCTGGAGCTGGCGGACGCGCTCCGGCGTGTCCGCCGCCAGCACGAAGCCGATGTGGTGTTTCAAGTCGATGCGCTGCACGATTTCGGGGTCGGTGAAGCCGGACGTGTCCGGGTGTTCCTGGCGGGCCAGCGAGATCACCACCCCGCCATACCGGTCCTTCAACGGCGGTAGCGCGTACTCGCCGCCGCGTGCCAGTTCCAGCCGCGCCCACTCGGCCCATAGGTTCACCCCTCGTGCGGCCTCCACCATATCCGCCGTGTTCGCCCCGCCGACGCGGGCGCTGGTCTCGATGAAGTAGAACTGGCCGTCGGCGTGCGCCTTCATGAACTCGGTGTGCGACGCCCCCTGCCCCAATCCGAAGCCCTCCAACACCTGGGCGTTCGCGGCCGTCAGCCCGGCCACGTCCGGGTGATCGCGCGGCACGGTGCGGGTGCCGTAGATGCCGCCGCCCTGGTACACGTCCAGCAGCGGGCGGGCGTAGGCGTTCACCTCGGCGAACATGACCTTGCCGTCGCGGGTCAGCGAATCGACGTGGAACAGGTCGCCGGGCACCATCTGTTCGATCAGGTAGTTCGACTGCGCGTCGCCGAGTTCGTGAACTTTCGCCCACACCTCGTCGGCCGTGTGCAGCTTGCGGATGCCGGCGGCGCTGGCCTCGGATCGCGGCTTGATGAGCCACGGTCCCGGCACGCGGGCGATGAACTCGGTCACGTCCGCGTGGTGGAACAGCGGGCAGAAGTCGGGAATCCGCACGCCGATGTCGCGGGCCTTCTCCCGCATGGCGAGCTTGTCGCGGAAGAACCGGGCGGTCGTCTCCCCGTGGCCGGTGTGCGTCAGGCGGAAGTGTTCGCGGAGGAACGCCCCGACTTCGATGTCGAAGTCGTCCAGGGCGACGACGAGGTCGAACTTGTGGGTGCGGAACAGGTACGCGACGGCGTTCACCAGCGCCTTGCGGTCGTGGAAGTTGTCCACCGCGAACACGCCGTCGAGGACGCCGCGCGGCCACGGCTCCGGCAGGCACTTCTCGATGGTCAGCAGGTACACCCGCGCGCCCTCGGCCTTCAGGGTTTCGAGGAAGCGGTTGCCCTTGAAGTAGCTGGCGAGGGCGAGAACGGTCTTCGGACTGGGCATGGGCGGGACTCGATGGCGACCGTGAACGACTTCGGGATCGTTCTATGCGGCAGGAGGCGCGGCGGCGGGGCGCGGTCGCTCGTATCATGACGGCATGAACACCACCCCCGACCAGATCGCCCTGTACCTGTCCCACGCCGTCGTCGCCGCCAAGCTGGGCGGGGCTGAACTGGAGCAGTGGCGGACCAAATTCACCATCCGCGAGAAGTCGCGGGCCGACCTCGTCACCGACGCCGATGTCGCGTCCCAGAAAGTCATCAAGGACTACCTTCTGGGCCAGTTCCCCGACCACGTCTTCGTCGGCGAGGAGGACTTCGTCGGCCGGCCCATCGCCGACACCCGCCCGCCGGCCGGTGCCCCGCCGACGTGGGTGGTGGACCCGCTCGACGGCACCTGCAACTACGCCCACGACGTGCCGGCGTACTGCGTGTCCATCGGCCTGTGGGCGGACGGCCAAGCCGTCGTCGGCGTCATCCTGGACACGCGGATGAACGAACTGTTCACGGCGTCGCTCGGCGGCGGCGCGTTCCTGAACGGCCAGCCGATGCGGGTGAGTGGCATCGACGACATCGGCTACGCCTTGCTGTCCACCGGCTTTCCGGCCAACTACCCGAAGCAGATGAAGTGCCTGGACGCCTGGCGGCGGGTGGCGTACCGCGCCCAGTCCATTCGGCGGACGGGTTCGACGGCGCTGAACCTGGCCTACGTCGCGTGCGGCCGGTTCGACGGCTACTGGGCGTTCGACAACTGGCCGTGGGACGTGCTGGCCGGGGCGGTGCTGATCGCCGAGGCCGGCGGCACGGTGCAGACCAGCGACGGCCACCCGTTCGACCCGTTCCGCGAGGACATCGCGGCCAGCAACGGCCGCTTCCACGCTGCGATGGTGGAAGCGATCCACACCGAACCGAAGTAAACCGCCGGGCACCGTTGGATTTGCGGTGTGATTTTCCGGGCACGAAAAAGCACCGGCCGAGCGGCCGGTGCCTCGCGAGTCGTCCCGGATCGGTTCCGTATCACTTCCCTTTGTGGGCGTCGTGGCACTCGGCGCACTTGATCTTGCCGAGGGCGGCGGTGACCCCCTTGGCGTCCTTCTTCTCGACCCCGGCGGCGACGGCCGCGGTGTTCGCCTGGTAAGCGTCGGTCAGCTTCTTCCACGACTCGGCGTCGCCCTTCGCCGGCTTGTTCTTGCCGAGCGCCTCGCCGAACACCTTCAGGGCGTCGGCCGGCACCTTGGCGTCGTCCCACTTCTCGCCCTTGACGGCCCCTTTCACCTTGGCGATCAGCGACTCCGTCCCCTTGTGCCCCTGCGTCATGATCTCCTTCACGGTCGGCACCTTGTCGTCGGCGGCGGTCAGCACGCCGACCGTCACCGTCACCGCGAAGGCGGCCAGGGCCACCACCGTCATCACCCGGAACTTCTTGAACATGCGACGCCGTCTCCTGAACTGAAAGAGTCCGCAGGGGAAGGCGACCACCGCCGGCCCACACGGCGAGACTATATCGGTAGGACGGAGCGGTTGGAACCAGAATTCGATCCGCCCGACGGATTTTCCCCGTTCGCCCGCGGCGGCGGCCACCGCACCCTACTTGCGCCCCCGTCGCTTCCGTATCTTCTCCCACACTCACCTTCGAGTTCCTTCCCGTCCTCCCCACCTGCCGGAGTCGGCCGGTCATGAATTCGATTCTCCGTGAGTACCTCGCCAAAGGGCTGTTCCTCGGCCTCTGGGCGTACCTCGCCCTCGTTCACCCGGACTGGTCCGCCGTCGGCCGCGTTCTCGCCTGGACCACCGGCGGGCTGGCCCTGGGTCTGCTCGGCGGGGCGGTCCAGCAGTTCCTCCGCGGCTACCGCCCCGGCAAGAACTTCGTCGGCTTCCTGCTCCTCGTCCTCCTCGACAGCCCGTACTTCCTGTACGCCGGCATTCTCGGCGGCCTGGGCGTCGGGCTGGTGGTCGAAACCGACCCGCAGGTGGGCGACCAGCTGGCGGCGGCCGTCGGCGGCCTGACGGCGGTCGTACCGGGTGGGGTGAGCCGCGACTGGCTGGGCTACTGCGCCCTCGCCGGCGTGGTGTTGGGCTACGGGTTCGTCCAACTGCGGGCGGTGAAGGACGGCTTCTGGCGGTTCGCGCTGGGCGCGGTGGTCGGCGGGACGCTCATCTACCTCGCCGTCACCTACCTCGGCAAGCTCCCGGACTTCGAGTCCGACGAGATGAAACGCTGGTTCGGGATCGTCCTCCTGATGGGTCTGCCGTTTTTCTACCTGCTCACGTTCTGCGGCGAGATGGACGAGTCCGAAGTCGAGATCGCCGCGCTGTGCGCCAGCCTGGGCATCGGCCTGTACCTCCTCCGGCTGTCCAGCATCGCCAGCGAGTACACGGACAAGCTCATCCTGCTCGCCCCGCTCATGCTCTACTTCGCCTACGTCAAGTACGTCATGCCGGGACTGACGGTGTTCAAACACACCCTGCGGGGGTACGGCAACCTGTCCCTCGGCCGCGTGCGGGAGAGCATCGCCAGTTTCGGCCGCGCGCTCCAACTGGACCGGAAAAACGAACTGGCGACGAAGGGGCTGTTCCAACTGCACCGCCAGATCGACGTGTCCAAACTCGACGCCGACACGATCCGCCTGTTGAACTTCGACTTCTGCCTGACCGTCGCCAAGTCATACCTGGTCGGCGATGCGCCGCCGACCGATAAGACCCGCGCCGAAGCGCTCGGCCTCCTAGACTTGGTCGAGCGGTACAAACCCGACCGCCGGCCGACGGTGGATTACTTGAAGGCGGTCGCGTACTGCCACGCCAAGGACTTCGACCTCGCCGCCGGCTATCTCGCGCAGCTCCTGAACCCGGAAACGGCGTATCCGGAGGGAAACAGCCGCGGGGCGGTGCTGTTCGACGCCTGGGCGCTGGCGCTGCGGCACCACCCGCGCATGGTCGAACGGCTGGGGGAGCAACACCTCGCCGAACCGGGCCGACGAATCGAGGCCATCCGCGCCGTCGAGCGCCAGTTGGCGAAGACCCCCGACGACGCGACTGCGAACGACCTGCGGCGGTCGCTCTACACGTCGCTGACGGAGGTGGAGTTCGTGTCCGCGTGCGGGGCAGCCGGCCCGCCGCAGGAGTTCAACTACGACTTCATCGAGCAGATCGGCCTGAGCCTCGTCGAGGACGCCGACGCCAACCGGGCGGAGCGCGGGGCCGGGTTCCTGCGGATCGCCGGGCGGGGGCTGCCCGCGCGCGGGCCGATGATCTTCACCAAGCTGGCCGAGGACGCGGGCAAGCGGGGCGACGGCGAGGCCGTCCGCGGCTACCTGGAACAGGTGAAGCGGGCCGGGTTGACCGTCGGCGTGAACCGGCTGCCGGCCGAAGCGAAGCCGTTATACGTCGCCGCCCTCAAGCGGTTAGTAGAGGACTCCGAGAAGCGGGGCGACCACGAAACCGCCGTCGGCGACTACCGGCTGCTCATCGAAGCCACCAAGGAAGACGCGGCCGCGCTCCGCAAACTCGCTGAACTGGAGGCGAAGACCGGCGACCTGATGAACGCCATCCTGGCGGTGGAGACCGGCCTGCTGTACTCGAAGGCCGACGCCGACCTGCTGGGGAAGAAGGATTCGTACTACTACTCGGTGACGGTCGAGCGGGTGGCCGAGGTGAAGGACAAGGTCGCCCGCTGGTTCGACGTGGCCTACTGCGTCCGCAAGGCGAAGTCGGTCGCGGACGCAAAGGAGCCGGACCTGGACACCCTGGACTACGGCCTGCACATGGCGAAGCTGGCCCGCGTCATCGACCCGAGCCGGCACGCCGCGATGGTCGTGGAGGCCCGCATCCTGCTCCGCAAAGGCGAGCGCGACGCGGCGGTGTCCTTGCTGGAAGACGTGCGGGAGCGGCCGCGCGGGTCCGGCGAGGAGAACGAAGACGCCTGGTACCTGGCCACCCGGTTGCTCGCGGACCTGTACTTGAACGAACTCGACCGGCCGGACTTGGCCGTGGCCGCGTACACCGACTACCGCGAGTACCAGAAGAGCGGCGCGGAGACGATGTACCAGTTGGGTCTCGCCAACGAGAAGCTGGGGAACACGCCCGCGGCGATCAAGGCGTACGAGGGCGTGACGGTGTACGCCCAGCACCCCCGCTACTACGACGCGACGGAAGCCGTCCGCCGGCTGAAGGGGAACTGACCGGGGCAGGCAAAGTTGGTTTTCCCGCCCGCTTCCGTGCGGTACAATACATCTCCCACCCCATCCGCGGACGACACCGTCCGCCGGTTGCCCGCTCGCAGGAGCCTCCCGCCATGGCCGACCACGAACATCCGCACCGGTTCACCCTCCGCCAGCTCCCGCTCCCGGCGAAGATCGTCGTCACCGCCTTCCTGTTCGCCGTCGGTCTCGGTTACGTGTCGGCGATGGTGCAACTGCACATCAACCACTCCGACCGCGACGGCAACCCGCTGCCGACCCCGGCCAACGTGATCGAGCGATTCTCCGGACTGAAGGTGTACGACCCGGACGCGCCGATCCCGTGCAGCCGGATGGAAACGCTCCTGACCGGCAACCCGAAGGCGGCGGAGGTGACGAAGGACAACATGGCCCCGGCCTTCTTCGCCGCGTCGAAGGACTGGGCGAAGGAGTCGGCCCCGCCTCGGCGCGATCCGGGCGGCCGACTGCCGGCGGTCGCCATCGAGGAACTCCGCGAAGGGGAGCGGCTCGCCCTGCTCGCGTGGGTGCGGAGCGAAGACCGGACGGCGAAACAGGCGGCCTACGAGGGCGACCGCTTCCCCCTGCCGGAGCCTCTCAAATCGCTGAAAGTCACCGACGAGTTCCTCACCCCGACCAAGGAGCTGAAGGTGCGGTCGCTGGTCGAGGCGCGGTGCCAGTACTGCCACAAGGAACAGCAGCCGAAGCTGGCGATGTACGCGGCGCTCGAGACGTGGGTGAACCCGCCGAGCCAGGAGCTGATCGCCGACAAGTGGGTCCGCAGCCCGAAGCAGATGTCCGTCGAGAAGCTGACCCAGTCCACGCACGCGCACCTGCTCAGCTTCGCCGTGCTGTTCGGCGTGACCGGGCTGGTGTTCGCGTTCACCAGCTACCCCGGCATCCTCCGCGCCACCCTCGGCCCGGTCGTCCTGCTCGCCCAGGTGGCGGACATCTCGTGCTGGTGGCTGGCACGGATGCCCCCACCCTACGGCCCCACCTTCGCGCTGACCATCATGGGCACCGGGGCGGTCGTCGGCCTCGGCCTGATCCTCCAGATCGTCCTCAGCCTGCTGAACCTGTACGGGCCGAGGGGGAAGCTGCTGGTCGTGCTGCTGATGGCGGTCGTCGGCGGCGGGCTGGGGTACGTCGGCCTGAAGGTGATCCAGCCGGCCCTGGACGAGGAGAAGGCGGCGGCCACCAAACTGATCGAGCATGGCAAGAAACCCGACGGCATCACTGGCAAACTGGACCCGCCGCTGGTGTCGCCCCTCGAGAAAATCATCATGGGGCCGCGCGAAGGGGCGGCATGGAACGGCACGGGGAGCATGGCCCCGGCCTTCTTCGAGCAGGAAAGCGAGTTCAAGAAGCTCAAGCGGATGAACTCGCCCGAGTTGCCGAAACTGGAGGCCGAGCGCCAGACCGAGCGGCTGGCGATCCAGGCGTGGATTCGAGCCGAGCCGGCAGCCCGCAAGAAGGCTTACGACGAAGACAAGTTGCCGCTGCCCGCCGCCCTCGTCGGCAGGCCGCTGACCGAGGACTTCGGCGACGGCGGCAAATTCGTGAAGGTGAAGTCCATCCTCGAATCGCGGTGCGTCAACTGCCACGCGGTGGGAGCCGAGCAGGAGGAATTCGCGCTGGAGACCTACGAGCAGATCATGAAGCACATCGACGCGAAGCCGGCGGGGGCGGTCATCCCCCCCGCGAAGAATTGACCGCGCGACTGACGGTCAGCCCTTGACCGCCTCCTCGATCCAGCCGCCGCCGAGGACGCGGGTGCCGTGGTAGAACGTCACCGCCTGCCCCGGCGTGACGGCCGACTGCGGCTCGGCGAAGCTCACCACCGCGCCGCCGTCCTCGGTGGCGCGGACGGTCGCCGGGCAGCCGCCGTGCCGGTAGCGGATCTTCGCCGAACACGGCAGGTTCAGCCCCGGCGGGTCGATCAGCCAGTTGATCCGTGAAGCGATCAGCCCGTCCGACAGCAAGTCCTCGATGTCGCCGACGATCACCTCGTTCGTACTCGGCAGCACTTCCAGCACGAACCGCTTCTGACCGGTGGCGATGCCCAGCCCCTTCCGCTGGCCGACCGTGAACCGGTCGATGCCGTCGTGGCCGCCGAGGATAGTGCCGTCCTTCTCGCGGATGACACCGGCGGTCACGGCTTCCGGCCGTCGCTTCCGCACCACGTCGGTGTGGTCGCCACTGGGTACGAAGCAGATTTCCACGCTGTCCGGCTTGGCCGCCACGCTGGTCAAACCCGCTTCGGCCGCGAACGCGCGAATCTGCGGCTTGGTGTACCCGCCGACCGGGAACAGCAGGTGCGGCAGCACCTCCCGCTTGATTCCGTGCAGGACGTAGCTCTGGTCCTTGTCGCCGTCGATGCCCTTGTGCAGTTCCGGTTCGCCGGACGTGCCGCGCAGCAGTTGCGCGTAGTGCCCGGTGGCGATGAAGTCCGCGCCGAGCTGCTGCCCGAACGTCCAGAGCTGGCCGAACTTCAGCCAGTTGTTGCACACCACGCACGGGTTCGGGGTGCGACCCTTCAGGTACTCGTCGGCGAAGTAGTCGATGATCCGGCCGAACTCCTTCTCGAAGTTCAGCGCGTAGAACGGCAGGTCGAGTTTGT
>JAYUFU010000130.1:0-19302 GCA_043738505.1 Fimbriiglobus sp. | reverse complement strand
TACTTCAATCGGTCGTCTGAAGTAGCCCGACTCTCCGAGTCGGTTGCGTCCGCACCTCGTTCGGCAAAGCGGTCCAACCAATCCGCCGGGGAATACCCGTACTCACCCGCGCGCAGTTTCGCCTTCGTCGGGTTGGCAGCGATGTAACGCCGATACGCCCGCAACTCCAGCGCGTCTCGGACGATACGGTCGTACGATTCGTGCTGCCAGAACCGCCCACGATCAAATGCGCCGTCGAATCCCTTTTCCTCAGAACTCCGTGCCCAGACGCCGATCCGACTGGCTGTCCACTTTTTCACCGACGCCATGAGGTCCTCCAACTCCCACCCCGCCGTGGGTTGAACGAGCCAGTGAACGTGGTTCGGCATCACGACGAAGTCTCCGCACCAGCATCGCGAGCCGTGGAAATTCGACAGCGATTCGGCGACGATCCGCCGTGGCTCGTCGTGCTTCAACAGGCAACTCCCGTGACAGCGGTCGAGTTCGTCGTGCAGCATTTTCGCCTGCTGCCGGTCGAATGCCTCGCGGCCCCCAGCCGGAATCACGCGGAGCGCGGCGGCGAATCGGACGGGATCGGCGCGTTGCCAATCCGGGTCGATGCCGTGCGCGGTCAGCCAACGGTGCCGGATGTCGATCCATTCGGCCAGGACCGTCGCCGGGATCGAATCGGCTTGCCGAAAGGTCACGAAATAAGTGGCCCCGTCTTGTCGCCAGTGCGGGAGGGCGCGGCGGTAAATGCGGACCTCTCGTGTCGGGTCGAAGGGGTGGAAGGTCGGTTCCATGCACACCTGGAGTGGTGTTTAGGCGCAGAGGCAAACCGACTCGGAGAGTCGGGCTACGGTCGGGGTTCCGGACTCGAACGTAGCCCGACTTTCCGAGTCGGTTCCGATATCCCGCGCTCCGCGTCTGGGTTCGGCCGGACGGCGGACGCGAGTCGCGGTTCCACCCCCTCGTTGCGCGGTCGAATTCGCACGAGTGAACCGACTCGGAGAGTCGGGCGACTTCAGACTTCTACTCCCGCGCCATCTTGACGGCCTGGGTGTACTGCCACGCCAACCCCCGCAGGTACTCGAAGTCCTCGCGGGCGACGGCCTTCGGGTCCACCAGTTGCGAGCCGACGCCGAGGCAGCACGCGCCGGCCCGGAGGAACTCGCCGGCGGTGTTCAGGTCCACGCCGCCGGTCGGCATGAGCCGGACTTGGGGGAGCGGGCCGCGCATCGCCTTGAAGAACGCCGGCCCCAGCACGTCCGCCGGGAACACCTTGACCACGTCCGCCCCGGCCTCCCACGCGGCCAGGATTTCCGTCGGCGTGAACGCACCGGGGAAGACGAGCTTGCCGTACCGGCGGCACAGCTTGATCACGTCGAGGTTGACCGTCGGCGAGACGATGAACTCGGCCCCGGCCAGGATGGCGGCGCGGGCGGTTTCGGTGTCCAGCACCGTACCCGCGCCCAGCAGCACGCGGTCGCCCAGGTCGGCCCGCGCGGCGCGGATCACCTCCAGGGCGTTCGGCACCGTCAGCGTCACCTCGGCGACGGACACGCCGCCCTCGGCGAGCGCCTTGATGACGTTCAGCAGGTGGGTCGGTTCGGCGGCCCGGACGACGGCGACGAGGCCGCAGTCCAGCACGCGGGCGAGGTCGGTTTCTCGGCTCATCGATAAGTTCCAGGTTCCAGGTTCCAGGTTTCAGGTTTCCACCCGAGCGAAATCCGACCGCGAGACGCGCCGCCGGTGGATTCCAACTTGGAACCTGGAACCTGGAACCTGGAACTATTCTCCGCCGATTGTGCAACGGCCCGGCGTCGGACGCAATCCCGAATGGGAGTGCTACAATACACTCTCGGTTCGCCGACGCCCGCGCGAACCGCCCACCGTTTTCCGTGTCCGAGCGAACATGAACTCCCACATCGACGTGTACGCGGCCGACTTCCAAATCCTGCTCCGTCACGCCTCGGCCGCCGCCGGGTTCAGCGATCCCATCGCCTTCAACCCGGACGAGTTCGAGGATTTGATGCTGGAGGCGGCCGTCCGCGGGCCGGTCGCGCCCGTGGCCGGGATTCTCATCCGCGACTGGGACCGGAGCTGGCTCCAGACGTGGCCGGGGGTGAACTTCGGCTGCCGCAGTTACACCGTCCACGGCGTCAAGTTCGCCCGCGTCTGGGGGTCCGGGGCCATCGACCGGCCGTACAGCGGGTACAACTTCTTCCTCGTCGAGCGGGCCGACTACACCAAGTTGTTCCGCGTGGCGGTGAAGCTGAAGCGGGACAAGAACGCGGAACCCATCGAGCCGGTGATGTCGATCGACCAGCGGGCGGCCCTGTGGCAGAACACGGTGCAGTTCCTCGACCCCGTGAACCTGCGGATGATCCGGCAGTACGGCGGGCGGGCCAAGCGCGGCCTGCTGCTGACCGGGCCGCCCGGCAACGGCAAGACCTCCGCCTGCCGGTGGATCAAGGCCGAGGTGGACCGCCGCGGGTGGGAGGCGAAGTCGGTCGGGCCGGACGACTACCAGGCGGCGCGGTCGTCCGGCAACGCGGCGTCGGCGGTGAAGGAACTGTTCCAGGCCGGCGGCCGGGGCGTGGTCTTCTTCGACGACATGGACATCGCCCTGCGGAACCGCGAGACGGTGAAGGAGACCGACGACCAGGCGGTGTTCCTGTCGGCGCTCGACGGCATCGAGGTGAACGAGGGCGTGGTGTACGTGTTCACCACCAACTGCCAGATGGAGCTGATCGACCCGGCGTTCCGCCGACCGGGGCGGATCGACCTGACGCTGCACTTCCCGAAGCCGGCGGCCGACCTGCGGCGGACGCTGATGGCCCGCTGGCACGCCGACATCCGCGCCGCCCTGAACGAGCCGCGGGTGGTGGCCGACACCGACGGCATGAGCTTCGCCGAGATCGAGGAGTTGAAGAACCTGCTGGTGCTGCGGTTCGTGGACGCGAGCGAGTGGGACTGGGAGTGGGCGCGGGAGCAGTTCCAGGAGAACCGCAGCGGCCTCGCCTCCCGCAAGGGCGACCGGCAGGTCGGCTTCGGCCCGGCCGTGCTGCCGAGCCTGGCCAACGGCGTGCTGCACAAGGAGTGAATGCGGCGCGGCCGTGTTCGCGTCACTTCCGCAGACCCGCCGGGGTGAACTCGTCCTTGGTGAAGGTCGGGTTCGTCTCGGTAAGACGGAAGAAGTAGCGGGCGACCAACTCGCCCCGGCGGGTCTGCTCGGTGCCGACTTGCAGCCACGTCTCGCGGTCGATCCAGATCGTCACGGCGTCGAAGGCGTCCGCCCGGTTGCGGGCGGTCACGGCCACCGGCGGCTCGCTGGTGACGAACGGGTCGATCTCGTCGGCTTGGCACGTCCGCCGCAGCACGTGACACGGCCGATTGCCGGTGTCCGGATGGGACTGAATGCCGAGGTGTTCCACCTTGAGTTCGCCGCGTTTCTCGATGGCCGCCCACGCCGCGTGAGTCCGCCGCACGGCGTGCGACAGGCCCGACTCCTCGATGCCCAGGCGGGCGGTCTTCCGCGCGTCCGCGCCCTTCGGCGCGACGGCCTGCTCCTCGAACAGCGCTCCCGGCCGGTAGATGACCATCGGGTCTTTCTCGCCGGGCGCGTAGCGGACGCCTTGGATCTTGTACCCGAGCAGGCCGTCGGTTCGCGCGCCGTCATCCCAGATCATCCGAACGGCGAACGGCTCCTCGCGGCACGACACCCGAATCGTCTCCGCGTCGAACAACTTGCCGCCGAGCCGCTCCCGCTTGCTCATCACCGCGCGGTAGCCCCGCAGGTCGGCTTGCGCGCGGCGGACGCACGCCTCCAGCATCGCCACCGGGTTCGTTCGCGCCAGGCGGTCGAACTCCTCGGCGGACGGCCGTGCGGAGACGGAGGCTTGTAGTGCGTCGATGGTCGAAGACGATGGCGGCGCGGCGGACGGCCGCGCGGCGGGGGCGACGAGCAGGCAGACGGCGGCGACCACAAGTGACGGGAGGACGCGAACCGGCATCGGGCACCTCCGTGGGGGAGCAGGGAGTTTATCGTCCGGCACGGCCGGACGGCGTGAGTGGGAGACGACGTTCCCAACTCGCCGGAATCCGATCAGCCCTTCGGGGTGGTGGATCGCCTTGTCAGCCCGCCGCGCGAGCAAGGACCAAGCCGCCGTGGCGGACAACCGGGGACCGTGACACCGCGTCGGCGAACGGCCCTTGCTTGCGCGGCGGGCCAACAAGAACCCCGCCTACCCTTTCAGCAGTCTAACACCGAGCCAGGCACCGAGGAGCGCCGCCAGGACGGAGCCGAATGCGTACCCCGCGGCGGCGACCGGGCGGTCGTCGTCCAGCAGCTTCAGCAACTCGACGCTGAACGTGCTGAAGGTGGTGAACCCGCCGCAGAAACCGGTGCCGAGGAGGGCATACCAGCCGGGACGGTCTCTCGCCACGACCGCCAGAATGCCGAGGAAGAAGGAGCCGAGGACGTTGATGAGGAACGTCGGCCACGGGAACGGGTCGGCCCAGGCGGAGCCGGCGAAGGAGCGGTTCACCCCCCAGCGGGCGACGGCCCCGAGGCCGCCGCCGAGGAACACCGCCAGCGGATACTTGAGGGCCGTCCATTCGGGCATGGGGGGCTGCGGGTGTCGGATTTCAGGGCGCGCGCGTCGGCTTCTCACCCAATCGGCACGCACGGTCGAAGATTCCGCCGATTCCGCGGGTTTTATCCCTTCGCCCTTTGCGGAAACCTTCTATTTATGTTCTAAACTATACGACTCGTGTTCGGGAAATTCGGCGTCACAGGCTTACCCCACTCGCGTGCCGGTTTCAGCTTCGCAACGGTGATCTGGCATCGGGAGTGCTGGTGTGGTAGATGTTGAGGCCGATGCCGTGTAAGTTCGAGGCAACCGAACCCGTACCTCTTGTTGCGACACTCGGCCCCGTTTCCCTCCCCGGACACCCCTGGTCATGTCCGACCCGCGGTTCCTCAGCGTCCACCTGGAAGGCCTGCCTCGGCGGGATGCGTTCCGCGCCGCGCGCGAGCGACTCCAGGACGGCTGCGGGATGCAAACCCTCGCCGGCGACCTCGCGTTCCTCGACGAGCTGCCGTCGCCCCGCGACCTGGACGGGAAGACGGCGACCCTGGTCGTTCCCAGCGGCATGTTCTGGGTGCAAGACGGGGAGAGCCTTCACCCGCTCATTGCCGGCGTGAACAGCGTCGGCCGCCTGCCCGACAACAGCGTCGTCATCCGCGACGAGTGCGTCTCCCGCCGGCACTGCGCCATCGTCATCCACCGCAACGGCAGTTGCGAGATTCACGACGTGGCGTCGAAGAACGGCACCCTGGTGAACGGCCACAAGATCAACGGCCCGACCCGCCTCAAGCCGGGCGACCGCATCACCCTGTGCAACCGTCAACTCGTCTTCCTCATTCGGGACGGGCAGCCGAAGTAGCCGCGACCGCCGCCCACAATTCCCGGATGTTCCGCCGGTTCTGCCCCAAGTCCCCCTTTCCGAGCCGGCTCCGGCTCTCCGCGTCCACGCAAACGACATTGCCCACGGAACTGAGCGTCAGGCGGATGTCGTCCGCGAAGCGGAACGCGCGCGTCCGCCGGACGAAGTGCAGCGCCTCCGCCGTCTCCGCCTCCAGTGTCCATCCGCGCAGCGTTCCCGCCGCCGTCTTGAGCCGTACCACCGCCTCGGCGGGCGGGCCGGGCAGCGCCAGCGGGCGGAGGTCGGCGTGCGTCGGCTCGGTGGTGTTCGCCCAATTCCTCGTGAACCAGCGGAGCAAGCCCATCGCGGCGACCTCGGTGTTCGGGTGGGGGAAACGAACAGACCCCGCCGGGCCAGTGTCGGCACGGCGGGGTCGGAGCGTGTCGAACCTGGGTCGGGTCACTTCTTACTCGGCTTCGTCTGGGACGCGATGTCGAAGTTCGCCTGATCGGTGCCGCCGGCCGGCACGACGAACTCCTTGTTCCCGGTGTCGCCGTACCACTCGACCGGGATCGGATCGACTTGGCCCTTCGGCTTCTTGGCGGCGTTGGGGTCGGAGTCGGCGCTGCCCGTGGTCGGATCGACGAAGGCCGTCGATCCCTCCCGTTTCGTCTGGATGCGGACGCGGTTCTTGCCGACGGCCGCCCCCGTCTTGCCGTCGGCCGCGACGAGGGTGAACCGCCCCTGGTCGTCGGTGACGGCGGTCGATCCGACGCCGGGGTTCTCGTTCCCCGCGCCGCCCACCGGCTGGAACGACACGACGGCGTTCTTGTACGGCTGTCCGTCCACCTTCACCACCCCGGACACGGGGACGTACTGCGAGCCGCCCCCGCACCCGGCCAATAGGCCGCAGGCGAGAGCGACGAGCGCTGAGGCGCGAGTCATGAGCGTGTCTCCGGGGTTCACTGGACCAGGGACACTTCGCCGCCGGCCGCAGTGGCCATGTTGCCCAGCAGGTTCACGTCCACACTGGTCTGGATGAACCGCACCGACCCGTCGCCCATCAGGAAGTTGATGCCGTTCGTGTGGTTGCTGGCGAACCCCCGCTTGCACAGCTGGTCGCCGTACAGCACGCCGGGCGAGTAGCAGCCGCTGCCGGCCGACCCGTTCCCGTACTTGTTCAGGAGTTGGTTGCTCTGCGGGCCGACGCCGGACATCATGTACGAGGCGTAGGTGTACGCCCAGAAGGTGGCCCGGCGGGTCACGTCGCTGAACGTCAACTCGCCCACCATCAGGGTGTTCGACGTGCCGTCGGTGATCGACGCGAACTTTTCCGGCCCGCCCATCGTGCTGACCGGGAAGCCGTTGAACACGGTGTTGGCGAAGGCGACGCCGTTGTACGGCGTGCCGGTGGCGTGGAGGATGCCCTTGTAGTTGGCCGTGTACGGCGCGCCGTTCGGCCACAGTTGCGGCTCGAACGTGTCCCACCCGCCGTGCGCGATGGCCGCCTGCACGCGGCTGGTGACGCCCCGGTAGCTGCCGTGCATCCACTGCTGCCCGCTGCCCGGCCCGCTGGCCGGCGCTTCCAGTTGCCCGGCCAGGTTGTCCGACGGGCACTCGTAGGTCTTCACCCGCTGCCGGCCGACCAAGTTGTTGGCGGTCGAGGTGTTCAACTGCCCCTGCTGATACTGGCGGAACAGGTTGTCCTGCTCCAGGAACGGCAGGATTTCGATGGACCACCCGGTGTAGGTGGTGGTGCCGTTGCCGCCGGTGTTCACCCCGCCGGGCGGGAAGGTGCCCACCGCGTCGTGGTGGGCGTGCAGGGCGATGCCCATCTGCTTCAGGTTGTTGCCGCACTTCATGCGGGCGGCGGCCTCGCGGACCTTCTGAACGGCCGGCAACAGCAGGCCGATGAGGATGGCGATGATGGCGATGACGACCAGCAGTTCGATGAGCGTGAACGCACGCCGCCGCGGTCGGACAAGCCGGGAGAGGGCCATGTCGTCTCCAGTGGTTCGAGTGATACGGGGCAACAATCTCGACGGGAGGAAGTGTCCGTCGCACTGTTTATGGTCGTGTGACCGTACCGGTGTCAATCGAAAAATGAATGATTGGTGAGCGATTGCCGGAAAAGGGGGCGCGGACGGACTTCGCATCGGCTAAGATAAATAGTTAGCCATACTGAAATGCTACTGAAGAGTGCCTCATGCGTCCGTTCCTTTCGTTGCTTCCCGCCGGCCTCGCCTTCTTCCTGCTCGGCTGCGGGTCGTCCCCGAAGGCCGATGTGGTCGCCACCACGGGCATGATCGCCGACGCGGCCAAGCGGATCGCCGGCCCGCACCTGACCGTCGAGTGCCTGATGGGGCCGGGGGTGGACCCGCACAAGTATCAGCCGCCCGCCGGCGACCTGGGCAAGATCGCCTCCGCCCGACTGGTGCTGTTCAACGGCCTGCACCTGGAAGGCAAGATGGTGGACGTGCTGGAGAAGGGCGGCAAGGGCCGCAAGGCGGTGGCCGTTACCCGAAGCCTGGACCACGCGACGGACTTGCACAAGGCCGACACCGACGGCGGCGAACACGACCCGCACGTCTGGTTCGACGTGTCCCTCTGGATGAAGTGCGTCGAGGTGATCCGCGACGAGCTGTGCGAACTCGACCCGGACCACGCCGCCGAGTTCCGCGTCAGCGCGGGAGCCTACCTGAAGGAGCTGGCCGACTTGCACGCCGAGGTGAAGCGCAAGGCCGACACGCTGCCGAAGGAGAAGCGCGTCCTCGTCACCAGCCACGACGCCTTCGGCTACTTCGGCGCGGCCTACGGCTTCGAGGTCCACGGCTTGCAAGGGGTCAGCACGGCGGCGGCGTCCGGAACGCAGGACGTGCAGGAGTTGGCCAAACTGATCGGCGAGAAGAAAGTGCCGGCCGTGTTCACCGAAACGTCCGTGCCGTCGCAGGGGTTGAAGGCCGTGCTGGACGCGGTGTCGATCAAGTACAAACTCGCCGTGCGGCTGGTCGGCGACGACGACGCCCTCTACTCCGACGCCCTCGGCGCGCCCGGCAGCTCCGGCGAATCCTACGCCGGCATGGTCCGCCACAACATCGACGTGATCGTTCGGGCGCTTCGCTAAGTTCCAAGTTCCAGGTTCAAAGTTTGAGGCTGGCTGGGTCGGAACAGCATGTGATTTCTGCAACGGGTCTGAATCGGTGTTGCCCCTGGTTTTCAACTTGGAACTTGGAACTTGGAACCTGAAACCGCGAAACTCCCCGCCGTCGCGGTTCACGACTTGACCGTCGCGTACCGCGACAAGCCGGCCCTGTGGGACATCGACCTGACGGTCCCGTCCGGCGTCCTGATGGCCGTGGTCGGGCCGAACGGGGCCGGCAAGACCACGCTCCTGAAGGCCATGCTCGGCCTCCTCCGGCCCGTCTCCGGGCGGGTGCTGATCCACGGCCAGCCCTACGCCGCGCAAAAGCAGTCGGTGGCCTATGTGCCGCAGCGGACGAGCGTGGACTGGGAGTTCCCGACGACCGTGGCGGACGTGGTGACGATGGGCACCTACGGGCAACTCGGCTGGTTCCGCCGGCCGGGGCACCGCCAGAAGGAAGCCACCCGCGACGCGCTGGATCGCGTCGGCATGACGGCCTTCGCCGACCGCCAGATCAACCAGCTTTCGGGCGGCCAGCAGCAGCGGGTGTTCCTCGCCCGCGCCCTGGTGCAGCAGGCCCCGGTCTACTTCATGGACGAGCCGTTCCAGGGCGTGGACGCGCCGACGGAGCTGGCCATCGTCGAGATTCTGAAGGAACTCCGCGCGCAGGGGCGGACGGTGCTGGTCGTCCACCACGACCTGTCCACGGTGCCGACGTACTTCGATCACGTACTGCTGTTGAACGTGCGGACGGTCGCCAGCGGCCCGACGGCCGAGGTCTTCACGGACGCCAACGTGAAGGCGACATACGGGGACCGGCGGTGAGTGAGGATTGGGCGGACACCTTTCAATAAGAGGGAACGCGGATGACGCGGATCAAAGCCGGGATGAAGAGGATCGGAAATCAGCAGTCAGGGGACAGGAGTCGGAGGGCAGGGACAACCACGGGCCTTCCGACTCCTGGTCCCTGATTCCTGTTTCCTGCGGATCGATCCCGGCTTGGATCCTGCCTTCCATCCGCGTCATCCGTGTTCCTCTTTTCGAACGGCTCTTTCTCTTCCATCACTTCAGCTTCAGCACCACGAACTCGATGTCGCCGTTCGGGCGGAGTAGCGACAGCAGCGCGCCGCGGTCCTTCGGGGCCGCCGCCAGCGCCTCGGCGAACGCCTTCGCGGTCGCCACCGGCGTCTTGTCCACCTTCACGATGATGTTGCCTCGGTTCAACCCCGCCGCCGCCGCGAAGCTGCCCCGTTCCACGCCGATAACCGCCGCCCCGGTCGTCCCGGCCGGATACCGCAACTGCACGGCGATCTGGGCCGTCATGTCCACGACGGTCAGCCCGGCGTCTGCCAGCTTCACACCCGGATCGAGCTTCGGCGGCGGGGCCGGCGCGTCCTTCCGGGGGGCGAAATCGTCCGGCTGTTCCTCGACCGCCACCTCCAGCGAGAAGGCCTTGCCGTCGCGGACGAACACCACCTCCGTCTTCTGGCCGAGCGGCAGCTTCGCCACCACGCGGGGCAAGGCGTTCACGTCCGTCACCGCCGTCCCGCCGACCGCCGTGATGACATCGCTGACCAGCAGCCCGGCCTTGTCGCCGGGGGCGTTCTCGTACACCCGCGTCACCACCACCCCGCCGCCCTTCTTGACGCCGAGGCGGTCGGCCAACCCGTCGTCCAGGTCGCGGACGCCGACGCCGAGGTAGCCGCGCTTCACCTTGCCGTTCTTCAAGAGCTGGTCGGCGATGTCGCGGGCGAGGTTGCTGCTGACGGCGAGGCCGACGCCCTGGAAGCCGCCGGTCTTCGTCTTGATGGCCGAGTTGATGCCGATCACCTTGCCGTCGAGCGACACCAGCGGGCCGCCGCTGTTGCCGGGGTTCACGGCGGCGTCGGTTTGGAGGAAGTCCTCGTACTGGTTCAGCTTCAAGTTGGTGCGGCTCTTGGCGGACACGATGCCGTGGGTGACGCTGCCGGCCAGCCCGAACGGGGCACCGACGGCCAGCACCCGGTCGCCGACTTCCATCGCGTCGCTGTCGCCGAGGTCGAGCGCGGGCAACCCGCCTTCGACCTTCAGCCGGATCACGGCCAGGTCGGTCTTCGCGTCGGTGAGGATGTCCTTGCTGGTGAACTTGCGGCCGTCGGTCAGCGTCACCTCGACCGTCTCCGCGCCGTCCACGACGTGCCACGCGGTCAGCACCACGCCGGCCGGGTCGATGACGACGCCGGAGCCGAAGCCGAGGTTCGGGTCGGGCTTCACCTCGCCGGGGTTCGCCTCGAAGAACTTGCGGAACTCCTCCGGCACGTTCGGCGGCAACGGAACCCCGCCCTTCTTCGCGGCCGGCCGGCCGAGGCCCTGTTTCGCTTCGATGCTGACCACCGCCGGCAGGACGCGCTTCACCACGTCGCGGTACGACGTGAACTCCTTGGGCACGACCGGCGGCACGGCGGGCACCGCCGGTTGACCGTGGAGCGTGCCGATGGCGGTCAGGGTGACGGCGACGCCGAGCAGCAGGCCGACGCCGACCGCGAGCCAGCGGGAAGAAGTGGGCATGAGTCCGTCCTCGCCGAACTAGGGATGTTGAGCCGTAGAATTGTACCCGACGCCGATCCCGCCGGAAAACGACGGAACCCCGCACGGCGCGGGGTTCCTGCGGCTCTTGCTTTTCGGCTCGCTCACGCCGGGGTTCGGCCGCGCCGCCACCGCCGGGCCAATCCCACGGCCGCCAGTCCGATGGCCGTCACCAGCAGCGTGCCCGGTTCGGGGACTTGCTTCGGGTCGATGGGCACGTCCGGCGGTATCGTGGTGATGCTCGGCGGTGTCTCTTCGCCGACGGGCAGTTTGGGCGTCGTGCGCGGCGTGATGGGCGTGATGGTGGCCGCCGGGGTGACTCCGGAACCGGGCCAACCGTACCAGTAGAACGCCGCCGCCGGCTGGCCGAGGAGCAGGAGCGCGGCCGCGCCGAGGGCCACTGTCCGCCACCATTTTCGGGGTCCGCACCGCCTCACGATAGTAGCCCTCGCTCGGTTCGCCACTTGGTACACAGTCACTCATGCCAGAGACGGGAGAGGGTGTCAACCCGAGGTCGGTCAGCCGAGTAACCCGTGGAACGGGCCGCCGCGCGCGGCGAGGGCGTCCACCCGACGGCTGACGGCCGGGTCTTCGACGAGCGGCGGGGCCATGTGCGGCTTCAGTCGAGCGTCGATCACGAGCGGGCCGGTGCAGCCGAAGTGCTTGCGGAAGTTCCGCCCACCGACGCCGAGGATGTCCGTGGCGGGGTTGGCCTTGGTAAACGTCGTCCAGACCCAGTTCCCCACCGATTCGGCAGCGAACTCGGCGTCATCGACGAGGGTGACGAGGGGGAACCCGTCGAGCCGAGTGCCGAGGGCCGAGAGCGAATCGCAAAGGCGGACCAAGTCTGGGTGGTATTCGTAGTGCGATATGTCAATCGAGTATTTCACTCGCTGGGCCGTGAACTTGGAACCCTGCACGGCCACCACGCCCGGCAGCACCACCCGCGCGGCGGGAAACTCCGGCGGCAGTGAGAAGCCGGCGGGCAGCTCCGTGCCGAGGTCGCGCTTCTTCCGGCCGGCCGCCGCGATGACCACTTTGCTCCCGGCGTTCAGCCCCTCGCCGGCGGAGTAGTCGAGCGTGTCCATCGTGGTGCGGGTGTGGAAGTGCAGGTCGCGCGTCCAATCGACCCGTTCCAGAAGGTGCCGCAGGAACGCCGGGATGTCGTGGATGTCGAGGTCCGGGTTGTCCTCGTGCGCGACGATCAGCAGGAACTTCGCCAGACTCAGTTGCCCCTGGCCGAGGACGGCGCTGGCGATGGTCAGCAACTCCTGCGGCTTGCGGTCGGCGGCATACGGGACGTACCGCTCGCTGCCGATGGCCAGCAGCAGCGGATGCACGCCGGCGGCATCCACGGCGTGGACGGCCTTCACCCCCGGCAGCACGGTCGGGATGACGGGGCCGGTCAGTTCGTGGATGAATTCGCCGAAGCTGGTGTCCTCCTGCGGCGGCCGGCCGACGACGGTGAACGGCCAGATCGCGCCCGGTCGGTGATGAACCGCGTCCACGGTCATCACCGGGAAGTCGTGGGTCAGGCTGTAGTAGCCGAGGTGGTCGCCGAACGGCCCTTCGGGTTTCGTGCGGGACGGGTCGATGGTGCCGCTGATGACGAAGTCGCACTCGGCCGGCATCGGCAGCCCGTTCGCCGCCGGCACCATCCGCAGTCGTCGGCCGCCGAGGGCACCCGTGAAGGCCAGTTCCGGTAACCCCTCCGGCAGCGGCATGACGGCGCTGACCGCCAGCGCCGGCGACCCGCCGACGAACACGTTCACCTTCAGTTTCTGGCCCCGCCGCACCGCTGCCGCGTGGTGGACGCCGATGCCCCGGTGAATCTGGTAGTGCAGCCCGACTTCGCGCTCGGGGTCGTACTCGTTGCCGGAGATCTGCACGCGATACATGCCGAGGTTGGACTTCATCCAGCCGGGCTTGTCGGGGTCTTCGGTGTACACCGCCGGCAGCGTGACGAACGCCCCGCCGTCCATCGGCCAGCACGTCAGTTGCGGGAGTTGCGACAGTGGGAGGCGGTGCGCCAGAATCGGCCCGGACTTGGCGAACTTCGGCCGCAGCCGCCAGAGCAGGAACGGCAGGTTCCAATACCGCCAGAACGTGGCCGCCGCCTTGCCGGGGTCGGTCTTCAGGGCCACCAGCTTCCGCACGTCGGCGAGGGCGTCGCGGAACAGGAAGCGGGTCCGCTCGACGGTGCCGTACAGGTTCGCCAGCATCGGGAAGGCGGTGCCCGTCGGCCGGGTGAACAGCACCGCCGGCCCGCCCGCCCGGTACAGCCGCCGCTGGACCTCGGCCATTTCCAGGTGCGGATCGACGGGGTGATCGACGCGCACCAGCCGCCTGTGGCGCTCCAAGTCGGCGACGGTTTCGGTCAGGTTGCGGTGTCCCATGCGATTCTCGACCGGCGAAGCGGTAGCAATACCCCTGACCGTTTGACGCCGCGACGGGCAACGGTTCGCGCCGCGAATTCGACTCGCGGGTGAGAATTCGTACCCTTCCTGACCCTGCCGAGAGAGTTTCCAAACAGTGGAGTGGGGAAGGAGTCCCCGGCGACCGGCAGGCGGCTATAGTTACCATCCCGCGCCACGTTTGTCCCGGCCCGAGTTGCCCGCAATGTCCCCACCCCGCGCCCGACCGCACTGGACTCGACTCGCGTGGTTGGGCGCGGCAGCGGCCGGCGCATTCGTCCTCTCGTGCAACAACCGCGCGTTCCCCATCACCATGGGCGACCCCGTGTCGGGGGGAGGTGGGTTCGGCGTGGCGTGGCTGTGCGGCCTGCTGCTCGGCCGGTGGGCGATTCCGGCGGTGGCGGTCGGGGCGGCGGCGAGCGGCCTGTGGGACGACATCGGAGCCGGGCGGACGCTGATGACGGTGGCCGTACTGGCCGCCGAAGCGGCGGTGGGCTGGCTGGTGTTGCGGCGGGGGCCGTGGCGGAACGGCGTGAACCGGCTGGAGGAGGTGGCGGCGGTCGTCTTCTCGGGGACGGCGGCGGCGGCGGCGCGGGGCGTCATCGTGGCGGCGGCGGCGGCGGCGTTGGGAATCCCCGACCCGCTCTGGCAAGGGGTGGTGGCGTTCGGCGTCGGCTGGTTCTCGAACCTGTTGGCGGCGGCGGTCGGGGTGCCCTGGTGCGGGACGTGGCAGGTGCCGCGGACCACCCCCCGGCTGCTGGAAATGTCTGGGCTGCTGCTGCTCGTCGGCCTGTCCGGGCACGCCGTCTTCGGTGGCCCGCGGCCGCAGAGCCTGGACCTGCCGTTCCCGGTGGTGGCGTGGCTGGCTGTCCTGCACGCCTGGGCCGTCCTCCGGTTCCACGCGCAGGGCCTGTCCCTCGTCCTCGTCGTCTGGTTCCTGGTGTTCGACCTGCACGCCACCGCGCGCGGCACGTTCGACCCGGTCATCCCGCTGGCCGAGTCGCCGGGCTTCCAGTTGCTGCTGTTCGTCGCCCTCGGCGTGCTGACGGTGGTCGAGTTGGCGGTGGCGGCGGTGGCGGCGCACCGCACCGCCGAGGCGGCGGACAATCAGCGGCTGACGGCCGAACTGCGGGCGCGGAACGCCGACCTGGAAGCCGGGGCGGCGGTCGTCGCGCGGGAGAACGCCTTCCTGGACGCCGTCCTCGCGCAGCTGCCGGCCGGGGTGATGATCGTCGCCCCGGACGGCAAGATCCTTCGCCGCAACGAGCGGCACGAGCGGCTGTGGCGGCTCCAGTCGCCGACCGAGCAGTTGGACCAGATCGGCTCCGGCACCTTCTCCATGTCGAACAACCGGCGGCTGCCGTTCGAGAACTGGCCGATCGTGAAGGCCATCCTGCACGGGGAATCGACGGAGGGGTTCGAGGCGCGGCTGGCCAACCCGACCGACCCGGCCGCGGCGGTGGACGTGAGCATCGGGGCCGCCCCGGTGTTCGCGGCCGACGGCACCATCCTCGGCGCGGTGGCGGTGATGACCGACGTGACCGAGCGGAAGGCCACCCTGGCGTCCCTGCGGGAGAGCGAGCAGCGGGTCCGCATCGCCCTCCAGTCGGCCCGCATGCTCGCCTACGAGTGGGACACCACGGCTCTGGGCTTCCGCGCCGCCGAGTCGCTGACGCGGTGGCTCAGGCTGCCCGGCGTGCCGGAACCGACGACGATGGAACGGCTGCTCGCGGTGATCCACCCGGACGACGCCGACGGCGTCCGCCAGGTGGTGGCCGAAGTGGTCGCCGGGGGCACCCAGTGCGAGACCGAGTTCCGCGTGCCGCGGGCGGACGGGTCGGTGGTGCGGGTGCTGAGCCGGAGCGGCCGGCTGACCGACGCCGCCGGCCGGCCGACCGACCGGGTGGTCGGCATCTTCATCGACGTGACCGACCGGCAGCGGAACGAGGACCGACTGCGGCTGCTCGAGTCGGCCGTGGTCCACGCCCGCGACGCGGTGGTCATCCTGGAATCCTCCGCGGAACGGGGGCCGGGGCGGTCGGTGCTGTACGCCAACGCCGCCTTCTGCCGGATGACCGGGTACGAGGCGGACGAGGTGATCGGCCGCTCCCTGCACTTCCTCCGCGGGCCGAACTCCGACCCGGCCACCCTGGACCGCCTGCGGGACGCCCTCGACCTCGGCCGGCCGTTCCAGGGGGAACTCCTCAACTACCGCAAGGACCGCACCGACTTCTGGGTCGAGCTGAGCGTGGTGCCGGTGCCCGACCCGGCCGGCCGGTGCGCCCACTTCGTCATGATCCAGCGGGACGTGAGCGACCGCCGGCGGGCCGAGGACGAACTGCGGCGGAGCGAGCAACTGCTGGCCGACGCCCAGCGGATCGCCCACATCGGGTCGTGGGAGTACGACCCGGCGGCGCACCAGTTGCGGTGGTCGGCCGAGGAGTACCGCATCTTCGGCCGCGACCCGGCCGCGTTCGCGCCCACGCGGGAGGCCGTCGAGGGGTGTCTCCATCCGGACGACACGGTGCGGATGCTGGCCCTGTTCGCGGAGATCGCTTGCCGTCCGATCGCCTACGCCTGTGAATACCGGGTGGTCCGGCCGACCGGCGAGGTGCGGTCCGTCCGCGACCAAGTCCAGCCGACGACCGACGCCGGCGGCCGGCTCCTCCGCCTGTACGGCGTCACCCACGACGTGACCGAGTCGCGGCAGGCGCAGGAGCAACTGGCGCAGGCGCAGAAGATGGAACTGATCGGCCAACTGGCCGGCGGCATCGCCCACGACTTCAACAACATCCTGACCGGCATCATCGGCAACCTGGCCCGCGTGGAGATGGCCCCGGCCGACCCGAACCGGCCGATGGTGGGGGTGGCGCTGGTCGCCGCCGGCCGCGCCGCCGACCTGACCCGCAAGCTGCTCGGCTTCGCCCGCCGCCACCAGTTGCTGCTCGCCCCGGTGCGGGCGGCCGAGTTCGCCCGCGAGGTGGTGGAGTTGATCGGCCGCACGTTCGACCCCCGCATCCGGGTGGTGACCGAGCTGGACGCCGAGGCGGCGGTGTCGGCCGACGCCACGCTGATGAGCCAGGTGCTGCTCAACCTGTGCGTGAACGCCAAGGACGCCATGCCGGTCGGCGGCACGCTGACCGTCCGGGTGACGGCGGCGGACGTGGCCGAGCCGCCGGCCGAGGGGCAGCCCGGCCCGCACGTGCGGATCACCGTCGAAGACACCGGCACCGGCATCACCCCGGACGTGATGGCGCACCTGTTCGAGCCGTTCTTCACCACCAAGCCGGTCGGCCAGGGGACCGGCCTCGGCCTGGCGATGGTCCACGGCATCATGCGGCAGCACGACGGCTGGGTGGAGTGTCACAGCGAGGTGGGCGTCGGCACCCGGTTCGACTTGTACCTCCCCCAACTGCCCGCCGCGCCCGCCGTCCGCCTGACGCCGGCGGTGTCGTGGGCCTCGGCCACCGCCCCCCTGTCCGAAACCCCACTGCCGCTGAACCGGCTGACCACCATCCTGCTGGTGGACGACGAGGAGATGATCCGGTCGCTCGGCCGCGCCGTCCTGGAGTCCGCCGGCTACCACGTGCTGGAGGCGTGCGACGGGGAAGAGGCGGTCGAACTGTTCCACGCCAGCCGGGCCGTCATCGACCTCGTCATCCTCGACCTGACCATGCCGCGGATGTCCGGCCAGGACGCCTTCCGCCTGCTGGCCGAGGCCGACCCCGGCGTCCGCGTGCTGCTATCCAGCGGGTACACCCCGGACGGTCTGGCCGACACGGAAGGCATTCTCGGCCTACTGCCCAAGCCGTACCGCCCGAACGAGCTGCTGGACGCCGTCCGCATCGCCCTCAACCTCAGCCCAACGACGAAGTGGGTCCGCCCCAGCCGCTGACCGCCCGCCCCCCACCGGTATCCGCCCATGCCCGTCCCGCTCCCCTCCGACTACGCCTCGTACTACGCCCGCTACGTCGCGCTGGTGCCGGAGGCCGACATCCTGCCGGTGCTGGTGTCCGAAGGGGCGAGTACCGCTGCGTTCCTGGCCGGCATCCCGGAGGCCGCGGAACAGGTCCGTCACCCGCCGTACACCTGGACGATCCGCCAAGTGGTCGGGCACCTGACCGACACCGAGCGGGTGTTCGCCTACCGCGCGCTCTGGTTCGCGCGGGGCGGCGTCGGCCCGCTCCCCGGCTTCGACGACGCGCTGTTCGCGGCGCAGGCCCCGCACGCCCGCGTCCCACTGGCCGAGTTGGCCGACGAGTACCGGCACCTCCGCGCGGCGAACGTCCAGCTCCTCGGCCAACTGGACGACGCGGCGTGGGAGCGGCGGGGAGTCGCCAGCGACGCCGAGATCACCGTCCGCGCGCTGGCGTATTGCCTGGTCGGGCACGAGCGGCATCACATGGGCATCGTCCGCCGGCGGCTGGGTGGTGCGTGAGGCTGGGGAATTCCGGAACGGCTTCCGGATGACGATTGCGGTCGAATCGGTGGGCCGATAAACTCCGGACGGAATTCGCGGCGCTCCCCCGTCCGGTTCCGATTTCCTTCCCTCGATCCGCGGCGGAGATTCCACCATGTCGGCGGCTTTCTGGCGAACCGGAGTGGCGGCGGTGCTGGCGTACCTGGTTCTGGCCCCGACCGAAGCCGGCGCGAAGATCCTGCTCATCACCCACGGCGACACGATCACGCACCTGGGCGATATCGGGAAAGGGCCGCCCGGTGCGGGCGCGCCGGCGACCGGCCAGACCGTCGGGGTCGGGTACAAATGGTCCTACGGCGGCCTGTTCTGGATCGACTTCTGGACGTGGGGCGGCGAATACTGCTTGCACGTCGGAGACAAGTACGAGCCGATCACGGCCGAGCAGGCCGGGATTCTGCTCGGCCGCACCTCCCCGCCGAGCCGCCCGTTCCTCTACAAGTTCCCGCTCGGATTGATGATCCTGGGCGGGATCGCGGTGCTGGCCGTCATCGGCAAGGTGGTCAGCGGGCGCGCCGAGAAGGCGGCGGACGACGACGCCGACCTGGACCAGTACCGCAAGGGCAAAGACTGATGCCTGATTCGATTGGCGTGCTCTGCTCGCTCCGCGAGCGGTCATTGATCCCCAACCGGAACCGCTCGCGGAGCGAGCAGAGCACTACGGCGGTCACGGGCCGATGGCGTCCGGGCCGCTCTCGCCGGTGCGGATGCGGACGCAGTCGGCCAAGTCCATGACGAAGATCTTGCCGTCCCCGATCGCGCCGGGGTTGCCGCTGCGGGCGCTGTGGACGATGGCCTCCACGGTCGCCTCCGCGAACGCCTCGGTGACGGCGATCTCCAACTTCAACTTCGGGATGAGCCGGGTCTCCACTTCTTGCCCGCGATACACCTCGGTGTGCCCCCGCTGCCGGCCGCACCCGCGGACGTCGGTCACGGTCATCAGGTACACGTCCCGTTCGGCCAGCGCCTTCTGCACCTCGTCCAGCTTTTCCGGGCGGATGATGGCGACGATCATTTTCATGGGGAGAGTTCTCGGTTGTGGGTGGGTGTGCCGGACAGGTGAGGCCAGTGCTGTCCACGAGCATCGGCGGTTCGGGGTCCGTTGGGATGGTGAGGCAAGTCCTGTCTTCGCACCGGAGGTGCGGGAGATGTTAGCCAGGGGTGGAGCGCAGCGGAACCCCTGGAATCGGGCGTGAGTACTCCGAAGCCGCGGAGCGGCGACAGACTCTGTCGTCCCTTCGGGACTCCATTCCAATCGCGATGGTGTCCAGGGGTTCCGCTCGCTTCGCTCGCTC
>JAYUFU010000129.1:0-6835 GCA_043738505.1 Fimbriiglobus sp. | reverse complement strand
CCCGCCGGTTCCGATCCACCGGCGGGCTGACGCCGCGCCGTTCGCCCCGACAGACCCGATGCCACTCCCTGGCGGTCGCGGCTCGCAAGAAGGCGATTCCCCCTTGAACACCTCCTCTCCATTCATGGGGAGGGGGCCGGGGTGGGGTCTTCGGCCGCCGAACCGCCGGCGGCGGCCAGGGCGGAGCCGTGCTGGCGTCCGAAGCGGGCGATGCCGGCCAGGCGGGTGCGGCCCGTCGGCATGGCGAGGGCGACCATGCCCAGGATGGCGGACGGCGGGTGCCGCTGGCCGTGCCGGCTGCGCGGGTCGGGAACGGTGGCCAGTTCGTCGAACGGGGTGGGGGCGTCCGTGCGGGGCACCAAGGGAGGTGCAAACCCGACACCACCCGCCGCCCGGCCCGCCAAGACGAATAACGGAATGGCCCTGCTGGCGGGCCGGGTTCGCCAAGAACCGCGCGAAAAAGTCCCCTTCCCCCGCCTTCGTCGGTTCGCTATCTCCCCGGCTCGGTTCGTCCCGTCGCCTCTGGGGAAACGCTCATGACCCGCTTCGCGGTCGCCGGTCTGCTGTCGGTCGTCGCCCTCGCGCCCCTGGCGGCGGCCGACGGCGACAAGCTGCGGTTCGCCTTCGCCGCCGGCCAGTCGTTCGACTACCGGGTGCTGCAAACCACCACCGTCACCGAGACGACCCTCGACGAGCAGACCAAGGCCCCGGTGCTGACCACCACCGTGACCAAGCTCAGCAGCACCAAGACGTGGGCGGTGAAGGACGCGCCCGCGGGCGGCGGGGCCACGCTGGAGATGACCATCACCGCCATGAAGCAGGAGGTGACGCAGACGGTCGGCGACAAGAAGCCGGTGGCGCAGGTGCTGGACTCGGCGAACGCCGACGACGCCAAGGCGATGACGTACCTGAACAAGCCGGTGGTGAGCGTGACGCTGGACGCCTTCGGCGCGGTGGTGGCGGCGAAGTCGGACAACCCGAACGCCGCCGACCGGCTGAAGGCGGAGCTGCCGTTCCGCGTGACGCTGCCGGAGGCGCTGCCGGCCGTGAACGGCACCTGGGAGAGGGCGTTCGAGCTGAAGCTGCCGCCGCCGCTGGGCACCGGGGAGAAGTTCGACGCCACCCAAACGTACACCTACCGCGGGGCGAAGGACGGGTTCGCGGTGATCGGCGTGGCGACGGCCCTGAAGGAGCCGCCGACCGACGCGGCGCTGATGCCCGGCATCGTGCCGATGCTGTGGGCGGGCGACGTGTTCGTGAACGCCAAGACCGGCCGCTACCACGGCGCGAAACTGAAAGTGACCAAGGAGGTGCCGAACCACCAGGGGGAGGGCACCAAGCTCGTCTACCAGAGCGAGTACACCGAGGCCGCGGAGAAGTGACGCCTCGGGAGATCGCCAGGGTGCGCCGAAGTCTCCTGGCACTTTCGGGCGGGATGTGGGGAGAACGGTGCTTTCCCCCGTGGCAGGATGTCCCACGACCGCCTCCGTCCGTTCCCGTGGTCACCGCCGTGATCGACCCCGCCACCCCCCGATTGCCGCGTAGCACCTGGGCGCACCTGACCGACGCGCAGCGGTTGGAGCAGTGCGACGTGGACACCTACCGCGCCAGCGGCCCCGGCGGGCAGAAGCGGAACAAGACCAGCTCCGCCGTGCGGCTGCGGCACGCGCCGACCGGCCTGCTGGTCATCGCCGAGGAGAGCCGGTCGCAGCACCACAACAAGGCGAAGTGTCTCGTCCGGCTGTATCAGGCGCTGTTCCTGCACCTCCGCGACCCGCTGCCGCCGGCGATGCAGCTCGCCGGAACGCTGGCCGAACACCCGGACTTCGCCCCGGCCCGCGCCGCCGACGGCCGGCTTCACCTGGGGGGGAAAGACCCCCGCTTCTGGCCGGCGGTCGGGGTGGTCCTCGACGGGTTGGTCGCCGCCACCGGGCACGTCAGCACGCTGGCCGACTGGCTCGGCACCAGCACCGCCAACGTCGTCGACTTCCTGCAAACCGACCCGAAGGTGTGGCAAGAGGCCAACCGCATCCGCCTGGCGTGCGGGCTGAAGGGGCTGAAGATGGGGGAGTGATTCGGGGGTAGCGAACTTGGAACACGCATGCCGCTCCCGTGCGGTCGCGGCGCGCGGGGTCACTCCGCCCAGTTGTTCGACTGCTTCCAGAAGGCGAGCGGGTTGTGGTACACCACCTGCTCGATGACCGCGTCCGGGTGGCCGCGCCGCTTCAGCTCCTGGATCAGTTCCGGCACGGCCATCGGGTCGGAGCGGCCCCAGTCGCCGGCGCTGTTCGCCAGGATGCGGTCGGGGCCGTACATCTCGAGGATGTCGGCCGCCCGGCTGGGGGTGCATTTGGTGATCGGGTACAGGGTCATCCCGCACCAGAAGCCGTTGTCCAGCGCCAGCCGGACGGTGTGTTCCTCGACGTGGTCGATGCACACCCGGTGCGGTTGTACCCGGCGGTCGTTCTTCAGCATGTCCACGATCATCCGCGTGCCCTTGAGCTTGTCCTCCAGGTGCGGCGTGTGGATGAGGATCAGCTCGTTCGTCTTCATGGCCAGATCGACGTGTTCCTGGAACACCGTGGCCTCGTTGCCGGTGTTCTTGTTCAGGCCGATCTCGCCGACGCCCAGCACGCCGGGCTTCCGCAGGAACTCCGGAATCATGGCGATGACTTCGCGCGACAGGCTGACGTTCTCGGCCTCCTTGGCGTTGATGCACAGCCACGAGTAGTGCTTGATGTGGAACTGCGCCGCCCGCTTCGGTTCGACTTCCACCAAGTGCCGGAAGTAGTCGTGGAAGCCGGCGGCGGTGCCGCGGTCGAAGCCGGCCCAGAACGCCGGCTCGGAGATGGCCGCGCAGCCGGCATACGCCATGCGGGCGTAGTCGTCGGTGGTGCGGGAGATCATGTGGATGTGCGGGTCGATGTAGCGCATGGCCGGCGGCTCCGGGGAGATGCCGTCAGTATACCGCCATACCGCCGGCGGGGTGTCGTCGCCGTTCGCTCCGCGAACGAACTGGCGGCTTTCACTCGCCCGAACGACGAACCCGATTCGCGGAAAGTCGTGTCGAGACCCATCGTTCCGGGGGTGAGGTCTTCGGAAGACGACGCGACGCGAGTCTCGCAGCGGTGCGGTGCGATTGTTCGCCCAGGCCGGATTGTGCCGGTGGCGGAAGGGCGGCCGCTCGCGGCGGCTGGTTCCGGATCGCCGGTGGCGCGGGCGCGGGAAGGGGACTGCCGCCGACTGAGCAACTCAATTCCTGGCGGGTCGGCTCGTCCGGTGTCGAAAGTGGACTCAATTCGCACGTCCGGCCGTTCTGGGAAGCGCCCACCCCGGCCGGACTTGCGCGGCTCTCGCACCTCAGACTCGCACCCCGCACGGAGCCACGGGCATGACCCGACCGACCCCGGTCTTCCGCGCCCTCGAACGACTCGAACCGCGCGAGAACCCCAGCGGCGGACTGCCCGCCGAAGGGTTCGAGAATGTGTCCGCGCCGGTCCTGCCGGCCGGCTGGAGTCTGTGGGCGAGCGACGGCCAGCAGCAGTTCATCACCACGCGGTTGCAGGCGTCCGAGGGGCGGCAGTCGCTGGCCTCGCTCGGCCCGTCGCAGGTGGCCGCGCGGTACTGGAGCCAGACGACCGTCGGCCCGGAGGTCGGGTTCGCCGCCAGCGTGCATTCGAGTACCCCCGCGCCGGTGCAAGTGATCGTCCGCGGCGCGGCGCTGGACACGACCGCGCCGTCGTTCGTGGCGGCCGTGGTGCGGAACGGCGGGACGGTCGAACTGGTCGAGGTGCGGAACGGGGTGACGACCTCGCTCGGCACGGTGCGGCCGACGCAACTCCTTTTCAGCACCTGGCTCCGCGTCGGCGTGAAGCCCGTCGGCGACAAGGCCGGAGTGACGGTTCAACGGGCCGACACGGGTCAGTACCTGACGGCCCAGGGGACGTGGCAGACCGGGGCGGTGGAAGTCCTCCGCGCGACGGTGGCCGGCAACCCGTCCGCGTCGCAGGTCGGCGTCGGCCGCGCGACCGGCGGCAGCGGCATGGCGTACATCGACGACCTGACCGCCCTCGCCCCGCCGGGCGTCAACGAGTCGTTCGACACCACCGCGAACGGCGCGCTGCCGAGCGGCTGGACGGCGTGGGCGAACGACGGGGCGGCGCGCGTCCGCGTGTCGGCCGGGGCCAGCGTCAGCCCGGCGAACGCGCTGGCCGCCGACGGCGACAGCCCGACGCAGGCGCGGGCCTGGGCGACCGGCGTCACGGCCGCCGACGCCACCGTGTCCGCGTCGGTGTTCGCCGACTCCCTCATCCCGGCCGGCGTCGTCGCGCGCGGCCAGAACCTGAACACCGCCGCGCCGACGTACTACGCGCTGACGGTGACGCGCGGGCTGACGATCCAACTGAAACGAGTCGTCGACGGGACGGAAACGACCCTGGCGACGGTTCGCTCCACCGCGTGGACGAACGCCGTCTGGGTGCGGCTGTCCCTCACGGTGCAGGGCGGCTCGCTCGCGGCGGCCGTCTACCGCACCGACACCCGCCAGTGGCTGACCGCCGACGGCAAGTGGTCGGACGCGCCGGACCAGGCCCTCGCCGCGACGGACGGCGGCATCGCGCGAGCCGGGTTCGTCGGCGTCGAGCGGAGCCGGTCCTACGCCGGCATGGTGCGGTTCGACGACTTCGAGATGCGGCCGCCGGGCGCGGCGACCGGCCCGGCCGTGACCGTCGCGGCGTCGCCCGCCGGCCCGAAGGTCGGCCGCACCGTGACGCTGACGGCCGCCACCGCGCCCGCCGGGGCGGAGGTGCGGCGGATCGAGTTCCGCATCGACGGCAAGCTCCGCGCGATGTTCGACGCCGCCGCCGCCCGCTGGGAGTGGGACACCACGCGGTACACGAACGGGCGGCACGTCGTTTCCGTCCGGGCCATCGACGCCAACGGCAACGCCGGCACCGCGGAGGCGACGTTCGAGGTGAACAACGCCGGCACGGCGGCCAAGCCGTCCCGCCCGGCCGGGGTCCGCAAGTACACGCACATCCGCCTCGCGCAGCTCGCCTACGACGGCAACCCGCTGGGCAGCTACGAGCAGAACCTCGCCAAGAACAGCCTGGACCTGATCATCCCGAACGAGAAGTATTTGCCCGCGCTGGAGGCCGCCGCGCCGACCACGCCGAAGGTCATCTACACCAACGTGTCGAACATCTACGGCAGCCTGTTGACCGACTGGCTGGCGTATGCGGACGCGACCGGGGCGGCCCGCGAGTCGGCCTTCTACCACGTCGCCCAGCCGACGGCCTTCAGCGGCGAAAGCCCGGCCGCGGTGCCGGTCAACCGGTTCACGAACGTCAGCACCGTGAACGGCACCGCGGTGACGGACGTGAGCGGCCCGGCGCGCGGGGCGTGGGGCAACGGCGTGCCGGTCGAATCGACGCTGGTCGTCGGCTACCCGGACAAGTTCCGCGAGCTGAACGTCGCGCTCAACCGCACGGCGTCGGGCAACTGGGCCGGCGCGTTCGAGTACGTCTCCGCCGTGGACGCCGCCGGCAACCCGACCGCCTGGAAAACCCTGCGGCTGACCCGCGACGGCACCAACGGCTTCCGCACCGCCGGCCGCATCGAGTTCGACCCGCCGGCCGACTGGGTGGCCGCGCGGCAGCCCGGCGGCACGCAGCGGCTACTGCAAATCCGCGTCCGTACCACTGCGGGCAGCACGGCGAACGCGCCGATCCTCAAGACGGTGTTCGGCCGCGACTACGTCGGCGCGAACGGCACCGACCGGGGCACCATCCCGGCGTTCGACCAAACCGCCGACAAAGACGGCGACGGCTACCTGACCGACGCCGAGTACGCCGCCCGCAAACCCGGCTCCGACGCGCGGTTCGCCTACGAATCCCGGCTGTTCTACCCGTATTACGGCCAGATGCGGTTCGTCACGAACCCGAGTTCGACGGCCGTGCGGACGTGGGCGGCGGACTACCACGAACGGCTGCTGAACGCCAACCCGCTGGCCGACGGCCTGTTCATCGACAACTCGCACGGCCGGTTGCCGTTCGAGGGGACGGCGGTGAAGGAGTCGGTGGTGTCGTTCACCGACGACCTGGCCGCGATGATCGACAACGTGACCCGCCGCGTGGCCCCGAAGTGGACCGTGTCGAACACGGCCGGGTCCGTCGCCGAAGCGGACGGCATCGCCGCCGCCAGCACCGCCGCGTTCGAGGAGTTCCTGCTGCGGCCGAACTCCGTCAACTGGTCCGGCCTGGAGAACGTGGCGAGCCTCGTCGCCGAGCGACTGGCGGCCGACTCGCCGTCGCCGTACCTGATCCTGGACAGCTACCCGGACACCAAGGCGACGACCGACCCACGGACCCGGTCGGGCGTGCTGGCCTACTACTACCTGCTCGCCGACCCGGACAAGACGTTCCTCATGTTCTTCGGCGGGTATCAGCCGGCGGCCGCGTGGCGGAACGTGTTCGTGCCGGCGGCAACGGTGGACGTGGGCCAACCGACGGCCGCGATGACGGTGTGGGCGACCGGCACCGACCCGCAGCGGCCCGACTTGACGTACAAGGTGTACGGCCGCGAGTACGGCAAAGCGCTGGTGCTGTTCAAGCCGACCTCGTTCGCAGCGGGCCGGCCGGCCGGCACCACCGACGACGCCACCGTCACCCGCCACCAGTTGAACGGCAACTACCGCGTCCTGAATTCCGACGGCACCCTCGGCCCCATCGTGACGAGTGTCAGCCTGCGCAACGGCGAAGGCGTCACGCTGATGAAGGCGTGACACCGAATACGATTGATCCGTGTCCGTCGTGGTTTGTTAGCCCGCCGCGCCAGC
>JAYUFU010000128.1:0-19400 GCA_043738505.1 Fimbriiglobus sp. | reverse complement strand
TCCCCTCAACGAGGGGAGGTGGAAGAACCGGACTCTCGCCGAAGCCCTGGCGCGGGCAACGGTCCCCGTCAGAAACGCATCACCGCTCCCCGCTCGCGGGCTAACACGAATCTAGCCGACGTTCACCCCGCCGCGGAAGGTGCCGAACGGGGCGAAGTCCGGCAGCAGTCGCGTCGCCCCGTCCCGCCCGCCGAACACCCGCACGAGCGACGCCGGCCCGACGCCGGTGCCGGCGATGAAGTCGTCCACCCCGTCGCCGTCCACGTCCGCCGCCGCCACCCGCACGCCGCTCGGCTGGGTCGCGTCGAAGGCGTAGAAGCTGCGGAGGGTCGCCGCCGTCCGCCAGTCGAACGCCTTCACGTTCGGCCCGCCGCCGCCCTCCACGCCCGTCAGGATGTCCGGCACCCCGTCGCCGTTCACGTCCCCGGTACTCAGGAACAGCCCGCCGACGAACGCCGGCGCGTAGGCGAAGAAGCTGCTCAGCAGGGCACCGGTGCGGCCGTCGTACACCCGCACGTTCGGCCCGCCGCCCGACCCGACGCCGCAGATGATGTCGGCGTACCCGTCGCCGTTCACGTCCGCCGCCGCCACCCGCACCCCGCCGAGAAAGGAGGACGGGTAAGCGAAGAAGCTGGCCAGCAGGGTGCCGTCCTTGCCGCTGAACACCCGGACGTTCGGCCCGCCGCCGACCCCGACGCCGCACACGATGTCGGCGAACCCGTCGTCATTCACGTCGCCCAGCGCCACGTTCACCCCGCCGACGAACGCCGGCGGGTAGCCGAAGAAGCTGCGGACGAGCGCGCCGGTCTTGCCGTCGAACACGCGGATGTTGGCCGACCCGCCGGGGCCGGTGCTGGTGGCCACGTCGTCCACCCCGTCGCCGGTCACGTCGCCGGTGGCGACGAACACCCCGCCGGTGTACCCGGCCGGGTACGCCAGGACGGCGAACCGCTCGGTCCCGTCCGGGTTGTACAGCCGCACCACCGGCCCGCCGCCGGCCCCGGCCCCGACCGCGAACCCGGCGCGGATCGGCCGGTCGGCGACGAACACGTCGGCCACGCCGTTGGTGTCGGCTCCGGTCGGGAGCAGGTCGGTCGCGGCGGAGGCGAACGCCAGCAAGCGACCGTCGCGGCTGAGGGCGAGCGGCGCGGTGACGGGCGCGTCGGGTGCGCCGCCGGCCGCGTCGCGGGTGGCGGCGACCGTCGGCGATCCCTGCGAATCCCAGATGAAGGCCGTGCGCAGGTTCGCCCCGCCGAACCCGGCCACGATGTCGCTGGCGGCGGACAGGAACGCGACATACCGGCCGTTCCCGCTGATCGTCGCCGAGTCGGACTGCTGGTTCGCCTGGGTGCCGGCCGAGTCCCGCGACGCCACCGCCGTCGTGCCAGTGGTCAAGTCGCGGACGAACACGTCGCTGGTGGCCCCGCCGAACCCGGCCACCAAGTCCGACGCCGAACTCTCGAACGCCACGCGCCGCCCGTCGTCGCTGATGCTGGGGGCGAACGACCCGCCGTCGGCCGCGCCGCCGGTGGCGTCGAGCGAGGCCACGGCCGTCGTCCCCGCCGTCGAGTCGTACACGAACACGTCGGTTCGCCCGCCGCCGCCGAACAGGGTGACGATGTCCGACGCGGCGCTCTGGAACGCCACGTACCGCCCGTCGGCACTGATGTCGGCGTTGAAGGCGTCGGCATTCGGCCCGGTGCCGGCCCCGTTCCGCGACGCGGCGACCGTGACATTCGCCGTCCGGTCGTACACGAACACGCCGAACCGCTGCCCGCCGAAGTTGGTCACCAGGTCCGACGCGAGGCTCTCGAACGCCACATACCGCCCGTCCCCGCTCAGGCTGGGGCGGAACGACGACTCGTTCGCCTGGGTGCCGGCCGCGTTCCGCGACACCACCGCCGTCGTGCCGGCGGCGATGTCCCGCGCGAACACGTTCGTCACGTTGCCGCCGAACCCGGTGGCCAGCGTCGTCGCCGAGCTGTGGAACGCCACCACCCGGCCGTCCCCGCTGATCGCGGCCGTGGACGAGTTGCCGGCCGCGTTCCCGGCGGCGTCGGCCGACACCAGCGACACCGTGCCGGTCGCGCGGTCGGTCAGGTAGATGTCCGAAGTGTCGTTGGTGTCGGTCGCCACCAGCTTCGCCGTCGTCTCGAAGGCGACGAACCGGCCGTCGCCGCTCATCGCCGGACTGTCCGAGGTCCGGGTCGCTTGTCCGCCGGCGGCGGTGAGGGACACCCGCGCGGTCGCGGCCGACGGGGTGATGCGGTCGTCGAGGCGTTCCACGGCGGGCAGGAACCGCGGCGCGGCGGGGGATGGTGAAGCGGGCATGGTCTGGGAACCTCCGTGACTCGAACCGATCCCGCCGGCAATCCGGCGCG
This sequence comes from Fimbriiglobus sp., assembly GCA_043738505.1. Taxonomy (GTDB): domain Bacteria; phylum Planctomycetota; class Planctomycetia; order Gemmatales; family Gemmataceae; genus JALHQU01. Next base: position 17,019 of record JAYUFU010000128.1, on the reverse strand, counting down.
TGAGGAGTATCAAACGGGCGGCGTCCGGCGGCGACAAGGGAAAAGCGACGCCGGGGCGACGGGGCGACTAACAATGGCACGGGCAACAGCCAAGACCCCGCCCGCGGAACGGGAGAGGCCGCGCGGTCCACAGGCGGAGAATGACGAGACGCTTGGAAACCTCGGACACCGCTGTCGGTCTTCACGCCGGAGGCGTGGCGGACTGTAGCCAGGGGTGAGCGAGCGACACCCCTGGAATCGCGGCAAAATGGGACCCACCCCGGAGGGGTGGTGGAACGTCCGGCATCCCTCCGGGATGCGAGGAATTGCAGGGGAATCGCATCCCAGGGGTTTCACCCCTGGCTACAGTCCGGCACCGCTCCGCGGTGAAGAACCAAGACCACCCCCGACCGCATTTCAACACGCCGAAGATGTGGACGGCACTGGGCCGATACCCGTTCAACGACGCAATCACCTCCTCTGACATGACACCACCCATGCCCGCCTTCAACGACGCCCGCCTGCGGTTGGCGAACGACCGCCCGATCCGCGCGGACGGCAAGTATGTCCTCTACTGGGCGCAGATGTCCCGCCGGCTGACGCACAGCCACGCCCTCGACCACGCCCTGGCCAAGGCCCGCGAACTGCAACGGCCGCTGGTCGTCTACGAAGGCTTGCGGCTCGACTACCCGTGGGCGAGCGCGCGGTTCCACCAGTACATGCTGGAGGGGATGCGGGACAACGCGGCCACGGCGGCGCGAGTCGGCGCGACGTACTGGCCGTTCGTGGAGACCCCAGACCAACCCGCGCGCGGGTTGGTGCGGACGCTGTGCGAGTCCGCCTGCCTGCTCGTCACCGACGACTACCCGCAGTTCATCGTCCCGGCGCAGACGCGAGCGGTGGCGACCGCCGTGGAGATCGCCGTCCACGCCATCGACGGCAACGGCCTCGTGCCGCTGTCGCTCCTCGGCCCGCCGACGGCCGCCGCCGCGCACCTGCGGCCGAAGTGGCACAAGCTGTTCGCCGAGGCGTGGCAGCACCAGGCCACCGCCGAGCCGGACTTCGACACCGGGGCCAAGGGCAAGCCGAAGCCGCCGTTCAAGCTGTGGAAGCCGCCGGCCGACCTCGCCGCGTTCGTGACGGGGTTGCCCATCGACCAGACCGTGCCGCCGGTGCCGGGGGTGGTCGGCGGGTCGGTCGCGGGAAGCGAAGTCCTGTCGGACTTCGTGCAGTTCAAACTGAAGCGGTACGCCGACGGCCGCAACGCCCCCGACGACCCGAAGCGGAACGCCGCCAGCGGCCTGAGCGCGCTGCTGCACTACGGACATCTGTCCATTCAACAGGTGACGGAAGCGGTGCTGGGACCGACTTGGACGCTGGGCGAATTGAACCCGAAGACGCGGAACCGCGACGACTTCTTCTGCCGCGACGCCAACGTGAACGGCTTCCTCGACGAGGCCATCACCTGGCGGGATGTCGGCCACCAGTGGCACTTCGCCCGCATGGGGCAGTTGAAGACGCCGGGCACGGTCAGCCGCGCGGCGGGCGAGCGGCCGGCGTTCAACTTCGACACCTTCGACTTCTCGCCGCTGTCCGCGACGGGCACACTCGCCGGCGTGCTTCCGGACTGGGCGCTCGCAACGTTGAAGAAGCACGCCACGGACACCCGCGAGTTCCTGTACACGCTGGAGCAGTTCGAGAACGCCGACACGCACGACGAATTGTGGAACGCGGCCCAGCGGGAGTTGGTGGCGACCGGCCGCATCCACAACTACTTGCGGATGCTGTGGGGCAAGAAGGTGCTGGAGTGGAGCGCCAGCCCGGAGGCGGCGTACCGGGTGCTGGAACACCTGAACAACAAGTACGCGCTGGACGGCCGCGACCCGAACAGCTACACGGGCATCCTGTGGTGCTTCGGGCTGTTCGACCGGCCGTGGCCGCCGGAGCGGCAGGTGTTCGGCGGCATCCGCTTCATGTCCAGCGGCAACACCGCCAAGAAGTTCAAGCTGGCCGGCTACTACGAGTACGTGAAGCGCCTGCCGACCGTCGCCCAGGTGCGCCAGGGGACGACCGCCATCCGCCCCGCGGGATTGTTCGGGTGATGGGGCAGGGACGAAGCAGGTGGCCTGCGATTCAAATACCGTCATCGGGACCGAGTTGGTTCTGGCTGTGGTGCCGAACGCGGAGGACGGCGACCGCGTCCCCGCGAATCTCGAAGAGGATGCGATAGGCCTGCCGTCGCTTGCCGTGAAGCAGTTCGCGGAGTTCCCCGTCGTACCATTCGCTCTCGGGCGCGAGGGGATACCGTTCGGGCTGCTCTTCGAGGGAGTCCACGGCGCGAAGGAGGGAGTCCCGCCACCGATCCGCGCGAGGCGGGGAGCGTTCGGACAGCCACCTGTGGTTCGCGGCGATTTCGCCGGCCGCGCGGCGGGCGATGACGACGCGGAACGTCACGGCCGCCCCCGGCCGAGGGACTTCAGGAACTCGCGGGCGGGCACGGTGTCGCCGGCATCGATGTCGGCTTTGGCCCGCCGTAGGAAGTCGGTCATCTCCTCCCGCTGGGCGGTCGCCATCAGTTGCCGCAATTCGGCCTCGTCCCGGACGGTGACGGCCGTGCCGTCGTCGGTGTGGAGGACGACCGACTCCGCGCCGCCCCGCAACTTCGCAAGGGTGCCATCCACATGGATTTGCCAGAACCGCCAGTTCGCGGCGGCGTCTACGGTGTCGGTCATGATTCGCCCTCGGAGGTCGGCTGCCATAATACCTCGGCGGCGAGCGTACCGCAAACCCCGTTGATCGGATCGGGGACTCGTGCGCCGTTCGAGGTCGCTCGCTTTCCCCGCACCTTCCCCCTCGCTTCCCGGCGGAACCCGCTTCGACTCAACCGCCGCCGGCGGGCGGGTCGATGTTAGACGGCGGCGGTGCGGAATCCCCTTCCGTGGCATGGGTGCCCGATGGTCTCCCTGCGTTCGCGTTTGTCGGTCGCCATTGCGGTCTGTGCGGCTGCGCTGGAGTCGGCTGCCGGGCTGCGGGCGGCCAAGGGGTGAACCGCGAAGCGGAGAGTTTCGCCCGGCAGGCCGTGGCCGCGTACCGGGAGACGCTCGGGGATGGGCACACCTGAACCGGCGATGCGTACCGGACGCTCTCCAAGTTCTTCTCGACGACCAGCGGTGGGCCGCCCCCGCCGACATGCCGCACCTGCTCGAGGGCGAGGGCCTCGTCGTCGGGACGATTGACGCCACGGCAGCAAGTGGGAGGGACTCGAGGCCCTCTTCCACCGCAAACTGGACGCGAGGACGGCGGCGACGACGTTCATCCGCTCGTTCAAGAAGCGCCAGCCCCCGCACGTCGTGTGGCTGACCTCGGCGGTCCACGCGGCGGTGTTCGCTCCGACCAGCGGGTCGCATGCATTGACCCGTTCGGCCTGGTCGCGGGAACCGACGCCCTCAACCCGCTGTCGGGCATCGACCCGAATTCGGACACCGCCGCCGACGAATGCCGCGGCATCGCCGCCGCCGTGGTCGTGCGGACCGGAACCCGTACTGGAACAACGCGGCCGAGGCGGAGATCGCGTTCGCCGTCGGGGCGGTGGTCTGCTTCGCCGACCCGCCGGACCGCAACCTCCAGTCGGTCCGCAAGGTGCTGTCCGACTCGGCCCTGCGGTCGGCGATGATCGACGTGTGCCGTGCCTCCGGCCTGTGGCACGGCATCCTCGCCCGGTGGGCGAACCGGTCCGCCCAACTCCGCGACAAGCAGCTCGATTCCGTCCTCGCCACGGCCAATTCGCACACGCGGTTCCTCGACACGGTGTCCGTCCTCAAGAACACCAGGGCGGGCAACTTCGACCCCGCCGACCTGCTCGACGGGACGACGACGGTCTACCTCGTGCTGCCTCCCGAGCACGTGAAGTCGCAGGCCGGCCTGCTGCGGCTGTGGGTCGGCACGCTGCTGCGGACCGTCATGAAGGGCGGCCTCGACTCGTACCGCAAGGTTCAGTTCCTGCCCGACGAGGCGTCCAGCCTCGGCCCCATGGACGTACTCCAGCAGGCGCTGGACGTGGGGCGCGGGTACGGCATCCGGCTGATCTTCCTTTACCAGAGCGTCTCCCAGTTGCGGGGGTGTTGGCCCGAGGGCGGCGACCAGAACCTGCTGGCGAACACCAGCCAGGTCCTCTTCGCGGTGAACGACCTGCCCATGGCGGTGTATGTGAGCAACCGCCTCGGCGAGACGACGATCACGGTGGGCACGGGCGGGACGGGATGGAGCGGTAACCACCACGCGGCGCACCGCCGCGACACTCACCGAGGAGACAGTCATGCCGCTGTTCGCGGAAACCGACCTGGGGACCACGGTCCTCGTCCTGCTCGTCCTGTTCGTCCTGTTCGTCGTGATCGGCCTGTGCGGCCGCGGGGCGATGAAGCTCTGGAACAGGTTCGACAACGACGGGAGCATCCACCCGGCGGCGAAGGAAGGCTTCAAGACGACGGCGAAGGAAGGCGTCCAGGTCTTCCTGGGCCGCTGTTTCAAACGCTGACCAACCACCCGCCGGCGGGGCCACCCTGCCCCGCGCCGCCTCGCACCACACAGGAGACAACCGTGGAAACCGCCGGACTCTGCCTGCCGATTTTCGCCGGCATCTGGGTGATCTCGTTCGCCCTCTTCGCCGCCGACAAGGGCCTCAACAAGCTGTGGACCTTCTTCCTCGTCAACGTGCTGGGGCAGGACCCGTGCCGACTCGACGCCAAGGCGCTGGACTTCATGGTCGAGGAGTGCGTCCACATCAGCTTCGGCACCGCGTCGCCGGTGGTCCCGCAGACGCCGAATGACTTCGCGCCCTCGGAACCCACGCCTCCCCCGCCGCAGGGCCAGCAACCGCAGGCCCCGCCGGTGGCGACGGCGCTCGCGGAGCAACAGATCGAGTGGCACCGCCAGCAGTTGGTGGAGGCGTACCGCGAGGTCATCGGGCGACGGGTCGAGAAGCTGTTCCCGGCCTGAGCAACACCGTGCGGCAACAGCAACGCGGGGCAGACGCGCCCCGCACCCCACCCACCCACAACTCAGGAGACTGTCCCATGCAAACGTTCCTCGCGGCCTTCCTCGGAATCCTCGCGGCGCTCTTCGCCTACGCCGTGGTGTCCCATCTCTGGTTCGTATTCCGCCGGCGGGTACTCGGGTTCGCCCCGGCCATCTTCAAGGAGAAGCAGGCCGACTTCACGGCCGACGGTGCGCTCGGGAGGTGGCGGCGGACTGCGACGCGGCGATGCAAAAGAGCGGGGCCGAGTGGAGCGAGGAGGACAGCCAGAACGTCCAACTCTTCGTGGAGAAGCTCTCCCGGCACGTGATCGAGGAGTACGTGGAGAACTTCTGCGTCCGGATGTGACACGCTGCCGAATGGCGCGGGGACCGCAACCCGCGCGACACGCGGCAAAGGCGGCGACCGATGTTCACGCCGAAGCAAGCCGGCGGGCGGGTGGGGGTATCGGTCTCCCTCGTCTACGCGGTGCAGGCAAGGGCTTCTGGCCCACTCCCGGTTCGGGCGGAAGGGGAAGCGGGACGCCATCCGCACCGACGAGCAGGTGTTCGAGCTGTTCATTCAGGGGCTGAAGGTGACCGAGATGCCGAGAACCGACGAGCCGCTGCATCACATTAAATAGTCGTCGCGCGAAGGGCTGGATCTGTCGTCGCTCGCGTGAGTCCATTCGGAACAAAAGTCGGGGCGGCCGGCATGAGCGAGCCGCCCGCCGCCTTACGCGCGGCCTCCCTCATTGTGTCCCGCTTCTGGTCGGGGTGGTCGTAGTCGCGGGTGATCGTCTTCGGCGTGTTCCCACCAGTTCGGCAATGATGTCGCTGCTCGTGCCCCGTTCGAGCGCCTCGACGATGTACGAGTGGCGGATCGCGTACTGGCCGAATCGCTCCCGCCTGCACACCCGCTCGAGTCGGCGGATGCGCTGGACGGTGTTGGGGCCGGTGAAGGCGAAGCCGTTGCGGGTGTGGAACACGAGTACGTCCGGCCCCTTTCCCTCGCCCCGCCGCCGTAGCACCTCGACTGCTTTGTCGGTGAGGCAGACCACTCGGCTCTTGCCCGTGCGAGCGTTCTTGTGCCGGGTGAAGGTGATCCGCCCCTCGCCCCGGTCGATCATCCCGGCGGCGATCCTCGCCGCTTCGGAGAAGGGGCGGCAGCCGGTCTGTTCGAGGAACGCGAAGAAGTCCCGGAACATCCCGTCGGGGATGCGGCTGGCGATCTCGGCGCGCTCCTCGCGGCTGAGGATGCGTTCCCGGCTTTCAGGCGGCCGAACGGATTGTGCGTCAGGTCTCCTTGATCGACCGCCCGGACGACCGCCCGGCCCGTCGCCTGGGAATTGTGCCCCCACGTCACCTTCGTCTGCTCGTGCGCGCCGTGGGGCATCTCCTTGCCCCGCCGTTTCCGCTTCTGCTTCCCGTTGCCGTTCGTGATCGACAGCCGGGTGGTCCCGTCGGCAACTTGAGGTCGCAGGCCAGCCGCTTCTTGACGTGGTCGCAGAACGACTGGAGGTCGTAGGTCGTCCGCTCCTTTGTCTGCCGGGCGTGGGCGAGGAACACGTCCGCCGGCTCCCGGAATGAGGGGCGGAACGCCGCGGTCTTGTCCGGCTCCGGGGCTTGGGCGTGCGGGGCGTGGAACGCCCGCTCGGCCTCGGCCTTGTCCTGGGACAGCTTGACCTTCCGGCCCTGGAACGCGGTGTGGAAGAAGCCGTCCTGATCGCGCAGCCAGATGGACGCGGGGCGGGGCATGGGATGTGTCCTGGCGGGAAGGGACACCCCATTCCAATGCGTTTGGTGCAGAGGAATAGTGCAGAGAGGGGAATGGCAAGCGACAATCACTTGAAATCAAGGCGTTTTGTCACGCATCACGAACTTCTGCGATTGGAAGTAGTGTTCGGTGGTCGGCCAGGTCTTGCCTTTCAGGTGGACGCGGTGCCGGCTGAAGTTCGACAAGCCGCCGTACTCGCCGGCGGTGCTGTAGAAGCGGATGACGGCCGGCGGGGTTTGTTCTTCGGTCACGGCGTGGCCCTCCGGGGGAGTGGGGTGGGAAGACGGTACCGTCACCGACACCCCGGACGACAGGCCGGTTCGGGGGTCGGGCAGGGCTGCTCCGAGGTTGAAGCTGGGGAAGATTTTTGACCACAAAGGACACCAAGAACACCAAGAGGAGCCGAGAAATCACGGCCTTCTCTCCGCTTCGTGGTCTTCGTGTCCTTTGTGGTTCCTTCCTCTCTTCAATCTCTGAGCAGCCCTGGGGGGCGGGGCCGAGTGGCCGTTCCGCGCCGGCGGTGGGTGTCCGGCCGCGACCGCGAAATGTGAACGCGGCCCGCCGAGGTACGGTATACTCCGCCGGTATGAGTCACGCCTTCACCCGCGCGATCACGAGGGGCTGCCTCACGGAGTTCGCGGAGCCTTCCCGATGACCCGCCTCGCTCTCCTCGGCCTCCTCGCGGTTGTCGGCGTCGCCGACGCCAAGCCGAACGTGCTGTTCGTGTTCACCGACGACCAGCGGTTCGACACCATCGCCGCCTTGGGCAACAAAGAGATCATCACGCCGACGCTGGACGCGCTGGTGGCGCGTGGGTTCACGTTCACCAACGCCTACTGCCAGGGCGGGAACTCGCCGGCGGTGTGCGTGCCGAGCCGGACGCAACTGCTGACGGGGCGGTCCACCTTCCGCACGCCGAACCCGCAGGCCAAGACCTACGATGCGCCGACGCTGGGCAAGACGTTCCGCGCCGCCGGGTACGCGACCCTGTGCGTCAGCAAGCCGGGCAACTCGTTCCGCGCCGCGCACGACCACTTCGAGACGGTCGTCCACATTCCGCACTCCGGGGCACGGACGAACGTCAAGTGCGCCGACGCCGTGCTGGACTACCTGAAGACGGCGGACGAGAAGAAGCCGTTCTTCCTCTACTACGCGCCGAGTATGCCGCACGATCCGCGCACCGCCGAGGACGAGTTCCACAAGATGTACGACCCGGCGAAGCTGACCCTGGGCAAGAACTTCATGCCGAAGGTGCCGGTCGATTTCGGCGTGCTGGGCATCCGCGACGAGAAGCTGGCCGCGTACCCCCGCGACCCGGCTGAGATGCGGAAGCAGCTCGCCGAGTATTACGCCTGCATCACGAGTTTGGACCACCACCTCGGCCGCATCCTGGACGCGCTGAAGGCGTCGAAACAACTCGACAACACGCTGATCGTGTTCACCAGCGACCAGGGGTTGGCGGTCGGCGGCCGGCACGGGCTGATGGGCAAGCAGAACCTGTACGAACACTTCAAGTCGCCGCTGATCGTCGCCGGGCCGGGTATTCCGAAGGGCAAGTCCGATGCGCTCGTCTACCTGTACGACTTGTATCCGACTTGCTGCGAGGCGACCGGCGTCGAGACGCCGAAGGAGTGCGACGGCACCAGCCTGATGCCGGTGATTTCGGGGAAGAAGAAGGCGGTGCGGGAGGCGCTGTTCTGCATCTACATGGCAACGCAGCGCATGGTCCGCGACGACCGGTTCAAACTGCTCTGGTATCCGAAGATCGAGACGATGCAACTCTTCGACCTGAAATCCGACCCGGACGAGGTGGCGAACCTCGCGGCGGATGCCGCGCACGCCGACACGCTCGCGCGGATGAAGAAGTTGATGGCCGCCGAACAGGAGCGATTCAAGGACACCCTACCGGCGCTGAAGTAAGCTCCGCTGTCAGTGGACGTGGTCCATGTCCCAAATGCAGTGGTAGTGATACCCGCCACCCGGCTTGCCTTTATCTCTCGGAATGTAGTGCCGGGTGTACCACGGTTGGCAGGAGAGGAAAATCAACAGGGCCAAGATCAGGCTGGTGACAGCGGCGTACCGATACTGGCCGAGGCGAATCGCAAGACCGGTGCCGACAAGCAGCGCCAACAAGAAACCGAAACAAAGAAAGACCGGGAGGTGTGTTTCAGCCGCAACGTCAGCGAGGCCATAGACCCCCAGGACGGTCGCGGCACCCACGATTCCGCTTGCATTCATCCAGGCCGCGAGTGTCGCCATGCGTTTGCACCTCGGCTCAAGGTAAGCGAGAGATTTGCAACTTGGCCAAAAGATCACTTCTCCTCGACCAGTTCGAGCATCTGGGCGGTCGTGTACCGCTTCGGGTCGGCCAAGTATTCGCGCAACTCGGCCTCGTCAGTAGAGGCGTGCGCCCGACCGTAGGCTTCCCGCAAGATGGCCGCGTAGGCGTCCGGGGACAGAACGTACCCGACCGTCGCGCCGTCGCTGCCCACCAGCGACAGGTGTTCGCCCCGCGCGGTCAGTTTGGCCCGCAACACGTCGTCGATCATCACTGCCGTCATGGCTCGGTCCTCCCCGGTGTCGAACACCTCGAATTGTAGCACCGTTCCGTCCTTGTACCAATTCCCCGCCGCGCCTAAATCAACCGCATCGATTTCCCGCCGCCGAGCGCCCGATGCCGCACTTCCCGCCGTTCGACGAGTTCGCCGAACTCGCCACGACCCACACCGTCGTACCCGTCTACCGCCGGCTGGTGGCCGACGCGCTGACGCCCGTGATGGCGCTGCGCCGCATGGCCGGCGGCGACTGGCGGTTCCTGTTCGAGAGCGTCGTCGGCGGCGAGCGGATCGGCCGGTACAGCTTCCTCGGCGAGCGGCCGTTCCGCCGGTTCGAGGCGTTCGGCACCCGCGTGCGGGAGAAGGTCGGGGACGGCGCGTGGACCGAAACCGAACACGCCGACCCGTTGAAACTGCTGGAAGAGCGAGTCGCCGAGTACCGCGCCCCGACGCTGCCGGGTGTGCCGCCGTTCTGCGCCGCCGCCGTCGGCGTGGTGGGCTACGACGCCGTGCGGTACGTCGAGAAGCTGCCGCACGCGCCGCCCGACGACCGCCACCTGCCCGACCTGTGCTTCGGCTTCTTCGGCGGCATGGTGGTGTTCGACCACATCAACAAGACGCTGCTCGTGGTGGCCCACGTGCGGGTGCCGGAACTGGCCGCGCGAACCGCGCACGCCACCTTGAAGGACGCCTACGCCGACGCCTGCGGGTGGGTGGACGACACCGTCGCCCGCCTGGAACCGGCCGCCGACGACCGCGCCGCGCTCCGATTGCAGGACATCCACGTCCCTACCAGTTACGCCGTGCCGGAGCGGTACACGTCGAACTTCACGCCCGAAAGCTGGCGGGCGATGATCGCCCAGGGCATCGAGTACATCCGCGCCGGCGACGTGTTCCAGTACGTCCCGAGCCAGCGGTTCCACACCACCACCACGGCGGATTCGTTCGACATCTACCGCGCGCTGCGGGTCATCAACCCGTCGCCGTTCATGTTCTACCTGGATACCGGCGCGGTCACGCTGGTGGGGGCCTCGCCGGAAATCCTGTGCCGGGTGGAGGACCGCGAGATGACCGTCCGCCCGCTGGCCGGCACCCGCCGCCGGGGGGCGACCGTGGCGGAAGATCAGGCGCTCGCCGCCGAACTGCTGGCCGACCCGAAGGAGCGGGCCGAGCACATCATGCTGGTGGACCTGGGCCGCAACGACATCGGCAAGGTGTGCGAACTCGGCAGCGTGCGGCTGGCGGACCTGATGGTGGTCGAGCGGTACAGCCACGTCATGCACATCAGCAGCACCGTCACCGGGAAGCTGAAGCGGGAGTTGACCGCCTTCGACGCGCTGCGGTCGGCGCTGCCGGCCGGGACGCTGAGCGGCGCGCCGAAGGTGCGGGCAATGGAGGTCATCGACGAACTGGAGCCGCACCGCCGGGGGCCGTATGGCGGGGCCGTCGGCTACATCGACTTCACCGGCAACATGGACACCTGCATCGCATTGCGGACGATGGTGATGCAGGGGAAGAACGTGTACATTCAAGCGGGGTGCGGGGTGGTCGCCGACAGCGACCCGGACGCCGAGTACCAGGAGACGGTGAACAAGGCGCTCGGCCTGATGCGGGCGGTGGAGGTGGCGGAGACGCAGTTGGGGCAGTAGTCCGCTCGGCTGCCCCGCGCCGGGGTGTTACACTGCGAAGCCGTGCTGGCGGCGGTGGTACGGGCCGTCGTAGTTCTGGGTACTCTTGCTCGGCTCGAAGCGGCCGTCGGTGGACACGGCCTTCACCCGCTCTTGCAGGTCGTGCAGTTCTCGGGGCGTCATCGGGGTGAAGGCGTTCCCGATCGTCAAATTCTGATCCAGCACCTTCTCCGAGTCGATGCCGACCACCAGCGACGCGACGCTCTGGCTGAGGGCGTACCGGATGGCCTCCTCGGCCCCGCACACGCCGTTGGCCGGGATCACCCCGCCGGCGGCCAGGCTGCCCCCACCCAGGCTCTTCATGCCGATGGCCCCGATGCCCTTGTCGGCCAGCGTCGGCAGCAGCTCGTGGATACTGCTGCGGTACCAATAGTCGCACACGTTCACCGGCAGCTGCACCGTGTCCCAGGTGTGGACGGGCAGCATCTTCAGGAAGATGTGCGGGGCCTTGTGCCCGGTGAAGCCGATGAACCGCACCTTGCCTTCCTTCTGCGCCTTCAGGGCCTCGGCCAGCGCCCCCTGCTCGACGATCCAGTCCGGGTCGTTGTCGTAGTTGATCTCGTGGAACTGCCACAGGTCGAGGTAGTCGGTGCGCAGCCGCGTCAGGCTGTCGTCGAGGTGTTGCCGGGTGCCGGCCGCGTCGCGGGCACAGTTCTTGGTCATCAGGAACACGTTCTTCCGCCGCCCGCCCTCGGACAAGGCGCGGCCCATCAACTCCTCGCTGCGGCCCTCGTGATAGTCCCAGGCGTTGTCGAAGAAAGTGAACCCGCTGTCGGCCGCCCGCTGAACGAGGCGGATGGCGGCGTCGTCGGTCAGTTCCGGCTGGGCGAAGTGCCAGCCGCCGAAACAGAGCAGGGAGACGTTCGCGCCGGTGCGACCGAGCGGACGGGTGGGCATGGACATGGGCAGCGGCTCCGGATGAGGTTCGGGGATTGTAGTCGGAGCCGGACGGACGTGGGGGATCGTTGCCGTCGGTTACGGGTGCGCGCCGTTGCCGTTGGCGTGGGGTTGCAGGCGGCTCCGGAGGCGGGCCAGCTCCGCCTCGGCGGCGTCGGCCCGCTGACGCTCGGCGTCGGCGCGCCGGCGCTCGGCGTCGGCGCGCCGGCGTTCGGCGTCGGCGTCCTCCCGCGCCGTGCGCAAGAGCGTGCCGGCCGCCGGATCCCACAGCCGCAACTCGTTCCCGTCCCGCTCCAGGTGGAGTCCCAACAGTTGGCTGGGCAACCGGCCGTCGCGGGGTTGGATCGTCACGTACTGCCCGCCTCGGAGCCGATAGCCCTGCATGGAGGGCGTCAGGTAGTCCTCGAACGGGTCGAACAGGAAGTACTCCTTCACCTTCCACACGTCGCGGTACTTCTCGAACTTCCGCCGCGTGTCCGCGGATTTGGTGGAACTGGACGTGATCTCGAACACCACGTCCGGGCACTTGCCTTCTTCCCACGTCAGGTAATTGATGCGCTCCCCGTCCGGCACGCCGAACACCACGAAGCAGTCCGGCGACAGGTGCTTCCGCTTGTCGGTCGGGTCGTAGTACAGCAGCAGGTTGCCGCTGACGTAGGTGTCCGGGTCGCCGGCGAAGTGGCCCTTCAACACGTCGATCAGGTCCACCATGATCTGGCGGTGGCGATCCGTCTCGGCCATCGGTTTGCCGTCCGAGGTCGGGTACAAGTGGTTCGACGTGAATGCGGCTTTCATCAGCACGGCCGTGCCCTCCGGTGGTCGTGTCCGGTTGCCAACCCTCACCCCCGTTCTGCCAGCGGTTTCACCGCGCGGGGCGGCTCGCCTTTGTACAGCGAGCGCGGGCGGATCAGCCGGTTGTTGTCCAGTTGCTCGATGACGTGCGCCGCCCACCCGGCGATGCGGCTCATGGCGAACATCGGCGTGTACAGCGGGATGTCCAGGCCCATCGCATGGTACAGCCGGCCGGCCGGCCAGTCCAGGTTCGGGTACATCGCCTTCTTCTCGGCCATCACCCGCTCGACGATGTCGGCCGTCTCCTCCCACGCCGTCAGGTCCGGCGTGGTGGCGGCCTTCGCGGCGTAGGCTTTCAAGATGCCCGCGCGCACGTCGCCGGCCTTGTACACGCGGTGGCCGAAGCCCATGATCCGCTCCTTCCGGGCCAGGGCGTCGAGCGTCCACTGCTCGGCCGTCGCCCGCCCCCCGGTGGACCGCAGCACGTCCATCACCTTCTCGTTCGCCCCGCCGTGCAGCGGCCCCTTCAGCGCGCCGATCGCCCCGACAATCGCGGCGTGCAGATCGGCCTGCGTGGACACGATCACGCGGGCCGTGAAGGTGGACGCATTGTACTCATGTTCGGCGTACAGGATCAGCGACACGTCGAGCGCCCTCACCTCGTCCGCCGAGGGTTCGGTGCCGCGCAGCATGTACAGGAAGTTGGCCGCGTGGCCCAGTTCCGGCTTCGCCATCACCGGCTGCAACCCGCGGCTGACGCGGTACTGGTCGGCGATCATCATCGGCATCTGGCCGAGCAGCCGCTCCGCCTTCCGGAGGTTGGCCTCGTGGCTGTTGTCGGTCACGTCCGGGTCGAACAGCGACACCATGCTGACGGCCGTCCGCAGCGCGTCCAGCGGGGTGCCCCACTTGGGCACGGCGGGGAACAGTTGCTTCACCGCCTCCGGCAGTCGGCGGGCCGTCGCCACCCGCTGCTGGAAGGCGTCGAGCTGCTTGGCCGTCGGCAGGTCGCCGTGAAGCAGCAGGTGCGCCACCTCGTCGAAGGTGCAGCCGTCGCACAGGTCGCCGACGGCGTACCCGCGGTACCGCAGGCCGTCCTCGACGGTGGAGATCGCCGTCTCCCCGGCGACCACCCCTTCCAGGCCGGGTGAGTAGGCGGCAGTCGGCGGTGCGGTGGCGGACATGGGGCACCTTGTGTAGGAACCGGGTCAGGCGGACAGTTGAAGCACACAGAGCCGGAGCCAAGGAAGCACGTTCGCCCCCAACACGAGGGCGAGCAGCGAGAAAATCACCGCCCACCCGCTGAAATACGCCCAGACTTCGCCGCCGTCTCGCCGACGGATCGTCATGGCCACGGCGATCCACGCCACGGGCAGGAGGAGCAACCACAAGCCGAAGTCGCGGAGGTATTCGGTGTACCACGGGATGCCTTGCAGACCGAACTCGTTCCACAACCGTAACGTGGCGGCCGCGCCCAGAACGCCGCCGACCACGAGGCAGACCTGGAACAGGCCCAGCCGCGCGGCATTCTTGAAGTCGAGGTCGGCGGTCATCGGCGTCACCTCGAGGAAGGATGATTCACCGCAGAGAACTGAGGAGACAAGAATGAATGGACGGGATCCCAGGATGAAAGGCAGGATTGAAGAAGCCTGTTTTCATCCCGGATTTCATCCTGGGATCCCGTCCATTCCTGCTCCTCCACTCTCTGTGCCTCGGCGTTTCTGCGGCTAATTCCTCCCGTCTTCACCGCCGAAATACGCGCGGTCGCGGGTCTCGTAGTCGGTGTAGTCCAGCCGGTCGTACAGCTCCGCGCGGGTCAGCATGGTCGGCACGCGGTCGCGCTGATGACCGGATTCCGCCACCGCCCGCAACGTGTCCTCGGCCGCCTTCATCGCCGAGCGGAACGCCGTCAGCGGGTACAGGATCATCGTATAGCCGAGCCGCCCCAGTTCGGCGGCGTCCAGCAGCGGACCTTTGCCGAACTCGGTCATGTTCGCCAACAGCGGACATTTCACCCGTCGGGCGAACTCGGAGAACTCGTCGGACGACTCCATCGCCTCCGGGAAAATCGCGTCCGCCCCAGCCGCCAGGTACAACTCCGCCCGTCGCACGGCGTCGTCGAAGTTGGTGACGCCCCGCGCGTCGGTGCGGGCGATGACGACGAAGTCGCGGTCGCGCTTCGCCGCCACTGCCGCCCGGATTTTGGCGGCCATCTCCTCGGCGGAAACCAGCGATTTGCCGGACAAATGACCGCACCGTTTCGGCATTCGCTGGTCTTCCAGGTGAATCCCCGCTACCCCCGCCGCCTCGAACAACTTCACGGTTCGCTCGACGTTCAGCGCCTCGCCGAAGCCCGTGTCCGCGTCGCAAAGCAGCGGCAGCTTCGTGGCCTGAACGATGCGACCGGCCTCCGCGACGAACTCCGAGAGAGTCACGAGGCCGATGTCCGGAACCCCGTAGCCCGCCGAGAGTGCCCCGCCAGACAGGTAAACGGCTGGAAATTCCAGACGTTCCGCGACCTTCGCCAAGAGCGGGTTGAACACGCCGGGGATTCGCGCGGGCGGGGTGGACCACGCCTCGCGGAGACGACGGCCGGCAGTCGCGGGGAGCAGGGGCATCGGGTTCCAAGGTGAGATTTCGGGTGCGAAACAACGGACCATCGTAACCGAAACCGGCCCCAGATGGAAGTTTTTTCCGCGCCACTAAAGTCGTCCCAAGTGTCGGCGGCGCATGGCGTCGGGTGAATGTCCCGGTGCCGTCACGCGGACTCGGAGGGCGCGCACGCCTTGACACCGGGAGCGACCCGCTTATGATTTCAAAGCTCACGACCCACCGGGTAGGCACACGCATGGCCGACCGAATTCTCAACACGACTCAGATTTGCCCGTCCGACGGGTAGCTCTCACCGGGAATTCTGTCGCCGGACTGAGAGCCAAACCGTCATCGGTTTGGCTCTGTTGTTTCCCGGCGGGTGACTGCGAAGCAGGGGCGTATAGCTCAGTTGGCTAGAGCGCAGCTCTGATAAAGCTGAGGTCCCAGGTTCGAATCCTGGTACGCCCACATTGGCCGTCGGTATTCGGTCGCCTTCCCGCCTCGGCGGAGGAAGGCCGGAGACACTGGGGGCGTAGCTCAACTGGTAGAGCACCTGCTTTGCAAGCAGGGGGTCAGGGGTTCGAATCTCCTCGCCTCCACTAGTGATCGGTCCTAGGGTTCGTGACTCTGGGCCGGCGAACGAAACACACAGTCCTGAGTCCCCAGAGGTCAACCTTCGCCGCAAGGCGGCCCGCACTCTTGCCGAATGTCACCCCGCGAGGGGCGACCGAGACGCAAGAGAAAAACGAGAGAAGAAAAAAACGCGGGCCGGGTTGACAGGGTGAATCGGACGGCTAATATACCCAACGTCAATGACGCAAACGCAAGTCGAACAAAGACTTGCAGCGGAGTTGACGGGACGGTTAGGCCCGGTTAAGAACCGGGCCGGTCGGGTTGAAGTGAGTCGAGGCGAAAGCCGATACTCACCCACACCCAACAGCGATCTTTGACAACTTGGCGGACATGAAGTCGTATCAAGTAACGGCGTTCCGCGTCGGGCTTGCCGCAAGGCGGTTCGGTGTGGAACGGGTAGTGATACTTGAGTGACTCTCGAGCACGAAACTTAGAATACGAGAACGAAACATAATCGTCCGACGCCGAGCCGCATCCGCGGTGGAGTGTCGGAGGGTAGCTGGGATTCGTTCGCGTTCGAAGTGAGTGGTCCACGACGGCGAATGCACCGTCCCGGAGCGATCCGGGGTGAGGCGTCGGCGGGGTGAGCCGCGAGCGGAGGGCGGGAACAAAGTGGCCAAGCTACTAAGGGCGTGTGGGGGATGACTTGGCACCAGAAGGCTGTAGGGCGTGGAAGACTGCGAAAAGCGCGGGGGAGCTGTCAAACGAGTACCGATCCCGCGATACCCGAGCCAACCCAGGGAACTGAAACATCTAAGTACCTGGAGGAAGAGAAAACAACAGTGATTCCGTCAGTAGCGGCGAGCGAACGCGGACCAGCCCAAACTCGAAGGCCTCGCCTTCGGGGGTTGTAGGACCACAGTAGTATCCAGTCGCGTAGGTGAACGGTTTGGAATGACCGGCCGCAGCGGGTGAAAGCCCCTTAACCGACACGGGACTGGAGCGAGTGGAATTCCTGAGTAGGACTCAACACGTGAAAGTGAGTCCGAATCCGGCGGGACCATCCGCCAAGGCTAAATACTCTCTGGTGACCGATAGCGTAATAGTAGCGCGAGCGAAAGTTGGGAAGAACCCCGATAAGGGGAGGATACTGAAC
>JAYUFU010000127.1:0-19425 GCA_043738505.1 Fimbriiglobus sp. | reverse complement strand
CAAAACCCGCCCTGACACGCCCGGCCGGAATCGGTACTCTCCGGGGGATTGGCCCACGCACCGGAGGCAGACATGCTCGGAACCCAGATGGCACCCGGCCCGTTCCTGAAGCGGATCGGGGCCGAGTTGGAGCGGATCGACCCGGCCGAAGTCTCGACGCTGGCCGACCTGATGCACGCGGCCTACCTGGCCGGCCGGTTCATCTTCGTGATCGGCAACGGCGGCAGCGGGAGCAACGCCTCCCACTTCTGCGAGGACATCGGCAAGGGGACGCTGAAGATGCCGCAGGACCGCACCAGCGGCAAGAAGCGGTTCCGCATCCTCAGCCTGACGGACAACACGCCGTACATCCTGGCGTGGGGCAACGACGAGGGGTTCGACACGGTGTTCGTCGAGCAGTTGAAGAACTTCGCCACGCCGGGCGACCTGCTGATCGCCATCAGCGGGTCGGGGAACAGCCCGAACGTCCTGAACGCGGTGACGTGGGCGAACGCCAACGGCGTCACCACCTACGGCGTCACCGGGTTCACCGGCGGCAAACTGAAGGGCCTCGCCACCCACGGCCTGCACGTGCCGCTGGACGACATGGGCATCGTAGAGACCATCCACCTGGCCGCCTTCCACTGGGTGGTGGACGACCTGCACCGCCGGATTTCTCTGTGACCGGCTCCGCGATTGTTCGAGAGCATCGGACGCGGGGTTCGGCACGCCAGGAGTCAGGGGACAGAGGGCAGGAGTCAGAACTGAAAAAGCAGAAGATCAGACGGCTCGGCCGGCGTTTCATCTGCTCCGCTTTTTGTCTTCTGTCCCCTGTCTTCTGGTTTCTGACTCCTGCCTCCTGACTTATGTCTCCTGATTTCTGACTCCTGCCCTCTGTCCCCTGACTCCTGATATGCAGCCCGCCATCCGCATCGACAACCTGTCCAAGTGCTTCCAGTTGGTGGGCGGGCCGCTGGCCAACGCCAACCTGACGGAGAACCTCCGCCGCGCCGGCCGGCGGGCGTGGAACAAGGTGAAGGCCATCCTGTCGCCCGGCTCGGCCCCGACCGACAACGTCTACTGGGCCGTCAAGGACGTGTCGTTCGACGTTCATCCCGGCGAGGTGGTCGGCGTCATCGGCCGCAACGGGGCCGGCAAAAGCACGCTCCTGAAGGTGCTGTCGCGGGTGACGGTGCCGACCTCCGGGCGGGTCGAGCTGCGCGGGCGGATGGGCAGCATGCTGGAGGTGAACGCCGGCTTCCACCCGGAGCTGTCCGGCCGCGAGAACGTGTTCCTGAGCGGCAGCATCCTCGGCATGAGGCGGCGGGAGATCCTCGCCAAGTTCGACAAGATCGTCGAGTTCTCCGAGATCGGCCAGCACCTGGACACGCCGGTGAAGCGGTACAGCTCCGGCCAGTACGTCCGCCTGGCGTTCGCCGTCACCGCGTACCTGGAGCCGGAAATCCTCATCGTCGATGAGGTGCTGGCCGTCGGCGACGCCACCTTCCAGCGGAAGTGCATCGACCGCATGGCCGACCTCGCCCGGCAGGGGCGGACCATCCTGTTCGTCACGCACAACATGCAGTTGGTGCCGCGTCTGTGCCAGCGGGCGGTGTTCCTGGAGAAAGGCCAGGTGGCCGCCATCGGCGACGCGCAGACCGTCACGCAGAAGTACCTCGACCGCCTGCTGGAGGACAGCAAGGTCGGCGACCTGCGGGACAAGCACCGCACCGGCGACGGGCGGGCCAAGTTCGTTCGGGCCGGAGCGTGCGACGCCACCGGCCGGCCGCTGTCGGTGTTCGTCACCGAGACCGACCTCGTGGTGAAGCTGGAAGTGGAGTCGGCCGCCGCGCTGCCAGACGTGTCGATGTCGGTGGTCGTGTCCAGCCTGCACGGCACCCGCGTCATCAGCTCGTGGACGAAGGAGGTCGGGTTCGACGTGTCGCTGACACCGGGCCGTCATCAGTTCGAATGCACCTTGAAGGACGTGCGCATCCGGCCGGGGCAGACGATCCTGCTGAACCTGTGGATGGGCACCGCCCAGGGCACCCTGCTGGACGCCGTCGAGAACGCGGTGGTGCTGGACGTGATCGGCGACGACAAGCACGCCCACCTGTCCACCAGCCAGGACCACGGCATCGTCTACTGCGACCACTCGTGGAAGCGGGGGTGAGGCAGAACGCCGGTTTGCCACGACACGGTCGGGAGCGAGCGAACCGCAGGTGTAACGGACTGTCGCCAGGGGAGGGACACGAATGGTGTGCGCGGCGCTGGTCGTGACGGTCGTGGGTATCGTGGTCACCGTCCTCGTCTTGTCCATGTCTTGCATCGTCCAAGGGGAACGGCTTCTCATCCAACCGCCACCGCGCCGCCGGTGGGCGGGTTCCCTTCTTGTCGCCACCGGTCTATTGTTGCCCGTGGCTTGTTGCTGCGGCCCGAGTGTGGTGTTCCGCCTCGATCACGAAACACCGCCGCTGGGTCGATACCCGGATGGTGTCATTAAAGTGGGCATGACGGCAGAAGAAGTCCGCGCGCTGCTCGGCGCTCCCCACGAGATCAACGCAGGGCATCCGGAACGTGTGTATTGGCTTTACTGGCTCGACGCGATTCGTTGGGACTGGTTCCGGGTGTACTTCGGCCCGGACGGGAAGGTAGAATCCACATATCGCGATTAGCCGGACAAGCGCAGCGGGGCCGTCGAGTACGCCACCCGCACGGACTACGCCGTCGGCCAGTCCGTGCCGCTGGTGCTGGACGGCACCGCCGTCGCCCAGCTCCCCGTCGCCGACCTGCTGCCGTAACCACCGGCGGAACGCCGGGTCACGGTTCGTTCGTCCGACATTCCGCTCACAGTCCACCGAACCACCGCTGCCAGACTGGCGGCCGGAGGTCCTGCGACGGACACATCCGCCGGCTCGCCACACGGCCCTCGGCGTCAAAGCGCACTTCGAGTTTCCCCGTATCGGCGTACCAGACTTCGTGCCGACTCCCGTCTCCGATGGCGACCTGCCACAAGCTGTGGTGTGAGACGCTAAACCGCGCCGAATCCGTGCGGTAATCCCCTGGGGGGCCGAGCAGAGCCTCGACCTCGGTCGCGGTCATGCCCGGAGCGATCCGTTCGAATCGGTCGCCGCGCAGGCCGTTTTCGGCGCACCAGACACGGCTGACAAGTGAAACGAGCAACAGCGCTCCGACGACGGCGGATGCCAACCGGTAACGCGGGCGAGTGTTCATGACATGCGTTCTCCGGTCGCCTTCCGAAACCAGAACACGCCGACGGCCGGCACCACCACCCACAGCCCGATCAGCACCGGCTGTCATACGCCTGCGGTCTCGCCGTCCGGCCAAAGCAGGTGTACTCGTCGCCGGCCCGCCGAGTACGCCACCCGCACCGACTACGCCGTCGGCCAATCCGTGCCGCTGGTGTTGGACGGCACCGCCGTCGCCCAGCTCCCCGTCGCCGACCTGTTGCCGTAACCGCTCACTTCGTCCCCCGAATTCGCTCCAGGGCCGTCGCCGCGTGGGTGCGGACGCTCGCGTCCTTGTCCCGCGCCGCCTCGCCCAAGACCGCTTCCGCCGCGACCGCCGCCGGGCCGATCTTCGACAGCCCCAGGACGGCCGCGGCGCGGACTTTGGCGTCCCGGTCCTTCACCGCCTCGATGAGGGCGGGGATCGCCCGCGGATCGACCGGGCCGATGTTGCCGAGGACATCGGCGGCCTTCTTCCGCGCCTTCGGGTCGGGGCTTTTCGCGCCCTCCAGCCAGTGATCGACCGGCTCGCCACCGAAATACTTCCCCTTCGGCCCGTCGGTTCGCCCGCACCCGGCCGCGAGTCCGAAGAGGAGGAGGAACGCGCGTCGCATGTCGGGACTCCGGGTTACTCGATGGCGGCGGTCGAGTCGCCGTCGGCCCGCGTCCCGGTCGCCCAGAACGCCAGTCGGTCCGCCGTCGGGGAGACCCCTTTCGCGCCGCCGATGTTCCGCAGGAAGCGGACGGACCCGTCGCCGTACAGGTGGTTCGCGCCGCCGGTGTGGAAGCTGGACGGGTCGTCCGTGCCGCCGTCGTCGGACTGGTCGTTGGCGGCGTTGATCCAGTTGGCGTGCATGAGGCCGAACAGGTCCGTGTCGTAGTCCATGTTCGGGTTCAGCGGGTACACCGGGTTCTTCGCGCCGAGCCGCATCCGCGCGCCCGGCAGCGCGCCGGCCCACGTCCCTTGGGTGATGCCGCACGCCCGTTCCGCCACCGCCGCCGTGTGGCTGGTGCCGTCCGTGATGTCGGCGATCCGCGTCCGGCTGTTCCGGTAGAAGCAGCCGTGGAACTGGCCGTACCCGTCGCCGGTCGTCACCTCCGTCTCGTCGCCGCCGACGAACGCGGCGTAACTGGACGGCGCGGCCAGGACGCCCGCCAGCGGCACCCCGCCCGGCCCGTACACTTGGAACGGCTCCGTCTGGAGGTCCGACGGGCACTGGTACAGTTTGACCTTCTGGCGGAGCAGCGGCGACGCCGTCACCGGCTGGTTCGGGTTCGTCCGGGACCGGAACAGGTTGTCCTGCTCGAGTTGGGGCAGGATGTGGAACGACCAGCCCCAGCCGGGGCTGGCATCCCCGCCCGGCCCGGCGACGGCCGTGAACCCCGGCGGGAAGACCAGGTTGGCGTCGTGGTAGTTGTGCAGGGCGAGGCCGATCTGCTTCAGGTTGTTCTGGCAGCTCATGCGGGCGGCCGCCTCGCGGACCTTCTGCACGGCGGGCAAGAGTAGCCCAATCAAAATGGCGATGACGGCGATCACCACCAGCAGCTCGATGAGCGTGAACGCGGTTCGGCGGCGCATGGGTGCGGCTCTCGCGGTGGGGGAACGGCGGTGAGAGGAGAGCGACACCGCAACCGGTGGGCCAATCGCGGCGGCGGATTCGGAAGGCGGTGGAATGGCCGAGGAATCGGTTTCGCGGCGGGATGCGCGGCCGGCCGGAGGGGCGAACTGGCGACGGCGCGTCCACCCGTGCGTGCCGATTGCCCACCGGCGGACGGCGTGCCGGCGGGTGGGCGTTCGGTACAATGGCGGTGGAGGTGAATCATGACCGCGACCGCACTTCCTTCGCGTCCCAGCCCGTTCCGACTCAGCGTCGAACAGTACCATGCGTTGGTTCGCGAGGGCATTCTCACCACCGAGGACCGTTGCGAACTGATCGACGGGTTGCTCGTGGCGAAAGCTATCCAAAGCCCCCCGCACGCGAATGCGGGGACGTGCCTCTCCTACGATCTGCACGACGCGCTCCCCGCCGGTTGGCGTGCCAGGTGCCGGGGGCCGATCACACTCGCGACCAGCGAACCGGAACCGGACGTGACCGTGATTCGCGGCGACCTTTGGGCCTTCGACGACAGACATCCCGGTCCCGCCGAGGTGGGGGTTGTGATCGAAGTGTCCGATGAGGAACTCGACTTCGACCGCACGGTGAAGGGTCGCCTCTACGCCGAGGCCGGCATCCCGGAATACTGGATCGTCAACATCGAGGAGCGGATCGTCGAAGTGTACACGTCGCCGAATCCGACCGCCGACCCGCCGGCCTACGCCACCCGCACCGACTACGCCGTCGGCCAGTCGGTGGCGCTGGTGCTGGACGGCACCGCCGTCGCCCAGCTCCCCGTCGCGGACCTGTTGCCGTAGGGACTTGACGGGACCGGCGGTTCGGGCGAATCTAGTCCGCACCTCTCGCGCCCCCGCCGTCCACCCCGAGCCGCCGCATGTCCGCCCCCGCCCCGCCGCCGTTCCAGCCGTTCGTCCCCGCGTCCGAGACGCCGAAGGAGTTCACCCTCACGGCGGTGATCTCGGGCACCTGCCTGGGACTCATCTTCGCTGCCTCGTCGCTATACCTCGTGTTGAAAGTCGGGATGACCGTCTCGGCGTCGATCCCCGTGGCGGTGTTGGCCATCACGCTGTTCCGCGGGCTGTCGTCGGCGTTCGGGTTCCGGCGGAACACCCTCCTCGAGAACAACATCGTCCAGACGGCCGGCAGCGCGGGCGAGAGTATCGCCTTCGGCGTCGGCGTGACCATGCCGGCGCTGCTGCTGCTCGGCTTCGGCATGGACCTCGGCCGGGTGATGGTGGTGTCCATCCTGGGCGGCATCCTCGGCATCCTGGCGATGATCCCGCTACGGAAGGCGTTCATCGTGAAGATGCACGGCCGGCCGGGTCAACCGGGGACGCTGCTCTACCCCGAAGGCACCGCGTGCGCCCAAGTGCTGATCTCCGGCGAGAAGGGCGGCACGACGGGGCGGACGGTGTTCGCCGGGTTCGGGCTGGCGTTCCTGCACAAGTTCCTCGTCGAGGGGATGAGCCTGTTCGCGGCCACCGCCGTCGTGCCGGTGAAGTTCATCAACAAGGCGGCCAACTTCGCCGCCGACATGGCGTCCGAGTTGCTCGGCGTCGGGTACATCATTGGCCTGCGGACGGCCGGCATGATGATGGGCGGGGCGGTCCTCGGCTACCTCGTCATCGTCCCCATCATCTACTTCATCGGCGAGCACGTCGCCGCCGCCGTCCCGCCCGGCAAGAAGCCGATCGGCGAGATGGGCATCAAGGACATCCGGAACAACTACCTGCTGTTCATCGGGGCCGGGACGGTCGCCACCGCCGGCATCGTGAGCATGTTGAAGACCCTGCCGATCATCTTCCACGGCCTCCGCGCGAGCCTCGGCGGGGGCGCGGCCGGGCCGGTCGGTGGGAATGGGGGCGGGCCGGTTTTGCGGACGGACGACGAACTGTCGCCGAAGGTGGTGGTGTTCGGCAGCCTCGGTCTCTTGGCCCTGCTGACCGCCTTCCTGACCGCCGACGTGGGCATCGGGGCGGCGCTCGCCGGGGCGCTCCTGGTGCTGTGCTTCGGCTTCCTGTTCGTCACCGTATCGGCCCGCCTGACGGGGGAGATCGGCTCGTCCTCGAACCCGATCTCCGGGATGACGACGGCGACCCTCATGGTGACGTGCCTGATCTTCCTGGCCCTCGGCTGGACCTCGCCCATCGACCGCGTGCTTGCCCTGTCCGTTGCGGCGGTGGTGTGCATCGCGTCCAGCAACGGCGGGACGGTGGCCCAGTCGCTCAAGACCGGCTTCCTCGTCGGCGGGACGCCGAGGCTCATGACCTACGCCATCCTCGTCGGCACGCTCATTTCCGCGGTGGTGATTGGCACCATCCTCATCTTCCTGCTGAACGACCCTGGGACCGTGTACAGTCGGAAGGCCGAGAACGTCCCCGCCCTCACCCTCACGAAGCCGGAACTGGACCGACTCACGCAGTCGCAGACGTTCGAGGGTACGGCGTACAAGGTGTTCGACACCCGCAACGACGAGCTGGTGGCCGCCGTCGAGGGGTACGCCCCGCGCCCGGAAGTCACCGCCGTCAAGGAGGCCAAGCCGGGCCGGTATCTGGTGAACCCGGAGAGCGGCAAGTTGGAAATCCTCCGCGACGACGCCATCATGGGCAAACTCGACCAGCGAGACGACGGGTCGCCGGTGAAGCGGCAGTTCGACGCGCCCAAGACGCAGGTGCTGGGGATCGTCATCAACGGCGTGTTGAAGCAAGACCTCAACTGGACCCTGATCGGGATCGGGGCGATGATCGCACTGATGCTGGAGCTGTGTGGCGTGTCGGCCCTCGCGTTCGCGGTGGGGCTATACGTCCCGATCTCGGTGAGCACGCCGATCTTCATCGGCGGTGTGATCCGGCACCTTGTGGACCGGCGGTACGCCGCCACCGCCCAGGCGGAGATCGCCGCCGCCGGGAACGACCCCGAGGCGAAAGCGAAGGCCGAGGTGGAAGCGATTCGCAAGTCCGAGACCAGTCCCGGCGTGCTGCTGGCGTCCGGGTACATCGCGGGCGGCTCCATCGCCGGGGTAATGCTCGCCTTCTTCGCCTTCAGCGACACTCTGCCCCGCGACCTGACCGCGTACCAGTACAAACAGGTGGCGGTCGGCTCGCCCATGCCGTTCGGCGAGGCCGTGAAGGCGGTGGCGAAGGGCCAACTGCCCGCGTCGGCGAAACCGGAAGCCGTCGAGGAGTTGGAGAAGGACATCGCCGGCCTGAGTGAGGACGACATCCCGTACCGGGCGCTGCCGATACCGGCCGGGAGCAAGATCGCGCTGCCCGAGAAGAAGGAAGCCACGGCGACGGAGGCAACCACGCTCGGCGCGGTGGCCGAGAAGGAGTTGGGCCGCGCCTGGAAGGCGAAGGAACTTTACGACCTGAACAAAGACGCCCTGAAGTTCCCCGACGCCAAGAACCGCGCGACGTGGGTCATCCCCGCCGACGCCAAACTGTCCCTCCCGCAGACGGAGTGGCTCACCTGGCTGCCGTTCCTCGGGTTGGCCTTCCTCCTCCTGTGGGTCGCGGTGCGGCCCGCGCCGGAGGCGAAGGGCTGATCGCCAACGCCGGCGAGTGACACCCTGTTTCGTTTCCAGGCGGACGGAGTTACAATCACTCCGTCCGCCGCCATTTCCGCCGCTACTTCCTCGGAGTCCGCGCGTGACCACCGGCGTCGTCTGTCCGCACTGCGAGACCCGCTTCCAGCTCAGCCGCGACCTGATCGGCAAGGCCATGCGGTGCCCGAACCGCGACTGCGGCGAGGTGTTCGAGGTGGCCGACGCCGAGGCCGTCGCCGTCGTCGGCCCCCCGCCCGCGCCGACTGCGCTTCCCGACTTCGGCTTCGACTTCGCCCCCGCCGCTCGGCCCAAGCCGGTGGCCGGTTCCGTCGCCGACTTCGTGCCGCTGCTGGACGTGGAAGCGGTGTCGCCCACCGCTCCGACCCTCGCGCACCGCCCCGTCCTCGACGCCGAACTCGTCCCGACGAACGACGGCCCGTCCCTCGCGCGGGTGCTGTCCGCGCCGCCGAAGCCGATGCCCGCGCCCGCCAAACCGGTCGCCCCGAAGCCGGCCCCGCCGCTGGCCGTCGCCAAGAGCCTGCCCGCCCCCAAGGAGGTGGACTGGGCCACGGCCGCGGACGAGATGAAAGCGCCGGCCGGCACGGTGCAGAAGCGGGCCGTCGAGGAGGACGACGACTCGCCCATCCGCGCGCGGGCCAAGAAGAAGGGCGGCATCTCGAAGGTCGTGTTCTGGGGGCTGGTGGTGGTGCTGCTCGGCACCGTCGGGGCCACCGTCTACATGCTCTTCCTCCGCGAAGTGGCGTCCGAGAAGCAGCTGGCGACCGAAGCCGAGACGATGTTCAACGACGGCAAGTACGGCGACGCCGGCAAGCGGTACGAGCAACTGTTCGCCGAGTACCCGACCAGCGAGGACGTGGCCAAGTACCAGTTCTTCGCCAAGTTCGCCGGCGTCCAGACCGGCGTCGGCGCGGTGGCCACCCGCGACAACCCGGCCAACGCCCAGAAGGCGTTCGGGCAGTTCGTCGGCGAGTTCGGCGACACGCCGCTGGCGCGGCCGAAGGACGGGTACGGTGCCCTCATCGATCAAGTCGGGCAGAAGCTGGTGACCGTCCTGCACGACCACGCCGGCGACCGCGTGAAGGACTTCCGCAAGGACCGCACGAAGCCGTCCGCCCCGCTCGCCGTCGCCGACAAGTCCGTCGCCGACGGGCTGGCCCTGCTCGGCACCCTGGACAAATTCCGCGACCCGACCACGCCCAACCCGGACGCGCTGCGGGCGAAGTTCGACGCCGTCACCGCCGAGATCGCGGGCGAGCGGGCGCGGCTGGCCACCCTCGCCCCGTGGCGGGATTTGGCCGCCGACCCGACCGAGGAGCGGATCGAAACGTTCGAGGCGGCGATGGTCGCGGCGGCGCTGAACAAGGACGCGGAAGTCCTGCAAATGGCCGCCGCCGCGCGGAAGGCGATCCGGGAGCTGGTGCGGTTCAGCGAGGATCAACTGGCCGCCAAGCGGTCGCCGGGCGAACCGCGGACGGTCGCCTTCGTCGCCCCCGCCGTGCTGAATTCGCCCGACCCGAAGCCGGTGCTGGACGCGAACGCGGAGACGATCCACGTCGTCAGTCGGGGCATCCTGTACGCGCTGGACGGGCACACCGGCGCGCTGCAATGGGCCGCGCGGGTGGCCGGGCTGGCCGACCCGAAGTCGCCGGAGCCGCTGGTGGTGCCGCTGGGCGACGGGGCCGGCGAGTGGGTCATCGTGCCGACGAACGTGGACGGCAAGCCGACCCTCGTCGCGCGGCGGGGCCGCACCGGCGAACCGGAGTGGTCGCAAGCCTTGCCCGCGCCCGCCTTCGGCCGACCGGCCCGCATCGGCGGTCAACTGTTCGTCGCCCTGCAAGACGCCGTCGGCACCGTGGTCCAGTTCGACCTGCGTACCGGCGAGAAGGCCGGCAGTTTCGAGTTGCGGCAACGGCTCGGCACCCCGCTCGGGGTGCTGGCGGGTACGCGGCCCGGTCACGGGTTCCTGATCGCGCCCGGCGACAGCCGGCGGGTGTTCATCTTCGAAATCGGGCGGGAAAACCCGGATGGCGGCCGCATCCCGCCGACGTGCGTCCGCATCCTGCAAACCGACCACCCGAAGGATTCCCTGCTCGGCGAGCCAGTCCTCGCGGCCACCGCCGACCCGACTTCGCCCCGGCGGCTGGTGCTGGCGCAGCGGGCCGGGACGAAGGGCACCAAGCTCCGCGCCTTCGGCCTGCCCAACCCGACCGAGCTGGCCGAGGTGAAAGCCGACGCCGAGACGCCGGCCGAACAGACCGCCGACGTGACGGTGCCGGGGCACATCGGCTTCTCGCCGGTGTCGGACGGCGAGCGGGTGGCCGTCGCCACCGACGCCGGGGTGTTCGCCGTGTTCGGCGTGGCCCAGCCGGGGAACGCCGACAAGCCGCTGTTCGCCGTGCCCGGCGCGAAGCCGGCCGGCGACCCGGACGCGCTCGACATGGCCCAAGTGGTGGCCGCCGACGACGACACGTTCTGGGTGCTGGCCGGCGGGCAGGTGTCCCGGCTGCGACTGGCCGTGGACCCCGCCGCCGGGCCGAAGCTCGCGCCGAGCGGGGCCGTCCACTGGAATGACAAGCCGGTGTCACTGGGGGCCGCCGCCGGCCGGCCGCAGCTCCGCCCGGCGCTGAACATGGCCGTCGTCACCGTCCGCCCGGACGCCGCCGACGCCGTGCATGTGGTGGCGTTCGACCTGGACTCCGGCGAGGTGAAGTGGTGGCGGCAACTCGGCGCGGTCGCCGCGCACCCGCCGATTCCCACGGCCGACGGCCACCTGCTGGTGGATCAGGCCGGCGGCGTCTACCGCCTCGCGCGGCCCACCCCGACCGACGGCGACGAACCGACCCTGACCGCAACCGTACTGGCGAAGCCGCTCGCGTCGGTCGGCGGGCTGCCGGCCGAGGTCGCCGTGTCCCCGGACGGCAAGGACGTGTGGGTGGCGGCGGCGGACGCGGGCAAGGCCGGCGTGAAGCTGCTCGTCCGCAAGTTCCGCGACGGCAAGCCGGCCGGCGAAACGACGCTGCCGATCCCCGGCCAACTCGCCGGCCCGGTCGCGGTCCTCGGCGACAAACTGCTGGTCGCCCTCACCAGCGGATCGGTGTACCGCATCGGCATCGCGGACGCGGAGCCGCAACAGGGGACGCAGTGGAAGGCCGGCGGCGGGAACGACGTGCGGTGCTACCTGACCGTCACCGGGCCGGACGAGTTCCTCGTCACCGACGGCGGCACGCGGGTGGTGCGGTGGAAGTGGGCCGGCGACGCGCCGCAGAAGTCCGGCGGGCCGTGGACGGCGCGGAACCCGATCAGCCGCCCGGTGACGGTGACTTCCGTGGACGGCAACCCGCACTACCTGATTGCGGATGCGAAAGGCGTCGTGCTGCTGTTCGACCCGACCAAGACCACCGATCCGGTCCGCCGGTGGAACGGCACCGCCGACGGCCCGATCCCCGTCGGGGCTGCCACCGGGCCGGTGTTCGTCAGCGGCAACGTGGTCCTCGGCAGCGTAGACCGCAAGACGATTGTCGCCCTCGATCCGGCGAAGGACGCCCCGGCGTGGGTGACGCCCGAACCGCCCGACGCCGGCGAAGTGCTGGGCTTCACGCCGTCCGGCCGGCGGGTGCTGGTGACGTACCTGTCCGGGCTGGTCCGCGAGATCGACCCGGAGACGGGCGCGGTGACGGCCGAAACCCGCCGCGACCCGGCCGCCGGCACCGCCCGCGTGGGCGGCATCAGGCTGAGCGAGACCGAAGTGCTGATGCCGTCCGCGAGCGGGGCCGTCGGCACGCTACCGCTGGTGCCGGTGCCGAAGTGAAGAGTAGACGTTGTCGCCTATAGAAAGGTGGCTTCGTGTTCACTTTTGGCAATTTGCTTCCACGTGGAACAATTTACAAACGCCACTCCCGTCACAAGCTCAGGTGCCCGAGCGCCAGCAGGCCGTAGTAGGTGTACTCCACGTCCAGTTCGTCGTCGGCCCAGTTGCCGTGGAAGCCGCCCTTGCTCGTCCACAGGGTGTCGATGAAGTCCAAACACGGCTCGCGGATCGGCTCCAAGTCCACATGCAACCCGTCGAGGGCGTGCAGGGCGGTGGCGGTACTCAGCAGGTCCGGCAGCGGGGCGACGGGGGTGGCGAAGAAGCCGCCGTCGGCCGCGTGCCGGCCGAGCAGCCAGTCGCCGATGCCGTCGGGCACCGGTTCGCCCCACTGACGCAGCAGTGTCACCGCCGCCGCCGTGGACGGCGTCAGCCCGAGCGGCACGTCGAGCTGGTTGGCGTACCCGCCGTCCTCGGCCCGTAACCGCGAGATGCAGTTCACCACGCCGGCGCGGTTCGGCACCTCGCGGCCCAAATCCTGATACGCGCCGAGTGCCAGGAAGCAGCCGTAAACGGTGCCGTCGGCGGCCCCCGGCTCTTGCGCGTACCCGCCGTCGGCGGAACGGAACGTTTCCACTTTGGCAAGGATCGTCTCGACGGGGATGTGCCGGTACTCGTCCTTCGGCATCCCGGCCCAGCAGCGGCACAGGCACGAGAGGTGAACGAAATCCAATTCCGGGCCGGCTCCGAAGCCCTTCAGGTAGCCGAGGACTTGCGCAATGGGCAGGTCCGCCCGGAGGGCGAACAGCCCCTCCAGGCCGAAGACCGTGTAGTACAGGTCGGCGTTCCCCGCGCGGTCGGCGAACCCACCGGCGGGGGTGAGTTGGGACCGCAGGAAGTCGCGGACGAGGTCGGCGCTGTCACCGAGCAACTTCGGCGAGAGCCGGGCGACCTGCAACATTTCGAGCCTCGAACTCACTGCACCACCCCTTCACTTCGACGCCGAAGATCTTGCTCACCACCCGGCGGAGCAGCCCCTTCAGGCTCGGGTTGTGGATGTCCGTCAGCGTCCGGACGGCTTCCTCTTTGTACGACTCCATCATCTGCCGCGCGCGGTCGGTCGCGCCCAGACGGGTGATGGCTTCCTTCGCTTCCATCGTCGCTTCCAGGCCGGCGGTGCGGGTCCACACGGCTTCAAAGAGCGCGCGATCCGCGCCCTTCGCTCGTTCAAAGGCGACCGCCAGCGGGAACGCCGGGCGGGCCGTGGTCAGGTCGTCGCCGTCGGCGTTCACGAGGTCGTCGATGTCGTCGCGGATTTGGTACGCGATGCCGAGGGCCTCGCTGTACGCGGTCAGCACCGGGTGCAGGTCGGCATCCGCCCCGGCGAACGCGGCCCCGAGTCGAAGCGCCACTTCAAACGCCGGAGCGGTCTTGCGGCGGTGGATGTCCGCGACTTCGACCGGCGTCATCGGCTTCGGGTGATTCGTCCAGACGAGTTCCGCGCCCTGGCCGAGGCAGAGCGCCCGGTGGCCGTGGGCGGCGATCTTCACCATCTGGGCACGCACGGCGGCGGGGGCGTCGGTCTCGGCGATGAGCCGATAGCCTTCGCCGAGCAACAGGTCGCCGACGTTCAGCGCGACCGGGACGCCGTGTTCGGCGTGGACGGTCGCTTCGCCGTACCGCAGGTCGTCGTTGTCCTCGATGTCGTCGTGAATCAGGCTGGCCTTGTGGAAACACTCGACGGCGACGGCCAGCTTCTTCAGGTCGGTCGGGAACGGCAGGTCCTGGTTGTCTTGCAACGCCCGCCAGGCGCAGGCGACCAGGAACGGCCGCCACCGCTTGCCGGCCTGCGCCAGCCAGTCGCGGCCGATCTGCTCCGTCTCGCCGTCGGCCTCACCCATCAGTAGTGTAAGCGAGTCGAGTAAAAACCAAGTGTCCACTTCCTCGCGGACGGCGTCGAGGTCGAGGCGGAACGTCTGGTCGTCGCTGGTCAGGTGGATGAACTCCCACACCCATTCGACGTCGACGGACGTGTCCTTGCAGTCGTCTTGCAGCAGCGGGATGGCGCAGCCGGGGATGGCCGCCGCTTCCATGTACGGGAAGGCTTTCTCCAGGACCGACAGGCACGACACGCCGACGATGGCGTCGATCTTGCCGGTCTGGATGATGGCCATGACGAGCGCCGACCCTTCCGCCGTCAGCACCGCGTAGCCGAGTTTTTCCGCTTCGTTTTGCAGGTCTTGAATGGTGCAGAGGCCGCACTGCTTGCACAGCAGGCCGAACTCGTCGAACGGGGCCGGGCAGCGGTCCTCGACCCGCAGGCACTTCGGCAACAGCAAGAGGCGGCGGTCGTAGGGGACGGTGGCCAGCGCCTCGCGGTTGGCCTCGCTGTTCAGCACCACGCCGACGTAGTTCTCGAACCGCTCGTCCAATCCGGTCAGCTTCAGCAGCTTCCGCGCGTGCGTCCGCAGCTCGGCCAGCGACAGCGGGATCGTCGGCTTCTCGCGGGCGACGTACCGCTGCGCCAGGGTGCGGATTTGCTCCCGCTGCTCCTTCGTCGGCGGCACGGTCTCTTGCGTCGGCCGGTTCGATTGCACCGGCACCGCGCGGGGCAGCGTCAGAAGGGGCAACTGCATGGGAGTGAGTTCCAGGTTCCAAGTTCCAGGTTCAAAGTTGAAGACAGTTGGCTACTCGGTTCGGTCAGCGTATTTCGCCCCGCGGAGTTCGGACTGTTGCAGGTAGCGGATGAAGCCGGCGATGAGGCGGATGATTTCGAGCGACAAGCTCATGAGTCGCTTGAAATCCTCATCCGAGAGATACCCGACATCGTTCGCGACGTACAGTTGGGAGCGGACCTCGCCCGCCGAGCCTTTGGCCACGAACAGAAACTGGCGGAACTCCGCGTTCCCGCCCCGCTCGAAACCCTCGGCGATGTTCGACATGATCGAACAACTCGCCGAGCGGATCTGGTCGATGAACCGGAAGTCGCGGCACGCGGGGCCTTCGCGGGTGGCAAGGTACACCTCGCGCGTCAACACGCGAGCCTTCTTCCAAGCTTCGATGTCCTCGAAACTCTGAATGGCGGCCATCGCACACACCTCCCTCGCGGTGGTCGAACCTCCGTCTTCCAACTTGGAACCTTGAACTTGGAACCTTGAACTCACCGTTAGGTGTACGCCCCGAAGCCGAAGAACCAATGCTTCTTGGCGAAGCGGTAGGCCCAGTGTTCCTCGGGGATTTCGTGGCCGGGGTTGCTCTGGCTGTTGCGGGGCTGCATCCGCTCCACCTCCTGCATCGCCGTCTGGCGGGCGGTCGTGTCCTTCGCGCCGTGCTTGATGACCAACTGCTTGATGAGGTCGGGCTTCTCCAGCACGATGCAGCCGCGCGTCACTTTGGCCGACTCCTCGCGGAACTCCTTGAGGAACGAGGACTGCGTGAGCAGGTCGTAGATGTTGCGCTTATCCTTGATGTTCTCGGTGGCGAACTGGATGATCGGGCACGGCTCCACGTCGCCCCACGGGCCGATGTGGTGGCTGACGCCAGTGGCCATCGGGCACAGCGCCTTGCCCTGGTCGTCCCAGTACGGATCGACGATGGCGATGGGCAGCTTGGCCCGCATCTCGACGCCGAACCGCCGGACGCGCAGCACCTGTTCGGGCGTCAGCGCCAGGTCGAAGTTCGGGTCCGGGCCGACGGGCCGATAGGTGTGGAACCAGGCGTA
The DNA here is from genome assembly GCA_043738505.1 of Fimbriiglobus sp. Lineage (GTDB taxonomy): Bacteria > Planctomycetota > Planctomycetia > Gemmatales > Gemmataceae > JALHQU01. Next base: position 3,491 of record JAYUFU010000127.1, on the reverse strand, counting down.
GTGCGCGCCGAGTTTGATGAGCGTCTTGAGCCAGTCCTCGTTCACGAGGTCGTCAATATTGGTTTGGCAGATGCTGCTGGCGACGCCGATGATGAGACCTTCCTTGCGGCAGTTCTCCAGCCCGGCCAGCGTCTTCTTCAACACCTCCGAACGCCCACGGCGTTCGTCGGACACGGCGGCCGTGCCCTCGATGCTGATGAGCGGGGTGACGTTGCCGCTGGCGTTCAGCCGCTTCGCCACGTCGGGCGTGATGAGCTGGCCGTTGGTGAACACCTGGAAGTAGCAGTCCTTGTGCGCGTCGAACACGTCCAGCAAATCCGGGTGCATGAACGGCTCGCCGCCGAGGATGCCGAAGTAGCTGTTGCCGCGCTGCTTGGCTTCCTTGATGACGCGGTTGAGCGTCTCCTTGTCGATGATGCTGCGCTTCGCCGCGACATCGACCCAGCAGCCCTGGCAGCGCAAGTTGCAACTGTTGATGACGCTGATGAACAGGAACGGCGGGAAGTGGATGCCGCGGTTCAACCGCGACTTGAACCGCTCGACGGACGCGACGCCCTTCAACCCGAAGTTGTAGGCGAACTTCCACAGCAGGCGGGTGTCCACCTCGGTCAGCATCCGCCTGGCGAAACTGAAGATCATGGAGTCATATCCAGAAAGATTAACCACAGAGACACAGAGGCACAGAGAAGAGAAGATTGAGAAACTGAGAGATCAACTCTCTCTCGTCTTCTCGGTGTCTCTGTGCCTCTGTGGTTAGTTCTTCCGCTCTGCAATTCCTGCCAGCGCGGCTTGGGCTTTGGCGGCGGCTTCGTCGGCCTTGACCCGAATCTGGTCGAGGCTCGGCAGGCTGGCGAACACCTCCGGCGGGATGTCCAGTTGCTCGCCCAGCTTCACGAGGCACTTGGTCCGCTCCTCCAGCGCCTTGTCCGAGTCGCGCTCCTTGGCGAACCGCGACTTCGACTTCGCCGTGCGGTCCCGCAGCGCGGCATAGATGTCTCCACCGAGCAGCGCGGAGATATCCACCTTCATGCTCTCGCGGCGAACGTCGTCCGAACTCACCTCGTCGCCGTTGATCGGCCCGTGGCGGTACTTCGGGAACAGGATCGCCACTTCCGGGCAGACGCGCGAGCAGGCCGGGCAGTCGGTCTTGCACTTGTTGTTGTTCTGCACCTGAATCTGCTTCTCGGCCGACACGCCGTATACATCGAACAGGCAGAACGAGAGGCACTGCATGCAGTTGGTGCAGCGGTTGTAGTCGATGACCGGGAACCACGGCTTCCACTTGGCCGGTTCCGGGATGTTCGCCTCGTTCCGCACGCCGGCGACCAACTCCACGACCTCGGCGGCGGTCTTGCCGGTCGGGTCGCGGAAGAAGGCGGTCACGCCGGAATCGTTCTCGGCACGTTCGGGCTTGCTTTCGCTGAACTTGCCCAGAACCACCAGCGTGCCGGCGGTGATCGGCGCGGCCGTCCCACCGGTTCGCACCACCGACACGGCGAAGCCCTTCAAAAGCAGCGCCGACACCGCCTCGTTGCGGAACGTCGCGTCCAGCGGCTCGGCCCCCGCGCCTTCGTACACGACGACGCGAAAGCTCGGCCCGGTGGCCGAGACGACATTGGCGAGCGGCAGCGGAAGGGGGATGCTCATGGGGCCTCGGTCGGCAGCAGTTTGGCCAGCACGGCTTCGGGCGTCTCGGTTCGCATGTTCAGGATTTCGACGCCGGTATCGGGCAGTTTGGCCCCGGCGGCGGCGAACAGCCACTTGACCGCGCGCGGGTAGCACGCCGCAATCGTGACCATACCGCCGTCGCCGATCAGCTCTTTCAGGCACGGGTCTTTTTTCGCGGACAGTTCGCACAGGTCCGGCACGGCGTCGAACGCGATCCCGGATTCGGTCAGCCCGCGCAGCACGGCGTCCTTCGTCGCCTTCGGCACGACCTGGGCGTACACGCAGTGGCAGTGCAGGACGCGGAGGGCTTGCATGGGTTTCCTTTTTCACGAGCCGCGACCGACAGGAGCAGTCAGACACCGTTCAACAAGAGGAACACGGATGACACGGATCAAAGCCGGGATGAAGAGGATCCATCACCAGGAGACAGGGGTCGGGGAACAGGAGTCAGAAACCCCCGGTTCTCACTGCCTTCTGACTCTTGTCTCCTGACTCCTGACTTTCCGATCCCGGCTTTGATCCTGCCTTTCATCCTCTTCATCCGTGTTCCTCCGAATTGGACGTTTCTTTCCAACACGCTCCCTGGCAGTCGCGGCTCGTTAATTCGCATCCCGATGCGTCGGCACCGGCCGGCCGGGGCGGAAGGCTTCGGCGTGTTCCACGTCCGCCGCGATCCCGAACGCGGCCGCGACTTCCGTCAGGGTTTCGACGGCCGCCGCCTTCAGATATTCAGGGTCGGCCTCGGCCCGCAGGTTCAGGATCAACTCGCCCGCTTCCAGTTGGTCCTGCAACTCGTGCGACGCCTCCGGGCTGCCGCCGGTGCGGGTCAGGTTCATCACCGCGAGGTCGGTGCCTTCAAACGGCGACAGCGTCATCTTCAGGTGTGCCACCTCCGCGCCGGTCGCGGTCAGCTTGGCGTGAATCGCCGTCATCACCTGAGACACGAAGGCGTTGCCGTCGAACACGCCGTCGCCGGTCACGGCCGCCGTCAGGTTCACCCAGCCGAGCAGCGCCTCGCCGTCGGCGTACACGTCGTAATCGACCGCCATCGCCGGCCGCGCCACCTGCTCGCCGGCAATAGCTTCCGCCCACGCCTCCAGGTTAGTCCCCTGGCGCGCGGAAAGTGTGAGAAGTTTCGCCTGTGGGAATTCGACCCCCAGCTTGGCCGTCAGTTTCGCCAGTCGGTCGGCGTCCAGCGTGTCCACCTTGTTCACGACGATGACATCGGCTTCTTCCAGTTGCTTGCGATAGATGTACACGACCTTCGGCGAGAAGGACTTGCCGGGGGCCAGCCCCAGAATCCGCTCGGCCCGCACGGGATCGACCAGCACGCTGAACGGGGCGACGGTGAACCGGTCGCCGTACATCCGCCGCAGCGGGTACGCGACCGTCGCGGCGAGGTCGGTGCAACTGCCGACCGGCTCGGCGAGGAACACGTCCGGCCGTTCCACCTCGGACAGCTTCGCGGCGGCGTCGGTCAGGGAGCCGAACTTGCAGCAGAAGCAGCCGCCGGTGATCTCCTCGACGGGGAAGTCGTGGCTCGCCAGCAGCGTCGTATCGACCAGCCCGACCGACTGGTCGTTGGTGATGAGGCCGACCTTCAGCCCCTGCGCGTGATACCGCTCGGCGAGGCGCAGCAGCGCCGTCGTCTTCCCCGCGCCGAGGAACCCGCCGACCATGATGTAGCGCGCTTTAGTCATTGCTGAAAATCCGGAAGAGTTCAGTTCACCACAGAGGGCGCAGAGGGCACGGAGAAGACAAAAGAGAGGGGAGTGGATTTCAACCCTCTCTGTTTTCGTCTTCCCGGTTCTCCTCTTCTCCGC
>JAYUFU010000126.1:0-19529 GCA_043738505.1 Fimbriiglobus sp. | reverse complement strand
CGCCCGGCCAGAAGTGAGCGTCACTTCTGGCCGGCGAGGTAGGCGGCCAACTTGTCCAGGTCGGCGTCGCTGATCTTGTCCGGGCCGGACGGCGGCATCGACGACCGCTGGCGGTGGGTTTTCGGGTCGCGGACGTGCGCGGCCAGCCAGTCCTTCGTGTGATCCGCCGCCGCGCCGGTCTTCGTCAAGTCCGGGCCGCCCATGCCCGGTCGCCCGCCCATGCCGGGACCGCCAGGGCCACCGGGCGACCTGCCCATGCCGGGGCCACCAGGACCGCCGGGCGGGTCGGACATCCCGCTCATGGCCGCCCCGCCGGTCTCGCCGAGTTTGTGGCAGCGGGCGCAGTTGTTGTCCGCGTACACCTTCTTCCCGACCGCGTGTTCCGCGCCGCCGGGTAGCTTCGCCAGCACCTCCTCCGCGCTGGCCGTCGGCGGGCCGCCGGCTGCGGGAGGTCCGCCCGTCGGCGGGTCGGCGGGTGTGCCGTCCTGGGATTTGCCGCACCCGGCGACCGCCAGCCCGAAGGCCAGTCCGACGCCGAGGAGAAGGCACGGGATGCCGCGAGTCATGATCTGCCCTTCCGAATGAGGATGACGGTTCGGTTTCCCGAACGGCCCGGCGGGGCGGTCGAACGACCGGCCCGGCGGAGGTTCGGGAATTAGACCGACGGGCCTTCTCGGGGGCAAGGACAAACCGGACGCCCGCGGTCACTTCTTCGCCGGCTCCGGCGGCGGGAAGCCGACCAGTTCGACGCTCACCGCCTTGCGGAACTCGTCGAGCTTCGGGTTCCGGTCGATGTCCGACTTGCACACCGCCAGCACGATCTTCGCCGGCAGGGTGGGTTTCGCCGGCGCGGCCTCGGCCGTCACGTATTCCACAATCAGCCCGTCCGCCTTCTGGATCGCTACCTTCGCCTTTTCGACCTCGTTCAATTGCAGGTAGGCAATCGCCAGCGACTTGTACATCCCGCGGGCGCTCTTCTGCAACTCCGCCGCCGCCTTCTGCGCGTCGGCGAGAGGTAAACCGGGTGGGTGCCGCAAGCCGATGGCATTCTGGTAGCGCCCCAACCCCTTCTCGTAGGCGGCGGCGGCCTCGGCGTATTTGCCTTGCTTCAGGTGCAAGTCCGCCAGCGTCAGCACTTGCAACTCGTCGGGCGTGAAGCCGGGCTTGTCGGTCGGAGCGGGAATCCGGCTCGCCTTCGTCCCCAGCACCTCGTCGAACGTGACGACCACCGTCACCCAGTCGTTCTTCTCCAGGTTGCGGACGTTCTTGGCGTGCGCGTACAATTGCGCCGTCAGGAGTTCGCGGAGGTCGCCGGGTTTGCACATGACCGCGCGGGGCTTCTTCGGGTCGATGGCCACCGGCTTCACCTCCGGCGGTTTCTCGCCGCGCACGTCCGCGCGGATGCGGTCCCAGTCCGACACCGGTTTCACCATGCTGTTCGTCACGGTCCCGCTGTCGTGGCACTTGGCGCAATCGTTGACGACGGCCGCGTCCACGCCCTTGTGCGCCGCCTTCGCCAAGTTGTGGCAGCCGTTGCAGGTGCTGCCAAGGCCGAGGTTCTTATCCGCGCTGCCGACGCACAGCCCGTGGCCGAACTGCATCTCCTCCTTCGGCACCCGCAGGGTGAACACGACGCCGCTGCCCTTCAGGTACACGCCGTCGAACGGCCCGACCGCCTGCGAGACGTGCTTGCCCACCGGGACGGCCGTGAGCTTGGCCTTCCAGCCCGGATCCTCTCTGAACCCGGTGACGCCTCCCGGCTGGCCGGACGGCGGCTGTTCGCCCAGCCACTCGCCGCCGAACAGCGGCTTGGCCGTGCTGCCCATCATGTACGGCTGCGGCGGGTCCGGCAGTTGGCTCGTGACGTGGTCGAAGCCGAACGCCTTGTTCAGCAGCCGGCGGAGGACTTCGATGTCCTCGCTCCGCTCCTCGACGTGGCGGAGGGCGATCCGCTGCTGCGCGAGCAGCCCCTCCACTTCCTCGATGACTTCCTTCGTCTGGCCGAACAGCGGCGCGGCGGCGAACAGGGCGGCGAGAACGGCGTACCGGATCACGGCTGGTCTCCTTTCGGTTTGGCGGCGAAGACGACGTTGTAAAGCGCCGTGTTCGTCCGCTCGGATTCCTGGAACTGTCTGGCGGTGACGGTCTCGAACTCGTGGAGTTTCGCCGCGAGTTCGGCTAGCTGCGTTTTCCGCTCAACGTCGCGGTCGGTCACGTCACGGGCGAGGGTGAGCAGCAAGTCCTGCAAATCGGCGTGCTTGGCGTTCGACTCGCGGAGCAGGACGAACAGCTTCCGCTGTTCGTCGAGCAACTCGGCGACGCGCGGGTCGGGCTTGTGTTCCGGGGCCACGGCCGCGATCGGCTCCGCCGGCGTGCCCCACCGGATTTCCACCTTCGGCAGCAGCGCGAAGAACACCACCCCCGCCGCCAGTGCCGACACGCCGGCGGCGACCCGCTTCCACCGCCGGGCCGACCGCGATTGCACTTCCAGGGTATCGCGGTAAATGGCGGCCACGTCCACCGGCGGCAGGGGCGGAACCTGCACGGCGTCGAGCGCGCGGCGGACATCGGGGAAATCGAGCATGGGTGGTCTCGCTGCCGGTCGGAATCAAGAGAAGAGTGTGGACAGGATCACAGGATGAAACATGGATTCAGAGGTCAGGAAAAATCTTCATCCCGTCTTCCATCCTGTGATCCTGTCCATTCCTCTTCTCTGTGCCTCTGTGGCTCTGTGGTTAGTCTTCTTCTCCGGTTCCTCACCCGAACTTCGCCACCAGCACCGCTTCCAGTTCCTTCATTGCCACGGCGAACCGGCTCTTCAGCGTCGTGGCGGCCACGCCCAGCAGCCGGCCCATCGCCTCGAAGCTCATGTCCTCGTAGTGCCGCAGCACCACCACTTCCCGCAGGTGGGCGGGCAGCGCGGCGACGGCGGTGGCCACCACTTCGGCGGTCTCGCGGTGTTCGTACCCGGCGTCGAAGGTGCCCGGCGGGTCCATCTCGGCCGTCAGCGATACCGCCGGTTTGCGGGCCTTGCTCCGGGCCGCATCTCGGCACAGGTTCAGCGCGATCTGGTACAGCCACGTCTTGAACTGTCCGCCGTCGCGGTACTTCGCCCCGGCGCGGAACAGCCGGAGGAACACGTCTTGGGTGATGTCGGCGGCGGAATGCACGTCGAACGTCAGCCGGTAGACGAACCGCCCGACAGGGCCTTCCCACGCGCGGACGATCTCCTCGAACGCGGAGCGGTCGCCGGCCGCCCACCGCCGCATCCGGTCGCCGTCGGGGTCCGCAGGGCCGTCGTGCATCGTTACCCCATTCAACGCCGGGCCGGGCCGAACCGACGAAGGGAATCTATACCACTCCTCATGAAACCGCGCGTCATCCTCGGCCCCGCCCCCATGCGGGACATCCCGCACACCTACGTTCCCGTCCTCGAACCCCGGTTCGAGGTGGTCTACCCCGCCCGCAAGGCGCAGATGACCGAGGCCGAGTTGCTGGCGCAGCTCCCCGGCTGCGTGGCCAGCCTCGCCGGGTCCGAGCCGTACACGCGGACGGTCATCGAGGTGGCCGCCGCCGCCGGGCTGAAGGTGATCGCCCGCGCCGGCGTCGGCTACGACGGCATCGACGTGCAGGCCGCCACCGACAACAACGTGCTGGTGACTTACGCGCCGGGATCGAATCACGAAGCGGTCGGCGAACACGCGCTGCTGCTCATGCTCGCGCTCAGCAAAGACTTGCTGATGCAGCACCGCGAGACGGTGGCCGGGCGGTGGCCGCGGATCGCGCAGCAGCCGTTGCGCGGGCGGACGCTCGGCCTGATCGGTCTCGGCCGCACGGGGAAGGCGGTCGCCACCCGCGCGCTGGCCTTCGGCATAACGGTGATCGCCGCCGATCCGTATGTCGATGACACGTTCGCCAAGGCGCACGGCGTCCGGCTCACGTCGCACGACGACGTGTTCCGCACCGCCGACATCGTGAGCCTGCACGTCCCGCTGACGCCGGAGACGCGGAACCTCGTGAACGCCGGCACGCTGTCGCTGATGAAGCCGACGGCGTACCTCGTGAACACCTCGCGCGGCGAAGTGGTGAACGAGGTGGACCTGTTCGCGGCGCTGTCGGCGAAGAAGATCGCCTCCGCCGGGCTGGACGTGTTCGAACACGAACCGCTCGTCGGCAGCCCGCTGCAAACACTGGACAACGTGATCCTGACGGCCCACACCGCCGGCGTGGATGTCCGCAGCCGCGAGGACATGGCCCACTTCGCGGCCCTGGCGATTGCCAAGCTCTTCGACGGCGACTGGCCGACCGAGTGGGTGGTGAACCCGGAACTGAAGGCGAAGTGGCAGGCCGGTTAACGTGGCCGCTCGTTCCGCGAGCGCGCGCCGCCTTCTCGCGCTCGCGGAGCGAGCAGCCACGATCCAACTCGAAGGCCACCGGAATGTCAGGGACGAGCTGACGATTCGGCTCTTGGCTCGGGATCGGCACTCACGATGGCGGCATTCGGTCGTGCAGCCCGGCCCTTTCGCAAGGTGCCTCGCATCCACCCGACCAAAGTCGGCATCGTGAATGACGACGCGAAGACGTACTTCATGAAGGGCGGCTTGAGTTCGAGTCCGAGCAAGTCATCGACAACCGCGAGCGTCCCGAAGGCGAAGAAAAAGATGTGGACGGCCGCGCTGAAGGGCCGGTGACGGCGGAACGCCATCAGAAGTCGCTCGCCGCGATCAAACCGCATGGCTTACCCTCTACGGTGCTTAGCGACAAACCCCTTTCCTCACCCCAGGCTCAGCGGGCCGGCCCCGCAGAAGTCCGGGTTGCCGAAGGTCTTGATGCGGTGGCCGAAGGCGTGCGCCAGGGCCAGCAGCAGGCGGTTGTGCGGCACCCCGCCCTTGGCCTGCTTCAGCGACCGGCCCGTCTTGAAGTCCAGCCCGCCGCCGAGCAGCACGAACGGGATGTTGTTCAGCGTGTGCGTGTTGCCGGCCCCGAGTTCGTTGGTCCAGACGATGGTGGTGTTGTCCAGCAGGCTGCCCGTGCCGCCCGGCTCCGGCGTGTCGGCCAGCTTCTTCGCCAGGTACGCGATCTGCTCGGCGTACCACTTGTTGATCTTCGTCAGCTTCTCCATCGCCTTCTCGTTGCTGTCCGGCTCGTGACTCAACTCGTGGTGCCCCTGGTCGATGCCCAGCCACTTCATCTTGGCCCCGCCGACTGAGTGCGTGAACTGGAAGGTGGCGACGCGGGCGAAGTCGGCGGCGAAGCTGTGGACGAGCAGGTCCATCTGCATCCGCGTCAGCTTCGGCATGTTGTCGTTCTCTTCCTTCACGCCGGGGTCCAGCTTCGGCACCGGGTGGCCCACGTCGGCCGTCTTCGCCGCCTTCAGTTCCAGCTCCATCTCGCGGACGAAGGTGGCGTGTTCGTCGAGCAGCTTACGGTCGTCGGCCGACACCGCCGCACCCACCTTCTTCAGATCGGCGGCCACGTCGTCGAGGATGCTGGCCAGCACCTCGCGGTTCTTGCTGCTGCCGTACAGCTTGGCGAACATTTGGTACGGGTCGTCGATGGGGGCGAGCGGCTTGTTCGCGCCGGCGTAGCTCATGCGGGTCCAGGTGTCGGCCCGGTCGGGCACCATCACGCCGGTTTCCAGCGACCCGAAGCGGGTGCGGGTGGCCGCGTCCTTCTGGAGGAACTTCTTCAACTCCTGGTCGATGGAGATGCCGCTCGACCACCCGGCCGGGGTGTCCGACCCGCCCTGGATGTTGCCGGGGAACAGTTCCGTGCCGGTCAGCAGGCAGCCGATGCCCCGCATGTGCGCGTCGCCGTCGCCCCGCACCTTGTCGCACACGCCGTGCAGCGTCAGCAACTTGGACTGGAACGGCTCGAACGGCGTCATCGACTCCTTGAGCGCGAACTTCGCCCCTTCCTCGTCCGGCCAGAACGTCTTCGGCACCACGCCGTTCGGGGTGAAGACGACGATCAGCCGCTGCTTCCGCTGGGTCTGGTTGGCGAAGGCGAGGCTGGGCAGGTTGCAGACGAACGGCAGACTTGCGGCCCCGAGGCCGAGGTCGCGGAGGAAGGTGCGGCGAGAGGCGGGCATGGACGGCGGCTCCGGGCGATGCGAATGGCGAACCGACGCGAGGTCGTATGGATAGAAGGTAGGAGTCTTGAGTATTCGGCGTCCCTCGCTTCCTGCCGCGGAGGGCCAGACATTGGCCACCGCTACGCCATTTCCGACGCCGACTGGGACCGCGTGAAGCCCCTCTGACGCCGCCCGTCACGCCGGCACGTCGAGCAGTTCGAGCGGCGCGTTCAAGTAGACCGTGGCCCCGATGTCCGACCACTGGTCGAGGTGATCGACCCCCGCCTCCACCCGCTGGTACGCGCCCGGTCCCATCGTCACACCCCCCACGCGGAAGCTGCCCTCAAGGACGACGCACTCCTCCGCCGCCGCGTGCGGGTGATGGGGCAGGCACGCGCCGGGGGCGACCCGCATCAGACACGCGAACCGCTTGAGAGCGTGGTCGATGTGCAGCACCCGCACCGAAATGCCCGGATACGGCGTCGGGCGGAATCCGCCGTCGTCCGGCTGACGAATGACATATCCGGCGGGGAGTGGCGGGGCGATGGCGGCTAGCAGTCGGTCTTTCAGTGCCGGCGGCGGGGTCACGGGCGGACTATCCTCCGCCAGCGCGAGGACGGCCGACTCCCACGCGGCCAGTTCCGCGTAGGACTCCGGCCGGGCGTCGAAGGCCGCGCGTTCGTCGGCCGGGAGCGCGCCGGCGGCAGCCAGCGCGGACAGTTCTTCCAACCGTGTTGCGGAGACGGCGGTCATTCCGGCCCACCTTCGGGGGCGTAGTCGGAGAAGCGGTCACGGAGCCGGGCCATGCCCAGCCGGATCCGCGTCTTGACGGTGCCGAGGGGTACGCCCAGTCTGGCCGCGATCCGCTCGTGCGTCAACCCTTCATAGAACGCCAGGCGGAGCGGCGCGGCCTGTTCCGGCGGTAGCCCGCACAGTGCCGCCGACACCCGCCCGGCCGTTTCGGTCGCCTGCAACCCGGCCGTCGGGTCGGTCGCCGTCGGCACCTCCGGCGGCTGTTCGGCCGCCGTCGCCGACCGCTTCCGCAGCCGGTCGGTGGCGCGGGAGCGGGCGATCATCAGCACCCAGCCGAGCGGCACCGACCGCGCGCGGTCGAACCGCGCGGCCTGATTCCACACCTGGAGGAACGTTTCCTGGAGTACGTCCTCGGCGTCGGGGCGGTTTCGCAATACCCGGATTAAAAGGCCGAGCGCGCGGGGCGCGAGGCGGTCGTACAGCGCCGCGAACGCGGCGGCGTCTCGGTCGCCGGCGATCCGGCCGATCAGGTCGGCGTCGGTCGCGGTGTCGTTCATCGCCCGCCTCCCCACGCGATTTCCACTCCCATCTTATTCGTCGCCACCGGGTGGGAAGGTTCGGAATTTTTCCCGGCCGCGAATCCCGGTCGGCAACGACCGCGTAGATTGGGAACACCGGGGACAACCCGGTGCGGTTCCGGGTACGCAGCGAGGAGCGGACACATGAGCAAGCATTTCCTGACGGCCGTGGCGGTCGCGGCGCTGGCCGTCGGCGGGGCGCGGGGGCAAGACCCGCAGCCGCTGGCGCGGGCCGACCTGGACAAGCGGGCGAAGAAGGTCGCCTACGACGCCGTGGACATCGGCGTCGCCCTGTTCAACGCCGGCGAGCGGTCGCCGACGCCGCATGTGAACTACGAGGGCACCGCCCGGCTGTACGAGGGCACCCTGCTCGCCCTCGTGCCGATGCTCGACCACCGGCCGGACACGGTCAAGGGGATCCAGACCGCCCTGGACAAGTCGCGGCTAATGGCCAAGGCCCAGGACCGCGCCTTCGCCCTCCGCGAGGGGCTGGACGAAGTGATGAAGATCGGGGCCAAGACGATCGCCCTGTGGGACCGCCTCGGCGGCGAGAAGAGCGTGCGGGCGGTCGCGAAAGAGTTCATCGCGACCGTACTCAAGAACCCGAAGGCGAACTTGCTACGGGACGGCAAGTACAAGGCCGACGGCACTTGGATCGCCGAACAGGAACAACTGCTGGTCGAGCTGATCTCGTCCGCCTCCGGGGGGCCGCTCAAGTACACCGGTCGCGACATGAAGAAGGTCCACGCCGGGATGAAAATCACCGAGGACGAGTTCGCCGCCATGGCCGACGACCTGGTCGTCACCCTGGAGAAGTTCAAGGTGCCGCGGACGGAGATCGGCGAACTGCTGAAGATCGTCGCGTCCACGAAGGGCGACATCGTCGAAGGGAAGAAGTGACGGGCGTCCGTCGCCGGCGGTCGGGGCGGCTTCGGCGAAGACGACCGCGCGCCGCACGGCGTGCGCGGCTGGGTGGCCATTTGCAACTGCGGTGGCACGGCCCTCCCCGTCACCTGAGGTGACGGGAGGAGAGGGGAGGAAGGCACCGGCGGAGACGCGGTTCTGAAGTAGCCCGACTCTCCGAGTAAGCGAGGGCGTTTCCGACTCGGAGAGTCGGGCTACGAAGACACTCGCGGGGCCACATTCCGGCCGTCCCTCGTCGTATCATGCACGGGACACACCACCGAGCCGCCCCATGACCGTCGAGCCGTCCCTCCGTGCCAAACTCGACCCGTTCTACGCCACCGTGGAAGGGGTGGTGATCGGCCAGCGGCCGCTGCTCGACCGGCTGCTCATGGCCGTCCTGACCGACGGACACGTCCTGCTGGAAGGGGTGCCGGGGCTGGCCAAGACGCTCGCCCTCCGCACCGTCGCGGCCGCCCTGGAACTGAAGTTCCAGCGGATCCAGTTCACCCCGGACCTGCTGCCGGCGGACGTGATCGGCACGCAGATCTACAACCCCCGCACCGGCGACTTCAGCGTCAAGCAGGGGCCGGTGTTCGCCAACGTGGTGCTGGCCGACGAGATCAACCGCGCCCCCGCGAAGGTGCAGTCGGCCCTGCTGGAGGCCATGCAGGAACGGCAAGTCACCATCGGCGACACGACGTATCCGCTGCCCCGCCCGTTCTTCGTGCTGGCCACGCAGAACCCCATCGAACAAGAAGGGACGTACCCGCTGCCGGAGGCGCAGGTGGACCGGTTCATGCTGAAGGTGCTGATCGACTACCCGAAGCGGGACGACGAGCTGGCCATTCTCGACCGCATGGGCAGCGTGGACGCCAAGACCGACGTGGCCGGAGTGCTGTCGGCGGCCGACATCGCCGAGTTGCGGGCGGCGGTGGACGCCACGCACATGGACCCGAAGGTGAAGGGCTACCTGGTGGACGTGGTCCGCGCCACCCGCCACCCGGCCGACTACGGGCTGGAGCTGGCCGGGCTGATCCAGTGCGGGGCCAGCCCCCGCGCGGTGCTGGCGCTGGGCCGCGCGTCGAAGGCGCGGGCGTTCCTGGTCGGCCGCACGTACGTCACGCCGGAAGACGTGAAGGCGACCGCGCCGGACGTGCTGCGGCACCGCGTCATTTTGTCCTACGAGGCCGAGGCCGAGGAGTTGAAGGCCGACGCCGTGGTGAAGCGGGTGCTGGACGGCCTGCCGGTGCCGTGACTGCTTGAGTGACTGGCTGTCGGGCCTCCCCGGCCTTCGGCCGGCTCGACCGCGACCTACAACTTGGAACCTCACACCCCCAGCGCCGTGCGGATGGCCGGTCGCAGTTTGGCCACGGCGCGCCCCCGGTGGCTGAGGGCATGCTTCACGGCCGAACTCAGCTCGCCGAACGTGGCGTGGTACTCCGGGATCGTGAACAGCGGGTCGTAGCCGAAGCCGCCGCTGCCCCGCGCCTCCGTGCCGATCAGCCCCCAGCACCGGCCTTCGGCGGTGGCGATCACCTCGCCGGCCGGGTTCGCCAGCACCACCGCGCTGACGTAATACGCGGCCCGTCCGTCGCCCGTCTTGCCGGCCAGCGCCGCCAGCAGCTTGGCGTTGTTCGCCGCGTCGTTGCCGTGTTCGCCGGCGTACCGCGCGGAGTACACCCCCGGCGCGCCGCCGAGCGCCGGCACGCACAGCCCGCTGTCCTCGCCCAGCACCCATTCGCCCAGAACCGGGGCCAGTTGCGTCGCCTTCAGCCGGGCGTTCCCCTCGAAAGTGTCGGCCGTCTCGTCCACCTCCGGCGCGGCCGGGTACGGCGTCAGGTCGGTCAACTCGACCGCGAGGTCGCCGAGCAATTCCAGCAGTTCGCCGAGTTTCTTCTTGTTCCGGCTGCCGAGAACCAACCGCCGCATGGTCGCGCCTCCGAGGGTCGGGAGAAGCCATCTTACCGGCGGAGGATGCCGTCGATGTAGCCGAACAGTTCGCGTTCGTAGCGAGCCAGGGAGAACGGCTCGGCGTTCCGCCGCGCGGCGACCGGGTCGAAGCGGTCGCGGTGCCGCTCGAAGGTCTCGATGGCGGCGACGACGGCGTCCACGGTTTGCTCGTGGAAGAAGACGCCGGTGGGGGCGGGCCATTCTTGCGAGCCGCGACCGCCAGGGAGTGGCATCTGCCATCCTGGAGGGAGAGGCTCCTGCCGAACCGCGGCGGCGGTAGGCGGCTCGGCGGGAGCCTCGCCCTCCCGAAATCCTGCCACTCCCTGGCGGTCGCGGCTCGCGAGCGGGACCACCGTCTCCGTTGCCCCACCTCTGCCGAACGCGATCACCGCCGCCCCGCACGCCTGCGCCTCCACCGGCACGATGCCGAAGTCCTCCTCGGCCGGGAACAGCACCGCCGCGCACCGGCGGTAGTGGTCGCGGATCACCTCGTCCGGCTGCCAGCCGAGGAACGTCACTCCCGGCCCGGCGGACGCCTTCAACTTCGCCGCCTCCTGCCCGGAGCCGATGACGACCAGTTTCCGGCCCAGCCGCGTGCAGGCGTCGATGGCCAGGTCGAACCGCTTGTACGGCGCGAGCGCCGACACCACGAGGTAGAAGTCCTCGCGCGGCACGGCGGCGGGCGTGTAGAAGTCGGTATCCGCCGGCGGTGTAATGACCACGCTGTCGCGGCCGTAGCACTCTTTGATGCGGGCCTGGATGGTCTTGCTGATGGCGACGAAGTGCGTCACCCGGTCGGCGGTGCGGCGGTCCCAGTCGCGCAGCCGCTTCAGCACCACGTCCAGCAGCTTGGCCTTCAACCCGCCACGGCCGAAGTACGACTCCCGCATGTGCCAGGCGTACCGCATGGGGGTGAAGCAATAGCAGACGTGCGGCACCCCGGCCGGCGGTTTGGCGGCCTTCGCCACGCAGTGGCTGAAGCTCAGCACGAGGTCGGTGTCGGCGGGGATCGGCCACCGCGCGGCCAGCGGCATGAGCGGCAACAGGTAGCGGTAGTAGCGCGGCCAGCCGGGCAGTCGGTTGAGGAAACTGGCACGGGGCTTCAACCGCGAAATCGGCTCGGAGACCGATCCCGGTTTGTGCAGCAGAGTGAAGAGCCGGGCGTCCGGCCAGCGGCGGGCCGCCGGTTCCAGGCACTTCTCCCCGCCCCTCATGCCGGTCAGCCAGTCGTGGACCAGCGCGACGTTGGCGGTTTCAAGTTTCAGCGTTTCAGGTTTCAAGGCGGTCATTCACGGGGTTGGCGTCGAACTTGGTCGGCGGTGCTGTCTGATCTTGAAACTTGAAACTCTGAAACTTGAAACCGCCGGAGGCGAAGCTGTCCGGTTCGCCGACAGTGGAAGTTTGCGGCGGGGGTGTCAACGGGCCGGCGGCCCCGCCCCGGAATCCCAGGCGCGGGACGGCCGTTTGGTTGCGTCCCGCACGGTATCGTTGTAAGCTGAAAACAATGGCGTCGCGGTGGCGGAGGCCGGCCGAGGCGGATACCATCATCCCAACCGGGTGTGTCAACTTCCGGAAGCGCGAGGCGCGCGGTTCCCAGTCACGAGGCGTTTATGGCGTTCGCACTCAACCTCGGCAAGTGCAGCCTGCTGGGCAACTACCGGGAAAACAACGAAGACGCGATCGACATCAAGCAGTTCCCGGACCTGACCGTCTGCGTCGTGGCCGACGGCATGGGCGGGCAGGCGGCCGGCGAGATCGCCAGCAAGAAGGCCATCGAGGTCATCCCCCGCGAGCTGCGCAAGCACCTCACCGCGCAGCTGACCGCCGACGCCGTCAAGCAGGTGATCCGCCGCGCCATCGTCACCGCCAACGAAGAGATTCGGGCGATGGGCGCGCTCGACAAGGACATGCGGAACATGGGCACCACGGTGGTGCTGACGGTGTGGCGGAAGGGCGGCGAGGTGTTCGTCGCCGGCGTCGGCGACAGCCGCGCCTACCTGCTCCGCGGGAAGAAGATCCAGCAACTCACGGTGGACCACTCGCTGGCGCAGGCGCTGGTGGAGGCGAACACGATCACCGCCGCCGAGGCCAAGGACCACAAGTTCCGCAACGTGCTGTGGAAGTACCTGGGCAGCCCGGAAGTCGGCGAGGGGCCGGACGTGGCCGTCATCCAGCTCCAGGCCGGCGACCGCTTCCTCCTCTGCACCGACGGGCTGACCGGCCCGGTGAACGACGACGGCCTGCTCCAGTTCATCGACGGCCAGGCCGACATGCAGGCGTGCGCCGAGGGGCTGGGCCAGTTCGCCCTCGACAGCGGCTCCCGCGACAACGTGTCGTGCATCGTGATGGAAATCATTCCGGGGTGAACCGGTTGCCCGGACCGCTGCGAATTCCCGCGATCATCGAACACGTCGGGCCGGACTACACGGCCCGGTGCCGACACCCAGTGGTCGCCGAAACGACCGGCCACTCCGCCCGCGACGCCTGCTGTCAACTCGAACTCCTTTTCGCGGAACGCCTCGGCCGGCCGGTCGAGGTGCTGCCCCTCCAAGCCGACAGCCATACCCCCTGGATCGCCACTGCCGGCTCCGTGCCGGACGACGCGCTCACGGACGACTGGCTGGAATCCGTCGCGCAATACCGCCGGCAGTTCGACCCCGCCACGAACCGAACATCTGCCGCGATGTGAAGTTGGCAGCCGATCTTCACGCCGGAGGCGTGGCGGATCGTAGCCAGGGGTGAAACCCCTGGTCGCCCGCGAGAAAAGGAAACCCACCCCGGAGGGGTGGCGGATCGTCCGGCATCCCTCCGGGATGCGTTCCATTTTCCGTTCGTCGGCAGGAGGGCGTGCGGTGGCTCGGCTTCGATATTCGCGGGAGCAGGCCCAAGCCGAGGCGATCCGCCGGGCCGAGGCGTTCGTCACCGACCGGCCTGACCGCGACGAGTTGCGGCTCAGCGGGGCCATTCCGAATACGCTGGTCCCGCCGAGTCAAGCGTCCAAGCACCCGGTCGCGTGGTTCGTCCTGTTCGCCCCAGTCCCGCCGGACGGCGGCGTCATCGACGGCGGCGAGTTGTGCGTGGCCGTCGATCTGGAGTCCGGATCGGTGGAACTACACTGGTGGGTCTAAAGGTTTCCAGGGGTTTTACCCCTGGCTCCAGGCAGGCACGCCCCCGGCGTGCAGAAGCAGGCAAACCGTCGCTCACGCTTCCGGCTCGGAAAGTCTCGCCTTCCACTCCCACACCTGTTTCTCGACTTCGGCCGGCGCGGTGCTGCCGGCGCACTGGAACGCGGCGACGGCGTTTCGCCTACCGCCACCGGCGTTTCATGATCTGGTACGCCAGCACGAGAACGAGGACGAGCGATGTGCCCGCCTGCCGCGCTTCGACCGCCATCCCGACTTGGGACGCGATGAGTTGGAAGGCGAGTACCGCGAACATGGACATGAAGATAGTGAACATGACCGCGTTCGCGAACCGGTCCGCCGGCCTCTGCTCGTCCGCTTCGTCTTCCGCCCGCTTCGCTTCGGCGGCGAATTCCGGTGCCCCCACGGCCGTCGAAACATCCGCCGCGAGGAAGTTCGTGGCGGCGCTGCGCCGGGTGTCGGCGAAGTTCGTCCCGGTCAGCACGGCGGCGCGGAAATCGGCGTCCCGCACATCGCTCCGGCTGAGGTCGGCCCCGCTCAGGTTCGCCCCGGTCAGGTCGGCTTCGCGCAAATCGCACCCGGTCAGGTCAGCGTTCCCAAGACTGGCCCACCGGAGAATCGTGCCGACCATCCGACACCCGGACAGGTTCGCGCCGTCCAGCAGTGCCCCGGAGAAATCGGAATCGCTGAAATCGCACTCCAGCAAGTCGAACCCGGCTAAAGCGATGTCGGCGAAATCGGTCTCGCGGAAGTCCCGCTCTCCGGCGGCGTAGCGCGCCAGCAACTCTTCGGGTTCCATCGGCGGGACGACATCCGACAACTCTTCTCGATCCGCCTCGGGAGCAACAACGGCGGGGCGCGATTCGTCGTCTGCTACGTCCGTGATCGCGGAGCGGCCGGCCAGCACGCGGGAGAATTCCCGAAACTCCGCCCGCACGTCCCGGCGCAGGTGCTTCGCCCACGGCGGGCGGACTTCGCCGCGCGCGTGTGCCAACTTGGCCAGCGCGTAGCTGTGCATGGCCATGCCCATGTAGCCCCGCGTCCCGGCCAACCAATACCCCAACTGCCCTTCGGTCCAACTCTTCTCGTAGATCACCGAGTTCGCGCCGAAGATGCCCGCGCCGAAGAAGATCGGCAGCAGGTCCGTGACCAACTCGTGGTCGGCCGTGTCGCGCGTCAGTCGCTTGTGGCCGAGCAAATGGACGTGAGCCAGCTCGTGCGCGACGGTGCCGACGAAATGAAACGGGTCGGCCAGCGTCCGCGTGGCGACGGCGATCCCGAAGTGCCCCTCGGCGAGTTCCGAGTAGAGGCCATCGGCACTCGAACCGCCGGTGATGGGGACGGATGGCGCGTCGAACAGGGTCAGCGTCACGGCGGCGGGATCGACGAGCATGTGCCGACAAACGCAACGGAACAGCGCGTCGATGCCGGCGGGGGTTTGCGTGGACGTGTCGGGGAAGAACTCGGCCGTCGGCAGCACGACCGGGCGGTCGCGGGGGAAGTGGTCGCCGAACTGCGTGCGCAGCCAGTCCCATCGCCGGTCGATCCACTCTTGCTGTTCCGCGGTGAGCGGGCACTGCCGCCCGGACGAGAACCATCGCGGCATGGTGCAACTCCGGCAGGGACTGAATTCGGACATCGACGCTCATGGGGCGAGTCGCGCCTTCCACTCGGCGACCTGCTTCGACACTTCGGCCGGGGATGGAGGGCACGCGACCGCGTTGAGGAGAAAGAACGACTTCCTTCGTGCGGTCACACCTCGGGCGCGCTGATCTCGCCATTCCACGAGTTGTGCATGTAACCGCCGGTCGCGTCCTGAAGAGTGGCCTGAACTTCGATGAGGTGATTCATCTCATCCAAGACCGCGTCCAGGTCATCGATGGCGATCTCATACCGAACGTCGCAAAGGCTCATCCCCTGAGCGTGTGGTGTTCCCTCGCTCAGTTCGCCAGCTTCACCGAGAACGTAGTCATCCGTGACGAATGCGATTCGCAAGACCGGACTGTCCCCACAGGTGACGTGGAGTTCGTCTCCGTACTCGGTCGGCTGTCGATCAATCGCACAGCCGCGATCCAGCAGCAACGCCTCCGCTGTTTCCAACGTCCCACGCCCCGACTGGAAGAAGATCATGCAGACATCGTTCCTCATTCCGCTCCTCCTCGTTTTGACGTGGACCGTCGCTCACGCTTCCGGCTCGGAAAGTCGCGCCTTCCACTCCGTCACCTGCTTCTCGACTTCGGCGGGGGCGGTGCTGCCGGCGCACTTGAAGGCGGCGACGGCGTTCGCCACGCCGACGATGCCGCCGGCCTTCGCGCTGAAGCCGGGGGCGGCATTGTCGAACACGTCGGCGGGCAGGTCCGCCAGCCGGCACTTCCGCCGCTCGCACTCCTTCACCAGCACCCCCACGGCCTCGTGCGCAAGCCGCATCGGCACGCCGTGGGCGATCAGCGCTTCCATCAAGGTCGTGGCGTCGAGGAAGCCGTCGTCGATGCGGGCGGCGATGGCCTCGCGGTTCAGGGTGGTGCCCCGCACCAGCGGCGCGGCGACGGCGAGGCAGCCGATCACCGTGTCGAAGGCGTCGAACAGCGCGGCCTTGTCTTCCTGAAGGTCGCGGTTGTACGCCAGCGGCAAGCCCTTCACGAGGATGAGCAACTGGTTCAGCGCGCCGATCACCCGGCCGGCCTTGCCCCGCGTCAGTTCCAGCACGTCCGGGTTCTTCTTGTGCGGCATGATGCTGGAGCCGGTGCAGAACGCATCCGGCACCCGCAGGAAGTTGAACTCGGTGGTACTCCAGATCACCCACTCCTCGGCCCACCCGCTCAGATGCACCGCGATCATCGACAGGCCGAACACGAATTCGAGCAGGAAGTCGCGGTCGCTGGACACGTCGAGGCTGTTTCGGGCGATGGAGTCGAAACCGAGCTTCTGCCGGACGCTCTCGCGGTCGATGGGCAGCGACGTGCCGGCGAGCGCGGCGGCCCCCAGCGGCAGCACGTTCACCCGCTTGCGGCAGTCGAGCAGGCGGTCGCGGTCGCGCTGGAATTTCTCGACGAAGGCGAGGAAGTAGTGCGCCGCCAGCACCGGCTGGGCGCGCTGGAGGTGCGTGTAGCCGGGGATGATGACGCCGGCTTCCTTCTCGGCCGACTCGACGAACGCCCGCTGCACGTCGGCCAGGCGGTCGTCCAATTCGTCGAGGGCGTCGCGGACCCACAGCTTCACGTCCGTCACGACCTGATCGTTCCGGCTGCGGGCGGTGTGCAGCTTGCGGCCCACGTCGCCCAGTTTGGCGATCAGCGCCTTCTCGATGTGCGTGTGGATGTCTTCGAGCGAGACCTTGAACTCCATCCGCCCGGCTGCGATGGTGGCCGCGATCTCGTCGAGCGCGGCACAGATTTGCTCCGCTTCGGCGGCGGCGATCAGCCCGACCTCGGCCAGCATCCGCGCGTGCGCCTGGCTGGCGATGATGTCGTGCCGGTACAACCGCCGGTCGATGGAGATGGATTCGGTGAACTGTTCCACGCGGGCGTCGGTGCCGCCGTCGAACCGCCCGCCCCACGTCTTCTGACTCATCGGCTCGGCCTCGCATCAGGGGAAGGCGTGTTCTACGAGGCCGGCCCCGCGATGACACGCTTCCCCGCGACAGTCACGCGACCGGAGACGCGGCGGCGATGGCGCGGGCGATCTCGGCGTTCACCTGCGCCTGCAACGCGGCCCGCTTCTCCGCCGGCGCGGCGGCGATCCGCTCGGCCAGGAGGTGCGACAGGTCGGTGAGCGGTCGGGTCGCCGCCACTTCATCCAGCATGGTGAAGGAGCAATGCAGCTTCACATCAACGATCGGCCAGTTTTCCGACCCGCGGGGCGGGTTCTCGGCGGTGACTTCCTCGAACATCACGAAGGAACCACGGGGCGTGACGGCAGCGGGTTTGTCGGTCATGGCACGACCTCCAACCGCTCGCGGGCGAGCGGTTCGTCATTGCCGTCCCACCACAACTGGAACTCGTACAGTCCCGGTGTCGGGAACGGGAGATTCGTGATCGGCAGCGCGAAGGCGTCTACCAACAGAAGCCCCGTGATGGTGAACGGCTTGTGTATCCGAAATTGTAGCGGCTCCTCATCCGGTCCCAACTGCGTTTCCACTTCTTCGCCGAACTCCGTTCGATCAATCCGGAGCAGCCGCACCAGCAGTCGGTACTCGTCGGGTGTGCCGAACAGCTGCGCGAAAACGAACAGTCGATCAACGCGCAACGGGAACTCGCCTGGCGGATCGGGCGATAGACGGACCACGAGCTTCCCCAGCGAGAAGCCGTCGTCCGGCCGGTCGAGGTCGTACCAGATCGTGCGGCAGACCAGCAGGTGCCGGCAGTGCAACTCCGCTGGCGTCCATTCGCCGTCTTCCATCGCGCTCTCCTCGGATCGACAGTAGTTGTACCCGCGCGGCGGGTACGGGCCAACTTGAAACCCACCTCGCACCCGCCGGGTATCCCCCGGCACGCAGGTCCAATCACTCGGAGTCTCCGCCATGAAACGCCTTCTCGCACTGTCCGTTGCCCTGGTCGGGGCCGTCGCCGCGGCCGCCGCCGATCCGGCGAAGCCGGCCATCGAGTTCCGCCTGAAGTCGGTCATCGACCTGCTGCCGCTCATCGAGTACGGCGGCGAGTTGGCCGGCCAGGCCAACAACACCGAGCAAGTCGTGGCGATCATCAAGGCGGTGGCCGGGCAGGGGCTGAAAGGGGTGGACTTGAAGAAGCCGGTCGGCGGGTACGTCGTCGTCGCCGAGAACGTGGCCGACAGCCCCATCGTGCTGATGGTGCCGGTCGCGGCCGAGGAGGCGTTCCTCGGCTTCCTGACCGACGAGGCCAACCTGAAGCTGAAGAAGGAGGACGACGGAAGCTACAGCACGGAGGTGCCGAACTTCCCGGCCTCCGTACACCTGCGGTTCGCCAACGACTACGCCTACATCGGCATCCGCTCGGCCGCCGGCATCGCCAAGGACAAGCTGCTGTCGCCGAAGGACTTCTTCGCCGCCAAGCAGGACGCCGCGTTCGCCGCGAACGTCTTCTTCGACCGCATCCCGGCCGACCTGCGAAAGATCGCCTACGGGCAGATCGAGTTGCAACTGAACGACTCCATCAAGGCCACCGACCCGACCCAGAAGGCGGTGCAGAAGTTCTTCGCCGACCGCGCGACCGACATGGCGAAAACGGTGCTGATGGACGGCGAGAAACTGTCGCTGACGCTGACCGCCGACCCGAAGACCGACGACATCGCCCTGGAACTGGTCGTGACTCCGAAGTCGGGCACCACCCTGGCGAAGACCTTCGGCGGGTGGGCCGACCGGCCGAGCAAAGCGGCGAGCCTGGCCACCGCCGCGAAAAGCCCGGCGCTGGCCGTGGCCGTCAACTTCGGCCTGCCGAGCGAGACGAAAACGGCGCTGAACAAGCTGATCGACCTCGCCATCGACAACCTACTTGAGAAGTCCAAAGGCACCGACAAGGCGACGGCGAAGCTGGTGTTCGACACCCTCCTGCCGACGTTCAAGAACGGGCAACTGGAACTCGGCTTCGCCGGCATCGGGCCGGACTCGAAGGGCCGGTTCGCGGCCGTCGCCGGCCTCCGCACCGAGGGCGGGAAGGAAGTGGAGAAGATCGCCAAGGCCCTGTCCATCGCCGTGCCGGGCGAAGTCGCCAAGATCAAGTTCGACGCCGAGAAAGCGGGCGACGGACAACTGCACGCGATCACCAGCCCGGCCTTCAAAAACCCGAAACTGGCCGCCGAGGCGGTGCAACTCTACACGTCCGACCCTCTGTTCGCTGCCGGGCTGGCGTCGGACGCCGGCGGGTTGAGGGAGCGGCTCGCCGCGAAGCCGGGCAAGACGCCGATGCTGCACGCCGAGGTGTCGGTGGTGAAGGCGTTCCGGTTCGTCCACGACGTGGACGCCGACAAGCTGGCGAAGTTGGTCGAAGAGGCGTTCGGCAAGCCCGTCCGCGACGGCGACGATGTCATCCGGCTGACCGGCACCGGCGGCGCGGACCTGCGGCTGAAGCTGAGCGTCAAGGGCCGCGCGCTGGCCTTCCTGCGGGCGGTGAACCAGTGACGGTACGGTGATTTGCGAGCCGCGACCGCGAG
>JAYUFU010000125.1:0-6924 GCA_043738505.1 Fimbriiglobus sp. | reverse complement strand
GCCGGTCCCGGCGACCGGCACCACCCGCGCCGGACCGCTCCCGGCGGCAGTCACTTCATCTCCTTCGCCTTCTGCCCCCGCGCGGCGCACGGCGAGGTTCTTGTGGGTGCGCAGCAACTCCATCAGCCAGTCGTAGGCCGCCTCATCATCGTTTTTTGCGGCCCGCGATTTCCCCGCTCAGCCGGATCGCCTCCAGTCGCTCCGCCTCCGACCAGTCCTTGTTCTCCGCCCCGATCTTGAGCAACTCGATCGCTTCGGCCGTGGGCAGTTCACCGCTCTGCGCGGCGGTACTCAACCGGGGCATCACCCAGGTGCCGAACCACCCGTCGGGTTTTCCCGCCACCCAGTTCTTGAGCATCGACTTTCGCAGCGGCGAGGCGAGCCAGTCGTCCCGCTTCCGGGCGCACAGCACGCCGTCCAAGCTCAACTGCACGGTCACGGGGATGTCCGCGATGAGTTTGTCCGCGAACAATTGATCCAGGAACTCGCCCGACTCCTTGGAGTCCTCCTCGCCGAGTCGCTCCGCCACCCAGTGCGCGATCAGGGAGTTGGGACTCCGCAGCAGTTTCGGGAGCATCTCTCCGCGCTCCTTCGGTGTGGCCTTGGCGTACTTCTCGACCGCGTCCGCCCACTCGAAGGGCAACTTCATCGACGCGGGTTCCTTCGTGAATGTCTGGGACGGGGCGAATCGTCTCGCGACTGCGAACTGCTTCCCTTGGTCACGGAAGTTGGTCTCCGTCAGCGTCCACACGCCGACTTCGCCGACTTTGAACGGGATAAAATTGACGGCACCACCGCTGTACCCACCGCCGAGTTCCACCGTGTAGGAGTCGTTGAAACTCTTTCCCAGAATCTTGGGATCGCCGCTGTACACATGCGTCACTTCTATCCGGACGGGAATCCGGTTCAGCATCTGGCGTTCGAGTGCCAAGACTTTCCCACGCACGAGAGTGGGTAGGGGTTTGGGGTGGAGTGGCGGGTCAGCCGCGACCGCCGAATGGAAGCCACCGGACAGCGCGAAGGCGAGACCGAGGACGAGACGGATTGAAGTGGGATATCGCATCGGAGCGTTCCAGTGGGGAGTGTGGACGAACCAACACCGCGACCAGCGACACGGCCGAGAACGAATCCGTCTCAACCTACGGAGACTCCGGAGATCCCCTTAGCCTCCAACGGTGGACCACTGGACCACTCCGGGGACCGTGATAACGTTGAAGAAAACCCCCTTCGTGACGGGCACGACGGAACCATCGATGACGGGGCCGAAGAGTTTATCGCCGTCGTTCTTGGTCTCAACACCTGCTGCTTCCCACTTCCCCTGCGCGTCTATCTTTCCAGAACCATCGAAGTACCAGGCCGCTTTCGCCCGCTGGGTGAACACCGTATCGGCACCCAACCCGGTGTCGAGGGTTCGAACTGAAGCGAAGACGCTGAAGTCGAGCCGGAGTTCGAAGGCCTCAACTTGCTTGGTGACCGTGCTGATGGTCAGTGACATCGCGTCGGTTACGAGGATCAGCGGGTTATCGTAGATCTTGAACGCCTTGTTCTGTACCGGCGCACCCGCCGCCGGATCTTCGTCCTGTCGGTAGAACGCGGAACCCTTGTGGTAGTACGGGTTCCCAGCTTCTTGATCGATCGCGATGTCAACGTGGTACAGCCCGTCAACGTAATTCGGTACGCGTCTCCGCGCCGGCGTAAAACCGGGGAAGACTCCAGCGACGGCCGTAGCTCGAATGTTTTGAATCAACCCCGCCTCCACGAATCGAACCCCACGCATCGAACCTCCCGCGACCGGAACCGGGCCTTCGATGCTGACGACGTTCAGCTTGGCCAGCATCGCTTGGGAGTCCCCAGTTCGCTTGTCTCCCCCTGGGGCAATAATACTCCCGTTCCCGTTCCAGTTGTCGTGCGATTGGACCGCCCTCTCCGCGACCCCGAGCGGAATCTTCCAGACCTCAACGCTGACCGACTTTCCCGTTCCTTTGTCGTTGACGGTGCTGAACTGCATGGGCGGGCCTTTGTAGTCGATCACGTTCCCCGCGCCCTGTTCCGTCTCGTACGCCACCTTCACCACGTTTACTTCGCGGTCCACGAAGAAGTTGCTGACCGCCGTGCCGGGGGTCACGCGGTACTTGCCGACCACCGGGCCGGCGTCCCACAAGATGGTTGCCTGCATGGTGGTGACCGTGCTGCCACTCGTCGCGCCAGCGAACTCGGACTGCTTTTGTCCCCCTGTCACGCTCAGAACGCTGGGAGTAAAGCCGTACTGCACGACCGGAGAGAGGACTTGGTACTTGTGGACCGAGTACCCCGGCACGTTCATCACGCCATCGATTTGGTAGACGGTGAAGTTCACCGCATCCACATCCTGGATACCGGCGATCATGTCCGACCACTTCAACTTGACCTGCTCCGCCACCATCGTTGAACTCAGCGCCAGGCCTTCCACCCAGTACGACACCGCTTTGCCGACCGGCACCTCGTTGTCACCCGACAGCACCTGGCCATCCTTGTCGGCGGTCTTCCACACCCTGATATTCGTACTCGACCACTCCAGGCTGAACTTGCCGAGCACGTTTCCCGAGTCCAAATCGTGGACGGAGATCCTGACGAGGTCGTTCTCGCCGTCCACCTTCGCCAATTCGTCCTTGTCGAGCTTGTGAAGCAGGCTCTTCGCTTGCGCCGCAGCGTCCCCGAGGAAGTTGTAGTTGTCGTTGTCGTTGTTGACGGCCACCCACCCGCCGGGGTTCTCTTCCAGATTCTCGACGACTTCGACCCCGTTCGAGTCGATGATGTCGAGGTCGCCGGTGACGGGCGGTGCGGGCTGGATTTGCAACTGGGCGTTGCGGAAGTCCGGGATGAACATGGAGTCGCCGCCATACGCGGCCTTCGCCGAGTACATGCCCGGCGGCAGGGTGACGGGATTCACCACGAGCGTGGCCCGCGACTTGCCGGTGTCGTACCCGACGAGGGCGACGGTGCCGAGCGTGGTCGCGGTGCCGTTGACGGTCGTGGTGAAGGTGACCGTCCCGGTCGGCTGCTGGAGGCCGTTGTACTGGTTCCCGTCCCACACGTCGGCCGTCATGCTGAGGCTTCCGCCCGAGACGGCCGACCCGCCGCTGAAGTACATCAGAACTTGGTCCGGGTCGTTCGACGCGGCCACGAACAGGCCGCCCGTGAAGGCGGTGCCGAAGGGCGTGTACGGACTCATCGGCGACGCCAGTTCGGTCCCGGTCAGGCCGCTGAACACCTTCACCTGGGCAGTCACGCCCGCGCCGGTCGCCGCGACGATGTCGGCGTATTTGTCGTTGTCGATGAAGGCCGTCGCCACCCGCACCCCGGCCGTCATGCCCGCCCCGAACGGGCTGAACTCCCGCACCTGATTTCCGGTCTTGCCGTCGAACACGCGGACCAAGCTGCCCGCCCCGGCCCCGCGCCCGACGGCGATGTCCGCCCGACCGTCCCCGGTCACGTCGCCGGTCAACACGTCGGTCCCGACCTCGACGCCGCCGGTGAACGACTCGTCGAAGGCGAAGAAGCTGCCCAGCGGCGGCGGCAGCGGGTTACCCGTGTTCAGGTCGAACACCCGCACGTTCGGCCCGCCGCCGGTCCCCGCCCCGACCACCAACTCGGCCTTGCCGTCGCCGGTGAAGTCGGCGGCCATCACCGTAGCTCCGCCGCGGAACCCCGTGTCGAACGCCTGGAACGACGCGATCAACTCGCCACTGTAGCCGCTGAACACCTTGACGTGCGGCGTGCCGCCCGCGCCGGCGGCGGTGATCAAATCGTGATAGCCGTCCCCGTCCACATCTCCGGACGCCACGCTCACCCCGCCGGTGAAGGCCGGATCGTAGGCGTGGAAGCTGCCGAGGGGACCGGCCAGTTGGTTCCCCGTCTTGCCGGAATAAACCACCACGCGCGGCCCGCCGCCCGGCCCGGCGGCGGCGATCAGGTCGGGGACGCCGTCGTGGTCGAGGTCGCCCGTGCCCACCCGCACGCCGCCGGTGAAGCCGGCGTCGAACGGCTGCTTCTCGAACGCCAGGGCCCCCGTCTCGGCGTAGTAGGCGCGGACCAGCGGCGGCGCGCCGCTCCCGGCCCCGACGAAAATGAACGGCAGGGGCAGCGGTCGGCCGGTCGGGGTGATGCGGTCTTCGAGGGGCAGCGCGGTCAGCCGGACGACGGGCGAGCGCCGCGTCTTGCGGCCGACGAGAAAATCCCAGGTGCGAGCGAGCAGGGGAAAGCGCATCGGAGGAACCCGTGGGTGACTCGAACGTTTACTCTGTCGAAGTTGGCATCTCGAATCGAGGAAAGCCGTCGCCGTGTTCACGCCCCGCAGTTGAGTGGATGTATAGTACCCGAAGCCTTGCCCCGTTGTCAAACTCTAAATTCGGAAAATGCCAACTTCTTCCGTTCGAGTTCGGACTTGCCACCGAATGCGGCGCGGGCCGGGTTCCGCCGACCGACCCGCGCCGCCGTCAAATGTGGTAGGTGATGGCGTCCTGCATGGTGCGGGTCGGGCGGCCGCCCTTCACCTTGTGCTGCGGGTTGTCCAGCACCACCACGGCGAACGGCTCGACCGACTTCGTCAGCCACACGTTCGACCCGATGACCGCCCCTTCGCCGATCTCCGTGCGGCCGCCGAGGATGGTGGCGTTGGCGTACACCACCACGTTGTCCCGCAGCGTCGGGTGCCGCTTGTACGACCCCCGCACCAGCTCCCCGCTCTCGTCCCGGTCGAAGCTGAGCGCGCCCAGCGTCACGCCCTGGTACAGCTTCACGTTCTCGCCGATGTCGCACGTCTCGCCGATCACCACGCCGGTGCCGTGGTCGATGAAGAAGCCGGGGGCGATGGTCGCGCCGGGGTGGATGTCGATGCCCGTCGCCGAGTGCGCGTGTTCGGTCATCATGCGGGGGATGAACGGCACGCCGAGGCGGTGCAGCTCGTGCGCCACCCGGTAGACGGCGATGGCCTCCAGACCGGGGTAGCAGAAGACGATCTCGTGGTGGCTCCGGGCCGCCGGGTCGCCCCGGTACGCCGCCTCCACGTCCCGCTCCAGCGTCTGGCGGATGTGCGGCAGCCGGCGGAGCAGGTCCATCGCCTTCTGGCGGGCCTCGTCGCCGCAGTGGTAGTCGGCGTCGTCCTGGCACTTCTCGTGCTGCATGGCGCGGACGATCTGCTCGGCCAGCCGGTCGTGCAGGCCGTCCACCAGGCTGCCGACGTACAGGCCGATGTTCCCGGCGTGCAGGTTCTGGCGGCGGCCGTAGCCGGGGAAGAGGACTTCGCGGAGGTCGGCGAGCAGGTCGGCGACGGCGGCGCGGCTGGGCAGCGGCTGGTGGCCGAGGTGGTGCAGCAGGCCGCACCGCGAGTACGACTCGACGAGGGCGGCGGTGACGGCGTGCAGGTCGGGTTCGGCGTGGCGGAGGTCGGCGGCCATGCGGGGTCAGCCTGGGGGCGAAGGGGCGTCCCCGAATGCTACGCCGGCCGACCGCTTCGCACAACAACAGGTAGTCGGGGGGGCGGGATCGCCAAACTCGCCGGGGATCAAGGATCGGGAGGAAATCGGCGGTGACAATCCAGCGTCACTGAGGGAAAGTTCCGGGTTCGGCGTGCTCGTCGGCTAGCGCCTCCAGCCGGTCGGCGAGGGCCACAAGCGCTGCCGCGATGGCTCGCGCCTCGTCGGCGGACAGCTCTACCGGGTCGGCGAAGCGGGTGACGGCTTTGAGCATAATCGACGACTCGTGCTCCAGCCAGCAGTACACGTCGTCCGCCGGCTGTGCGACTTCCGGTTTGCCGAGGACTGCCACACCCGAAGCCCTCCGCCGCTGGACAGATACTGATCCCAATCGCCGCGATTGGGATAAACCGCCACGCCGATTGGGATACTACCGGCGGGCGAAAGCGGCCGTCAAGTTGTTTCTTACGGTCGGGCAAGGATTTGGGGGAAACGGCGGGAGAAGGCAGTCCGGTTTATGCGATCTGGGAG
This sequence comes from Fimbriiglobus sp., assembly GCA_043738505.1. Classification (GTDB taxonomy): domain Bacteria; phylum Planctomycetota; class Planctomycetia; order Gemmatales; family Gemmataceae; genus JALHQU01. The sequence goes on along the minus strand of JAYUFU010000125.1, from coordinate 940 downwards.
TTGATCCCGTGAAACGGCTCAACCAATTCGTCATCACGCCGGAGGAGGAACCACGATGACGCCCACCGGCGCTACAACCGCGATCCCCACCTAGGCGGCTCACTGCTCCAAGACGGGCCACAAGGTCGTCGGCACATCGAAGGACTGGCGGACAGGCTCTGGGAGATGAGCGTCGGACGAACCGTCGCGACATCGCCGGGCGAGTGAGCTTGGAGTCCCAGAAGCGAATCAGCGGGCCGGGTCTGTTACAGCGGATGGTTCGGCCTCTTCGCTCACGAGTCCCAGTCGCCGAACTCGACCGGCTGGAAGTCGTGGAAAAGCACCCCCAGCGCGTGTTCCCGATCCCAATCGCAGTTGAAGCTCAGCTCGAACTCGATCGCCGACGGGGTGCGGAAGAACCACTTGATGTAGACTTCCGGCCCGTCGATGAGCGGCCAGACCTGGGAAGGCTCGGTCAGCTTCGGCGGGCCGGACCCCGGAATCGGCCGCCCATCCGGCCCGTACTCGCAGTAGGTGCCGTCCACGTCCGCCTGGTAGTAGTCGAACAGCCCCCGCTCGAACACCGGGCGGATGTCCTCGGCATGGCTGAGGAGGGCGCGAACGGCATCCAGTTGCCGGGCCTCCACCACGCCGTCGTGGGACGTGAGGTGGATATCCAACTCGCTACCCCAGCAGGACACGAACGCGGTGCCGGACCACCCCAAGTCATCGCGGGAGAGGTCGGGGATAAGCTTCCGGGCTTCGTCAGCAGCCGTACTCATTCCCTCGCCTCCGTCGCCGAACGACCCAGCTCAGCAGCCGGGGCCACATGAGTGAGCCTGAAGTCCCAGAACCGATAAGGCGGCCGCGGGCGGGTGCTGTTCTTCGGCTTCGAGGAGACGTGGCGGTGGCGGTTCCGCGCCGACGAGGACCGGTTCAACCAGTTCTGGACGCAGGTCGT
>JAYUFU010000124.1:0-6965 GCA_043738505.1 Fimbriiglobus sp. | reverse complement strand
CTCGGCGGGAGCCTCGCCCTCCCGAAGATTATTCGCTCACTCCTTCAGCAACTTCTTGATCTCCTCCAACCCCTTCTCGGTGCTGAAGTCCTCGGTCTCGGCGTACACGGTGACGATCGTGCCGCCGATCTCGAAGAAGGTGCCTTCCTTCTCCGCCTTCGACAGCGCCAGGTCCGGGTACTTGGCCTGCAACTGGTCGGCGGACTGGGCCTTCGCCTCGATCTCGTCCGGCAGCAACCCGGTGGCCCCGACGTAGAACACCAGCGCCGACAGCTTGTCGCGGAACACTTCTTCCTGGCGCGCTTCCAGTTTCTTCTTCGCGTCGGTGAGGGCGGCGACGAAGTCCTTCCGGCTCGGCTGCGTGCCTTTCAGCCGGCCGCTGATGATACTGATGAGGTCGGTCGCGCCGACGGCCTTCAGCATGGCGAGGGCCGCGCCGGTCGCCTTCAGGCCGAGGAACTCGTCGAAGATCGCCTTCATGAACTCGTCCACCTTCGTCACCTTCAGCTTCGCGGACAACGCCTTGTGCGCGTAGGTCCAGGTGCCGTCCAGCGCGTCCTCGAACTTGGCCTTCTCCACTTCCTTGTCACCAACCGATGCCGTATACATCCGCTCCAGAAACTTGTTCGCGCTGTGCAACTTGCTCAGGTTGATGATGTCGCGGTTGCCCACGTCGATCTTGTAACTCACCCGGCTGTCGATGATGCCGTCGGACAGCGCCTTCAGCCGTTCCGTGTACGGGTTCGTCGTCGGGAAGCTCAGGAATAGGCTCTTGGACAGGTAGTGCTTCTTCAGCTCCTCCACCTGCTCCGACGCGAACTCGTCCGACGCCTCCTTCAGGTGCGCCCCGCACAGGCTGGCCAGCACCTTCAACCCCATCAGCTCCTCGAACGCGCCGTCCAGCTTCACCTCGTTGGCGAACGCCGGCACCAGCGGCAGGATGTCCAGCCGCAGCAGGTACGCGGCCTTGTCGTCGTGCTTGCCGGCGGGCGTGCCGTCCTCGTTCTCCAGGACGCCTTCCTTCACCAAGGCGTCGAACAGCGCCTTGCCGGTGATGCGAATCTTCAACTTGTCCACGTTCAACTCGCCGTCACCGACCAGCGTGTAATAGTTGAACGTCCGCAACTGATCCAGCTTCACACCCGCCACTTCGAGGATCGGCTTGCCGCCCTTCGCGGGCACCAAGTGGACGTGCCGGCTGACGAGCATGTTCAGCGAGGCGGTGTTGCGGTTCACGTCGAAGCTGCTGGCCCGAACGTACTCCTCCTTGTCCGCGACCTCGGTGGTGAGCGTCGGCGGGACCAACTTGCCGTCGTCGCCGCGGGTGCCGGGCAACCGCTTCACGCCGCGCCGCTTGTAGTGGTCCGCCAGGTACGGCAGGTGGAGGGTGAAGTCGGCCAAGTGCGCTTCCAGCAGCGAGATCACCTTCACGACCGAGATGCGCTTGTTCACCGGCACCGACGACAGGATCTGATGGTCCTTCAACTCGTCCGGGTTGCACAGCAGCTTGTCCAGATCCTGCATGAACGCGGCGATCTGCGCGTTCGTCAGGGCGCGGCTGTGGTCGAGGACCAGCGTGGCGTCGAACGCGCTGGCGACGGCGTACTTGGCGGTGTTGATGTTGCCTTCGGACAGTTGCCCCTTGGCGAACGCGAACGTCGCCTCGCTCGTCTGCGACTCCGGCACGGCGAGCGCCTTGTACGCTTTCGCGTCGATCTTCTTGAACCGGTACACGGCCGCGTCGTACTCGCTCTTGATGCCGCACACCCGCAGCGGGCCGGCCGCGCCGTTCACCCGTCCGGCGGCGCGGCTCACGAACACCTGATAATCCCACCCGGCCGGCAGCGGCACGTCCACCGGCGGCACCAGACTGGAGCCGAGAACCTTCGTGCTGTCGTACAGCGCGTCGTACACGATCTTGATGTTGCCAGCCTTGATACAGATGCCGGACGCGGCGTTGGCCAGCTTGGACAGCAGCCGGAAGTCGGAGGAGTCCGAGTAGGCGATGGTGTTGACGAACGCCTCGCCCTTGCCGATCTCCGTACACATGTCCATCAGCGTCTTGGCTTCGGAGTTCGCCGACGGGTCGTTGGCGTAGCCGTCGGTGTGGACGGTGATGCACGTCAGTTCGCCGGGCTTGATCTTCGTCTTCGCCAGCGCCAGCCCGCCGCTGATGCAGGTGCTGCACGTCGCCGCCAGCTTCTTGATCAGCCCCTGCTCCTTGCTGCCGGTGCCCATGATTTGCTTGATCGGCACCCGCTCGAAGTGGCACGTCGTGTCGCCGGCGCTGGAGTACGAGATGAGCGTGACGACGAGGTTGAACTGCGTGTACTCGTCCAGGGTGAGCAGCTTCAACAGCGTCTCGCGGAGGTCCTTCATGCTGCCGTACATACTGCCGGAGCGGTCCACCACGATGATGCCGTGGGCGACGCTCCGCGCCTTCGGATCGGTCGGCGGGCGTTCCAGTTCGATCCGCTCCACCTCGTAGTAGGACCGCGGTTCGCCGAGCAGGTTGTACAGGGTGAACTTGCTGTGCGGCGGGGCGGTCGGGATGGCCGACAGCGGCACCAGCGCGGGGGCCGTCGCCGTCTTCTTCTTGGTGGCCGGAGCCTTCGCCACGGCGGTGCCCTTCGTCGATGCGGGCTTCTTCGCCGGCGGTTTGGCCGCCTTCTTGGCGGCGGCGGGCGCGACGGGTTTGGCCACCGGCTTTTTCGCGGCGGGCTTCTTGGCGGTGGGCTTCTTCGCCGCACTCGCGGAGGGGAGCTGCTTGGCCACGTCGAATCTCCGGGGAGGTGGAAGCGCGTCGGTCGGGCTACTGGATATGAATGTACGGCACGGAAAGCGTAGCGCGAAAGTCAGTTGCACTCAAGATTCGGGAAAAATTTCGCCGCGGTGCGGGCCGCGTCCGCCGGGGATTGGCACCGGTGATCGGATCTGGCAGGAGAGTCCGAAAAGAGGAACGCGGATGACGCGGATCAAAGCCGGGATGAAGAGGATCAGAAGAAATCAATTCTTGGTTTGATCCCGGCTTTGATCCGCGCTGGAATCCGTGTCATCCGCGTTCCGATTGATTGAACGGGTTCACGGAATGCCACTCCCCGGCGGTCGCGGCTCGCAAGGCGACTCCGAACGCCGCTTGGTCGGCGGGTGTCCCGTCATAGAATGGCCGTTCTCCGATGCGTTTCCGAGGTGCCGACGATGCCGTTCGAGAAGGTGAACCCGCAGGCCGACTTCCCCGCGCTGGAGCGGGAAGTCCTCGCGTTCTGGGCCGATGCCGGCATCTTCGAGAAGCGCCGCGCCCTGAACGCCGGCAAGCCGAAGTGGAGCTTCCTGGACGGCCCTATCACGGCCAACAACCCGATGGGCGTTCACCACGCCTGGAACCGCACCTATAAGGACGTGTTCAACCGCTACTTCGCCATGACCGGGCACGAACTCCGCTACCAGCAGGGGTTCGACTGCCAGGGGCTGTGGGTGGAAGTGGAAGTCGAGAAGGAACTGAAACTCGACAGCAAGCGGGACATCGAAAACCTGGTGCCCGGCGACCCGGTGGCGAGCATTGCGCAATTCGTGCAACTGTGCAAAGACCGCGTCAACAAGTTCGCTCGCGTGCAAACCGAGCAGAGCGTCCGCCTCGGCTACTGGATGGACTGGGACCGCACCGACGCGGATTGGGCGAAGCCCGTGGACGACCGCAAGTCGTACTTCACGATGAGCGAGGAGAACAACTACACCATCTGGGCGTTCCTGAAGAAGTGCTTCGACAAGGGCATGGTGTATCGCGGCTATGATGCCATGCCGTGGTGCGGGAGGTGCGGTGTGGGATTGAGCGAGATGGAAGTCAAGGAGGGGTACAAGACCATCGAACACCGGGCGGTGTTCGTCCGCTTCGCCCTGAAGGACAAGCCGAACGAGTACCTGCTGGTCTGGACGACGACGCCGTGGACGATGAGCAGCAACGTCGGCGCGGCGGTGAACCCGGAGTTGATTTACATCAAGGTGAAGCTGAAGGGCGACGTGTATTACGTCGCCAAGGGCGCGTTCAAGTTGAACCGCATGGAATCCGGCGGTGGGGAAGGGGATGATGAAGAAGCGACCGGCGAACCGACCGCGAAGAAGTCCAAGCGCGAGTGGCTGGACGGCGTGCCGCACCTGAAGAGTCTGGAACAACTCTTCAAGGAGAAGGCCGGCAAGGAGGCGTATGAGATCGTCGGCGAGGTGAAGGGCGAGGACATGCTGGGATGGGAGTACACCGCCCCGTTCGACGACCTCGAAGCGCAGAACTGCGAATGCGGGTATCCCGATGAAGTCGCCCGCGTCGCCGAGGCACGCAAGTGGACGCCCCGCGTGACGGCCGCCAAGGCGCACCGCGTCTTCGACGGTGGGAAAAGCAAGAAGGGAGCCCCTAACGTCACCGACACCGAAGGGACGGGGATCGTTCACACCGCTCCGGGGTGTGGGCAGATCGACTTCCAATGGGGTAAGGAAAACGGCCTGCCGCCGGTCGCGCCGCTGGACGACGCCGGTTGCTTCCACGCCGGCTTCGGCCCGCTCGCCGGGCTGAACGCCGTCGATCCGAAGACCGCGGACGCGGTCTTCGAGCAACTCAAGCAGCGCGACGCGCTGTTCGCCACCGAGCGCTACGTCCACCGCTACCCGCACTGTTGGCGGTGCAAGACGGAGCTGCTGTTCCGCCTCGTCGATGAATGGTTCATCAATATGGGGCCGCGCAATACGGAGGAAGGCTTCCGCGGCGACATCATGAAGGTGGTGACGCAGGTGCAGTTCCTGCCGGAGTCCATCAACGGGCAGGCCCGCGAGCGCGACTGGCTGTGGAACATGGGCGACTGGATGATCTCGAAGAAGCGGTTCTGGGGCCTCGCGCTGCCGATCTGGGTGGACGAAATCACCGGCGATTTCGAGGTGATCGGCTCGCGCGAGGAGTTGAAATCGCGTGCCGTGGAAGGCTGGCCGGAGTTCGAAGGCAACAGCCCGCACCGGCCGTTCGTGGACGGCGTGGCCATCCGCAACCCGAAGACCGGGAACCTTATGTGGCGGGTGCCGGACGTGGGCAACCCGTGGCTGGACGCCGGCATCGTGGCGTTCAGCACTATGAAGTACAACACCGACCGCGCGTACTGGCGTGAATGGTACCCGGCCGACTTCATCACCGAGAGCTTCCCCGGCCAGTTCCGCAACTGGTTCTACGCGCTGCTCGCGCTCAGCACCATGATGGGCGACGGCGAACCGCCGTTCAAGACGCTCCTCGGCTTCGGCACCGTGCTGGATCAGTTCGGGAAGCCGATGCACAAGAGCGACGGCAACAGCATCGAGTTCAATTCCGCCGCAGGCGAAGCTCCAACGCCAGACAAGGAGCCAGGGTACGAACTGTTCTGTGACATCGAACTCGAAATCAAGGCGGACAACGTTGAGAGGGCGAAGCAAGCGGCAGAGAAAAAAGCGTTTGAGTTGCTCCCCAAGGGTCACGAGGTGGTACATCGCCGAATGATCGACAAGGCCGGCAAGCAGGTCATGCGCGTCTTCGCCAAGTACAAGCCGATCAGCGCGGACGTGATCCGCTGGCAGTTCTGCCGGGCGAACCCGGCACTGAACCTGAAGTTCGGCCCGGAACCGGCCGACGAGGTGCGGTCGAAGTTCATCTTCAAGCTGTGGAACACCTACGCCTTCTTCTGCAATTGCGCCGCCGGTGACGGCTTCGACCCGGCCGTTCATACCGTGCCGTTCGAGGATCGCCCGGACCTGGATCGCTGGATTCTGTCGGCGCTGCAGCACCTCACCGAGACCGCCCGCGCGTCGTTCGTGAAGTACGACGTGATGGCCTTCGCGCTCGCCGCCGAGCGGTTCATCGACGACGATCTGTCCAACTGGTACGTCCGCCGGGTGAAGCCGCGGCTGAACAGCAGGGTCGCCGATCTGGATGCCGCTGGGTTGAAGGAGAAGTGGGCCGCGTACCAAACGTTATACACGGTCTTGACGACGACCTGCCGGCTGCTCGCACCGTGCGCGCCGTTCATCGCGGACATCATGTGGCGCAACCTGACGAAGGACGCGGAGTCGGTTCACCTGACTTACTATCCCGCTGCTAAACCAGGTAAGGAAGAACTTGAGCAGTGGCAAATAGCGATTCTAGTCGATCGGGCTTACGTTCGTGCCGACGCGGGTTCATCCCTCGTGACTCGCATGAACTCACTCCGCGAGGTCATCACCCTGGGCGGGGCGGCGCGGAACGTGGCGAAGTTGAGCGTCCGGCAACCGCTCGCCGAACTCCGCGTGCGGAGTTCGGATACGGGCATCCGCGACGCCGTGGAGGCGCTCGAGGAACTCATCCGCGACGAGTTGAACATGATGACGGTGACGCTGTTGCCCGAAGACGCGCCGGCCACGTTGCGCACGGTGGCGAAGCTCAACAAGAAGACCGCGAACGCGAAGCTTGGCGCGAAGGCGAAGGAGGCGGAAGCGGCGCTCGCCACCATCAACGGCGAGGAGTTGGAAGCCAAGCTGAACGCCGGCGAAACGGAACTCGTCGGCGTGATGCTGGTGAAGGCCGATTTCACCTTCGAGTATGTGGCGGAGCAGGGTTGGGCCGGGGCGAAGGGCAAGGGCGTGGAGGTGACGGTCTCCACCGTCATCACGGAGGAACTGAAGCTGGCCGGCCTCGCGCGGAACGTCATCCGGCTCGTGAATCAGGCCCGCAAGGACGCGAAGTTGGATATCGCCGACGCGATCACGCTGCACCTGAGTTCGACCGCCGAGCAGTTGGCGAAGGCCATCGCCGCCCACCGCGACAACATCGCCGCCGAGGTGCAGGCGACCGCGTGGACCGACACCGCCACCAGCCACCGCATCGAGACCGCCGTTGAGGGAATGCCGCTGGTGATTGCGTTCGAGAAGAAGCTGGACGAGGAACGATAAAAAAAGAGGAACACGGATGAAGAGGATGGAAG
>JAYUFU010000123.1:0-6968 GCA_043738505.1 Fimbriiglobus sp. | reverse complement strand
GAACAGGCCGGGGCGAAGCAACCGCCTCCGGTTAAGGAAGAACCAAACCAAGGGGAAACCAAATCGGCCAACGTCCGATAATGTAAATTATGTTTACTCATCGCCCCCATTTTCCCGCTGTTTCTCGCCATTTCCAACTGGTACCATCCGCCCATGAAAACTGCTCCCCACGTCCTGCGAGCCGGCCTCGTCGGCCTCGGCATGATCTTCGACGAGACGTATCGGCCGTGCCTCGAAGCCGCCGCCAGGATCCCGCTGTTCGACCCCGCGACCGGTCCCGTTGCCGTCGAGTTGGCCTCCGTCGCCACCCGCACCGGTAGCCGCGCCGAGCGATATCGGGCGGTCGCGCCGGCCGGCTTGAAGGCGTTCACGAGTTTCGCCGGAACGGACGCCGCTGACCAGCTCAGTAGGTCGCCAGTCGATGTGGTCTGCGTCGCCACCCCGGACGACCGCCACTTCCCCGCCGCCCGCGCCGCCCTGCTCGCCGGCAAGCACGTCCTCATCGAGAAGCCGTCGGTCCTGTCGCTGGCGGAGTTGGACGAACTCGTCTCGCTCGCCGAGCGGTCCGGCGTGCTGGCGAAGGTCGTGTACCACAAGCTGCTCGACCCCGATCACAAGAAGCTCCGCACGCACGTCGCGGACGGCGTCCTTCGGCACGTCAACAACGGCTACTGCTCCCTCCTCGAACCCAAGAGCGTGGGCACCGGCCAGTTCGCCGAGTGGGTGACGGGCCGCAACCCCGGCACCTACGTCGCCGTCCACTACCTGAAACTGATCGACTTCACCTTCGGCCCGGACTGGCGGCTGACCCGCGTGACCGCCACCGGGCAGCGCGGCCTCGTCGGGCCGGCCGACGGGCCGACGTGGGACTCCGTTCAACTGCAAGTGACGTACACCCACCCCGACGCCCGCGAGGCGGCGTTCGACATCCACACCAGTTGGGTGACGCCGGACAACTTCCCCGGCTACGTCGATCAGGAGGTGCAGTTCCGCTTCGACAACGGCGTCTGGCTCGCGCACCAGCGGAAGCGCGGTGTCGAACTGACCGTCGAGGGTCGCACCCCGCACGACCTCAAGAACACGCCGAACCACCACTACAACGGGTCGTTCCTGGAGCCGTGGGGCGAGCGGTCGCAGCGGGGATATGGGATCGAAGTGATCAAGCGGTTCTTCCGCGAGGTGGCGACGGTGGAGTTCGGCGGCCCGGCGGCCGAACGCGGCGCGCGGCTGACGGCGGCGCGGGCGCTGACGTACAACGACCTTTCGGCCGACCGCAACTGCGTGGCCGTCGTCCAGGCGATGGAGGCGATTCTGGCCGCGCACGCGGCGGGAAGTCCGGGGGGAGTCGTCCGGGTGAACGCGGCGGCCGGCGGACTGTCCCTGTACCTGCCGGGCGTCGCCGAGCCGCGAATCCTGTACGCCCCGCCGGTTTGAGTTCGTCCGCACTTCGGAAGCACCGCGCCGCCGACCGCACCCGCAACGCCTCCCTCGCCGTCATCTCGACCTTCCTCGGCCTCATCCACTTGGTGTTCGGATTCATACGCCTCCGGAAGATCTCAATCGTCAACACGGCCTCGGGAGAGATGACTTTGGCTATCGTACTCGGTGACGGCCCGGCGGTACGCGGACATCCACACCGGGATCGGGTACACGGCCAGGAAGTACTCGATGCCAGCCAGGATGCTGTCGGCCGCCGTTGGGTATGTATTGACCGCGTGCTTGAGCAACTTGCGGACGAGGTTGGCGTGCTTGATATCCTCCTCGGCGTGGAAGTCGATGTACTCCAGCGCCTGTCCGGGGAACCCCTTTTTCTTGATCGCGTCGCGGGCCAACTGCGACACGATCGGGGTCAGCCCCTCGAACGGGTACAGTGCCCCGAGGTACGCGAAAGGGTCTTCCATGTGCCACAGCCCCCACCAGACGGAGGCCACGGCGAACGACTCCGGGCTGATCCGCCGGGAGCGGGCGAACTGTTCGTCGCCGCCGAGGGCGACGTAGTCCCGCAGAGCCATCTCCCCGTGGTCGGCCTCCTCCGCTTGGTGGATGAGCATCTTGGAGATCATGCGGGGGTCGGATTTCGGCATCCTGCCGATGATGGCAATGGTGGCCGTGATGACGTGAGGCTGGTACGAGTAGATTTCCAAGTACACCTCCCGCATGATGAGCCGGATCAAAGTCGGGTCCGCGTCCGGGGCCGTAACGGCCTGCCAGACAGGCGTGGCCTTGATCTCGCCCAGCAAACGCTGGATGCGGGTTTCGAGGGAGTCCACGAACGCATCGAGGGCTTCTTCGGACCATGTTTCGGGTGGGTCGGCGGTCAATGCCATTGCTCATTCTCCGGTCGTGGGTGCGGCGCGTGATTCTTCCCAAGTTCGGTGGATTCTTCGGAACGGGGAGCGAACGGACTCCAAGTGTGGCCGATCAGTCAGGTCCAATCGCATGACAGTGACAGCGCCGTACTCGGGATGAACGAAATCGGTTCGGTGTGGGCGGTAGCCGAGGCCGGCGAAATACTCCACCAAGTGGGCGTTGCAGTCGATGAAGTCGAGGAGGGTGCCACAGTCCAAGGCCCGCCGATATGCCTCGCAAGCCAAGCGTGTCGCAAGCGTGGTCCGTCGGTGGCGCGGGTGGACCATCAGCCGGGTGGTGATCGACGTGGCGGCGAGGAGATCGGGGGCGAGGCCGGCAATCGCGTACTGCTCGGCGTACTCGCCGATGTCGGACGACCGGAGGAAGTTGTAGCGAACGGTGCCGACGACCTCGCCCGCCTCCCAAGCCGCCAGAACGTGAGCAGCAGGCACGTCGAGCGGATCGGTGATGATTTTGGCGTTGTGGTCGGCGTATTTCTGTGCGCGACCCATCTCCTCGACATACACCGAGTACCGGAAGCGGTAAACCGCGAGGAGGTCGTCGGGTGTCAGAGCCGGCCGAATGTCGGGCATAAGGGCCTGTCAGGAGCTACAAGTTCAGATGAGGGAACTCCGTCACTGCGGGTCGGGCTCCCGAATCCGTCCGACGACCGTCCATTTGGTCGCCGCATCGCCCGAGATCGGCCGGGTGTGAATCGGCCCCTGCCGGCGGTCGAACGCCCACAGTTGACTGCCGACCGCCTGAAGCATGTCGCAACTGGCTGGCATCGGGCCGACTCGCTCCCAGGCGGCCGTCGGGTCGGCGACGACGCGGCGGACGAGAGCGTTCTCGGAAGCGACGCTGTACAGCCACGTTCCCGACCCGGTCAAAGAGTTCGGGTGAACCGGCAACTCGCCTCGCGTCCATTCGGCCTTCGCGTCGTCCAGCGACCTCGACCACAAGGCGGTTGCCCCATCCGGGTGCCGTACGACTGCGTAGTGAACCCGTCCTCCGGCCACCGCCATGCCGCACACCCGGAACCGCCCCCAGTCCTCCGGCGGGCGGTCGCACACCCGCACCCACTCGGCCTCGACGCCGGTCACCGGCCGCTGCCAGACGCCTGCTCCGCCGGCGTGTCCGTCGGCGTACAGTTTGTCCCCCGTCGTCGCGAGGAACCACCCGCGACACTCGCCGAGGTATCGCCATCCGTCCGTGGTGCGGAGAAACAGGGCGTCGTCTCCGGTGGTCACGAACACGCGGCCGCCATCCCCCGTTGCCGAGCGCACCTCCGGGGGCACGATCAGATCGTGCCCCCGCTCGCCGAACACGTGCCGCACCAAGTCCGCCTCAGCCCGGTCGTCCGCCGGCAGGTGGGCGAAGGCCGTTCGGCAGGCCGCCACCCAGGCTTTGCCTAGATCCGCGGCCGGCAAGCGGAGGTCCGGAATGGCCAGATCGAGGATGATCGGCCGCTCCAAGTTGATTGCCTTCCACGTGCCAGTGCCGCTCAAATCGGCGTCCGTTTCCATCCGCCGACGGAACATGCAATACCGCATTCGTAACCCGGTCGGCCGGAGGCCCGGCAACAGCGGTCGTTCCGTCTCGAAGACGCCCTCGACCACGCTACCGTACGCGCGTGCCGCCATGAGCCGAACCGAGTTGTCGGCCGGCACCATCTGCCGGAATTCCACCAGCAACGAGGGCAGCACGTCGGCGTGGAACAGCCGCAGGTTCTTGGCCTGAAGGCTCTCGACCTCGACCGGGGTCATCGGCACCGGTGCCGGGCGTACCATCGACTGCCAGACTAACCCGGCGGTGATTAGGCCGAGGCCAGACAACGCAACCAACCCCCAATGCCTGGCTACGAACGCCATCCCCCATCCGTGCATGACCGACTCCTCGGTCGCTCGACTGACCGCATCGAGTAACCACACCGTATCCATCAATCCGCCCGGCGGAGCGGCCCGAAGAGCAGCCTCGATTGCGATCACCCCGCCGGCGGCCGTCACGCCCCGCTTGGCGAGCAGCCCCTCCAACCGCCGCAGCGCCCGCGTGAGGTAGCTGCCGACCGCGCCCCGCGACCAGCCGAGAGCGTCGGCCGCGTCGGCATGCGTCAGCCCCTCGAAGTACACCAGTTCCACGGCCCGACGCTCCCGCGCCGGAAGGTCCGCGACGGCTCGATTCACCACGCCTCGGATTTCGCCCATGTCCGGATCCGAAGAACTCACTCCTTCCGGCCGGGCGAAACTGACCTGCTCCTCCCGCGCCTTTCGGCGTCGCTCCGCTCGGCGGACCACTCGCGCCGCCCGATCAAGCGCCACATACAGCCACGCCATCGCCGCCCGGTGGTTGGGAAGCCGGGCGCGGTCGCGGATCAGTCGAATCATCGCCTCTTGAACGGCGTCTTGGGCTGTGTGCTCGTCGCCCGTCACCGCTCGCGCGCAGGCAAGAAGTCGCCCGCCGTGGCGGTACAGGAACGCGCGGAGCGCGACCTCGTCCCGCCGCTCGCGGATGCACGCCCAGATGGCGTCGTCCGGCAGCCCCCGGTACACGGCGTCCGTCAGCCCGTCGATCATTCTCCCGCCTCCACCCAAGAAAGGCCACCGAACCGTCCCTGCCGACAAAAAACCGGCGACGCGCTCATTTTACCCGTCGGGAGTCGGAACGCACGGACGCCAGCAGGGACCGGCTTCCCCCTTCCCCGCCGGTTGACCTTGCCTTTCGCCCGCTCCGCCCGGATGCTATTTTGTTCACCCGCCCCGGAGGAACCGCCCGTGCCCCCCGTCCGCCGACTGTGGCAGCTCCGCCCGCACGATGACGAGGCCGTCCGCCACTTGGCGCGCAAGGCCGACGTGTCCCCGGTCCTCGCCCAACTGCTACTGAACCGCGGCGTGACCAAGCCCGACGAGGCCACCCGGTTTCTCGGCGCGGCCATGTCTGGCCTGCACCCGCCGCACCTGCTGCCCGGCGTCCCCGCCGCCGCCGAGCGGATCGCGCGGGCCGTCGCCGACCGCGTGCCCATCTGCGTGTACGGCGATTACGACGTGGACGGCACCACCGGCACCGCCATCCTGTACCTGCTGCTCACCCGGCTGGGGGCGGACGTGCGGTATTACGTCCCAAACCGCGTCGAGGAGGGGTACGGCGTGAACGAGGCGGCCGTCCGCCAGTTGGCCGAGGACGGGGTGAAGCTGCTCGTCACCGTCGATTGCGGCATTTGCAGCGTGAAGGAGGCCGAGGTTGCCCGCGAGTGCGGCATCGAGATGATCGTTACCGACCACCACGAGATGCGGGCCGAGTTGCCGAACGCGGCGGTCCTGGTCCACCCCCGGCTGCCCGGCTCGACGTACCCGTTCGGCGGGCTGTCCGGGTCGTGCGTGGCGTTCAAGCTGGCGTGGGCCGTCGCGCAGCGGGCGACCAACCGCGACAAGGTGCCGGACGAGTACCGCGAGTTCCTGCAAGACGCGATGGGCCTGGCGGCACTGGGGCTGATCGCGGATGTCATGCCGCTGCGGGACGAGAACCGCCTCTTCGTCAAGCACGGCCTCAAGCGAATGGTGAACAAACCGTCCGTTGGCATCCGGGCGTTGATGATCGCCGCCGGACTGCTGAAGACGGACGAGGACGGGAACACGACCGCCACGTTGAAGGCCGAGGATGTCGGGTTCAAGATCGGCCCGCGCATCAACGCCGCCGGCCGACTGGGGTGCGCCCGGCTGGTGGTGGAACTGCTGACCACGAACAGCCCGATCAAGGCCCGCGAGGCGGCCGAGTTCCTGGAAGACCAGAACGCCAAGCGGCAGACCATCGAGCGGAACCTGACCGCCGCCGCCAAGCAGATGGTGGAAGACCTGGGCTACGCCGACGCGCCGGCCATCGTCCTCGGTCAGGTGGACTGGCACCCCGGCGTGGTCGGCATCGTGGCCGGGCGACTGGCGGAACACTTCGGCCGGCCGGTGCTGGTCGCGGCCTTGAAGGAGAACGACGAATTGAGCGGCGGGTCGGGCCGGTCGGTGGCCGGGTTCCCGCTGCACGAGGCGCTGACGGCGTGCGACTCCGTTCTGGAAGGGCACGGCGGGCACGCGGTCGCCGCCGGGTTCAAGGTGCGGCCGTCGAAGCTGAACGAGCTGCGCGAACTGTTCTGCGCCGCCGCCCGCCGGGTGTTCCCCGACGGCCCCCCTGCCCCGGTGCTGACGATCGACGCCGAGGTGCCGCTGGCGTCCTTGAATTTCGCCCTGATGAAAGACCTGGACAAACTCGAACCCTACGGCATGGAGAACCCGAAGCCCCGGTTCCTGGCCAGCGGGCTGACGATCGAGGGCACGCCCCGGCGGATCGGCCAGGGCGAGCGGCACCTGTCGTTCCGGGTGACGCAGGGCGGGGCGAAAATCCGCGCCGTGGCGTGGGGCATGGGCGACCGCCTGGACGACCTGATGGCCGCCGGCGGCGAGTGCTGTCTGGTGTTCACGCCGAAGATCAACGAGTGGAACGGCTTCAAATCGGTGGAGATCGAAGTGACCGACTTCCAGGCGTCGGCGGTGCCGGAGTTGGGGTGAGGATGTGTTCTGCTCGCTCCGCGAGCGGTCTTGGTCTTTCATCAGGGCGAAATTCAAGGACGCCAG
>JAYUFU010000122.1:0-49566 GCA_043738505.1 Fimbriiglobus sp. | reverse complement strand
TCGTCGCTTCGCTCCTCGTTCTGGCCGGTTCCGCAGTCGCCGCCGCCAACCCGCTGCCGCCGCACTTCGATGACGCCTCCCTGCACGCCGTCCAGTTCGTGGACAAGAACGAGGGCTGGGCCGTCGGCGACCAGGGCGGCGTGTGGCACACCATCGACGGCGGCAAGACCTGGGAGCGGCAGACGACCGGCTCGCGGGCCTGCCTGAAAGGGGTCTGCTTCCTCACGCCGTACACCGGCTGGGTGGTCGGCCGCACCGAACTGCCCGCCGACGCGGGATCGTCCGGCGTCATCCTCACGACCGCCGACGGCGGGTTGACCTGGACCGAACTCACCAGCGGCGTGCTGCCCGGCCTGAACGCCGTCCGCGTGTTCGACGAGAAGACGGCGGTCGTATGTGGGGACGGTTCGGCCGGGTCGCCGGCGGGCGTGTTCACCACCTCCGACGCGGGCAAGACCTGGGTTGCGGCGAACGGCGGTCGCGCCCCGTCGTGGCAGGGCGCGGCGTTCTCGTCGGACAAGATCGGCGTCGTCGGCGGGGCGTGGGGCCGGCTGGCCACCTTCACCGACGGCAAGCTGAAGCCGGCCGAGATCGACTCCCTCGGCACCCGGAGCATTCGCGGCATCGCGATGAGCGGTGCGGCGGGCGTGGCCGTGGGCGACGGCGGGCTGGTGCTGACGACCGCGACCGGCGGGACGAAGTGGGCCGTCGCCGACACGAAGTTGCCGGCGGCCGTCGCCGAAGGGATGAACTTCCGCTGCATCGCGTCGTTCGGGCAATCGGTGTGGGCGGCGGGCCGGCCGGGGTCGGTGGTGCTGCGCTCCGCCGACTTCGGCAAGACGTGGGACAGCGTCGCCACCGGCTGGCACACGCCGATCAACGCCCTCTGCGCCATTAGCGACAAGGAAGTCTGGGCCGTGGGCGACCTGGGCGCGGTGTTGAAATCGACCGACGGCGGCACGACGTGGGCGGTGCAGCGGTGCGGCGGCATGAAGGCGGCGGCGCTGTTCGCGCACGGCGCGGCGAAGACGGTGCCGCTGGAAACGGTCGCGCTGCTCGGCGGGCGGGACGGCCACTTCGTCGCGGCGATGACCGTGACCTGCGCCGACCCGATCACCGCCGACCCGAAGCGGGCGACCGACCCGCACCGCCTGCACGCCGCCGTGCGGGAGGCCAGCGGCCTGGCCGCCGACGCCTGCTGGCAGTTCCCCATCCCCGGCCACCTGAGCGACGGCAAGTCGGACGCGCTGTTCGCCGCCTGGGTGAAGCAGCACGGCCCCGCCGCCGAGGACAAACTCGTCGCCGAGATGGTGCTGGCCATCCGCATGTGGCGGCCGGACGTGGTGGTCGCGGATTCGGTGGTCGGCGGCGGGCCGGACGCCTCCCTCGTCATCGTCGCGGCGCAGAAGGCGTTCAAGTTGTCCGGCGACGACAAGGCGTTCCCCGACCAACTGGCCGCGCTGCACCTGAAGCCGCACAAGGCGAAGAAGCTGTACGCCGGCGGGCCGGAGTCCGGCGCACAGTGCCATGTGAAGTACGACCAGACGGCGTTCGCCAAGCAACTGCTCGACTCGCCGGCCGGGTTCGCCGAACCCGCTTGCGCCCTGCTCGACACGCTGCCCGCCCCACGGCGTTGCTTCGCCGCCGTCACCAGCTACATCCCGGATGCCAAGGCGCACACCGCCCTGATGGACGGCACCGACCTGACCGCCGGCGGCCCGTCGCGGCGGAAGCTGCCGGTGTTCGACGGCCTCCTCGATCCGCTCATCGCCGACCGCGAGCAGTTGACGAAGAAGCGGCAGCAACTGGAACAACTCGTTGCCGCGGCGGAAAGCACCGGCGGGGCGGACAAGGCCCTCGCCCGCATCGGCACCGACCTCAAGCGGCTGCCGGACGACGTGGCCGCGAAGGCGGTCATCGGCCTCGCCCGTCAGCTCGCCGCCGAGGGCAAGTGGGTGGCCGCGCGGGAGCTGAACCTGCTGGCGCTCCAGAAGTATTCGGCGTACCCGGAAACGGTGGAGGCGGTGCGGTGGCTGTCCCGCTATTACGCCAGCGGCGAGGCGCGGCGGCGGGCCGAACTGCTGAACAAGCTCATCGTCACCGACGTGGCGTTCGCGCCGGTCGGGGTGAAGCAGGCGTCGAACCAGCAGCCGGTCGTGAACGCGAAGGAGATCCGCCTGACCGACGGCGAAGGCGTGCAGATTTGGGGCAAGGCGTGCGTGGACCTGGAAAGCAAGCTGGCCGGCTTCGGGCCGGTCTACTCCCGCGACCCGGCGACGATCCTCTGCGCGCACGCCAGCCGCCGGCAGATGGGCCGGACCGGGGACGCCGCCAAGCAGCTCGGCGACTACTTCCGCACCACCCCCGGCGCGGCCGACCGCAAGCCGGGCGAGGACCACTGGCGGGACTGCCTGGCGGCCGAGATGTGGCTGGCGAACAAGCAGGCCATCGCGGTGCCGCCGAAGCCGTTCGCCCTCTGCCCGAAGGCGGCGGTCAAGCCGTTCCTCGACGGCAAGCTGGACGACGAGTGCTGGAAGGCGTTCAAGCCGCTGGAACTGAAGAACGTGTCCGGCGCGGGCCTGGCGGAGTACGGCACCAAGGCGTACTTCACGTTCGACGACGAGTTCGTGTACGTCGCCGTCGAATGCACGCACCCGGAGGGCAAGCAGCAGCCGAAGGCCGAGGCGCGGCGGCGGGACGACGACCTCCGCGGGTTCGACCGGGTGGACCTGCTGTTCGACCTGGACCGCGACTACCAGACGTACTACCGCTTCCAGATCGACCAGCGCGGGTGCGTGGCCGAGGACTGCTGGGGCGACCGCAGTTGGAACCCGAAGTACTTCGCCGCCGTGGAGCCGACGCCGACCGGGTGGACGGCCGAGATCGCCATCCCCCGCAGCGAGTTGACCGGCGCGCCGCTGACGCACCACACCACCTGGGCGATGAACGTGTCGCGGGTGGTGCCCGGCGTCGGCGTGCGGACGTGGAGCGGCACCCCGACCGCCGCCCCGCGCCCGGAGTGCATGGGCCTGATGCAGTTCTTCGCCGAGAAGTGAACGGACATGGAAAAAGGCCGTCCCGCCGGCGCGGGAGTTGCAGGTCGCAGGGTGATCGGAACCGCAACTCCCGAGGACCGCACACATGGACTCGATCAACCAGAACCAGTCGGGCGAGCATCACCAAGACCTTCAGGGACCGAAGGCGGTCGCCAAGATCCAGGAACTCGTCGGGATCGCCAAAACCTGCTTCTTCTGCACGGTCGTCCCGGCGGGCGCGGCGACCGGCGTCCGCCCGATGAACGTCCGCACGGTGGATGACCAGGGGAACCTTTGGTTCCTCAGCGCGAACGACAGCCACCAGAATCAGGAGCTGGCCCGCGACCCGTCCGTGCGGCTGTATTTCCAGGGGTCGCCGCACTCCGACTTCCTCCTGCTGAACGGCCGCGCGACCGTCTCCACCGACCGGGCGAAGATCGCGGAGTTGTGGGAGCCGGTGCTGAAAACGTGGTTCACCGGCGGCATCGACGACCCCCGCATCACCGTCATCCGCGTCACCCCCACCGACGGCTACTACTGGGACACCAAGCACGGCGGGTTCGTGGCCGGCATCAAGATGCTGGTCGGCGCGGCCGTCGGGAAGACGATGGACGACTCCATCGAAGGCAAGCTCCGGGTGTGACCGAGTCGCGCCAGTTGAACCGTCCACCGACATGCGAAGTTCGCTTCCCTTTCCCCTCCCACTCGCCGCCGCACCCGACCCAACTGGTCGGGCGCGCGCGCCTCTCTCCGCACGCTCGCGCGGAAATCCGCGCGGAATGCGACATCGTCGAAGTGTTTTTGCGTATACTTGTGTAGAAGCGCTCCGCATGGGAGGTTCGGCCCCGTCCGCCTTGCCGAATCGCGGCCGCTCGCCACACCATCATGAACCGCATTTCCCCCCACCGGCGTCCCGCCATGCCCCGCCTCGCCTTGCCGCTCGCGCTGCTCCTGGTCGCGCCCCTGGCCGCCGCCGAACCGGCGGTCAACCCGGACCTGCTGAAGGCGTTCGCCTTCCGCCCGCTCGGCCCGGCGCTCACCCCCGGCCGCATCGGCGACATCGCCGTCCACCCGAAGGACCAGGCGACGTGGTACGTCGTCGCCAGCAGCGGCGGCGTCTGGAAGACGACCAACGCCGGCGTCACCTTCGCGCCCGTGTTCGACACCGCCGGCAGCTTCAGCGTCGGCAGCGTCACCCTCGACCCGAAGACCCCGGAGGTCGTCTGGGTCGGCACCGGCGAGAACCAGGCGCAGCGGAGCGTCGGCTTCGGCGACGGCGTGTACAAGAGCGAGGACGGCGGCAAGACGTGGAAGAACGTCGGCCTGAAGAAGTCCGAACACGTCGCCAAGATTCTGATTCACCCGAAGGACTCGGACACCGTGTACGTGGCGGCGCAGGGGCCGCTGTGGGCCGACGGCGGCGAGCGCGGGCTGTACAAGACGACCGACGGCGGCAAGACGTGGGACTGCGTGCTGGAGATCAGCGACCAGACTGGCATCACCGACGTGGTGATGGACCCGCGCGACCCGGCCGTGCTGTACGCGGCGGCGTACCAGCGGCGGCGGAACGTCGGCGTGCTGGTCGGCGGCGGGCCGGAGTCCGGCATCCACAAGAGTACCGACGGCGGCAAGACGTGGGCGCGGCTCACGAGCGGCCTGCCGGACACCGACCTCGGCCGCATCGCCCTGGCCGTGTCGCTCCAGAAGCCGGACGTGGTGTACGCGCTGTTCAACACCAACAAGGCGGCCAGCACCGGCTTCTACCGGTCGGAGAACGGCGGCAAGGACTGGAAGTTCACGAGTGAGTTCCGCGCGCTGGACTGGCAGTACATGGGGCGGCTCATTCCCGACCCGAACGACCACGACACGGTGTGGATTCCCGACCTCGGCATGGCGCGGACGAAGGACGGCGGCAAGACCATCCAGCGGCTGCCGTGGGCCGTCCACGCCGACCACCACGCCCTGTGGATCGACCCGCAACGGCCCAAGCACATGGTCGCCGGGAACGACGGCGGGCTGTACGAGACGTTCGACGGCGGGGCCAGTTTCCGGCACTTCCAGAACCTGTCCACGACGCAGTTCTACCGGGTCGGCCTGGACGACGCCAAGCCGTTCTACCGGGTGTACGGCGGGACGCAGGACAACGGCACGATGGGCGGGCCGCACCGGTCGAGGAACCGCGTCGGCGTGCTGACCACCGACTGGGAGACGGTCGGCGGCGGCGACGGCTTCCAGCCCAGGGCCGAGCCGGGCAACCCGGACATCGTGTACACGCTCATCCAGAACGGGGCGCTGTCGCGGGTGGACCGCAAGCTGGGCGTGTCCGCCGGCATCCGCCCGCGCGCCGGCACGGACCGGGTGCGGTGGGGGTGGGACACGCCGCTGATCGTGAGTCGGCACGACCCCAAGCGGGTGTACGTCGCCGGCAGCCGGCTGTACCGCAGCGACGACCGGGGCGACGCCTGGAAGGCCATCTCCGGCGACCTGACCCGGCAACTCGACCCGCTGAAGGTGCCCGTCATGGGCAAGCTGTGGGGCGAGAATGTCGTCGGCCGCAACACGTACACGACGCCGCTCAGCATCATCACCGCGCTGAGCGAATCGCCGAAGAAGGACGGGTTGCTGTACGCGGGCACCGATGACGGCTTCCTCCAGATCACCGAGGACGACGGCAAGACGTGGCGGAAGGCGGAGGAGTTCCCCGGCGTGCCGACGGACAGCTACTGTTCGGACATCCACGCCTCGCCGCACGACGACAAGACGGTGTTTGCAACGTTCAACAACTGGCAGCGGGGTGACTTCAAGCCGTACATCGTCAAGAGTTCCGACCGGGGCAAGACGTGGCGGACCGTCCGCGGCGATTTCCCCGCCCGGCAGCCGGTCTGGTGCGTCCACCAGGACGCGGTGAACCCGGACCTCCTCTTCGCCGGCACCGAGTTCGGCCTGTTCGTATCGGTGGAAGGCGGCGGGGTGTGGCACCCGATGACGGCCGGCCTGCCGACCGTCGCCGTGCGCGACTTCGACGTGCATGCCCGCGAGCACGACCTCGTGCTGGCCACCTTCGGCCGGGGCTTCTACAGCCTGGACGACATCACCCCGCTGCGGCACCTGAGCGAGAAGAAGCTGGCCGACTCCAGGGTGTTCCCGGTGCGGAAGACCTATGTGTATGCCGAGTCGCCGTTCGCCCGCGCGTCCGGCACGTTCGCCGCGCCGAACCCGCCGCACGGGGCGACCGCCACGGTCTACCTGAAGGAGAAGACGACCGGTGCGAAGCTGAAGGTGACGGACGCCGACGGCAAGGCGGTCGGCGACCTGACGGTGCCGAGCGCCGCCGGCCTGCACCGCCTGACGTGGAACATGCGGTCGCAGAACAAGCTGGTGCCGGCGGGCAAGTACACCCTCACGCTGACGAAACCGGGCGAGGACAAGCCGACGCCGCTCGGCGACCCGCAGGTGCTGGAGTTGGTCCCACTGGGGGAGTGAGAGTGTCTTGCAACTGAAAGCCTGCATACAATCGGATGTGGATCGAGTTCCCTCCCTCGGGCTTTGGAGAAGTTCCGATGATGCGTCAAATCGTCCTGAGTGCCGTACTCGCCACCGGGCACTGCACGTTTTCGACAGCAGCGGACACACTCCTGACAGACGCGAAGCTCACCGCCGGAGAAAACCTCGCGTCCGCAGACGGGAACTACGTCCTCGTCATGCAGAGCGACGGCAACCTCGTCATGTACCACGGCACAACGGCACTCTGGAGCAGCGGAACGAGCGTCACCAGTGGCGCAGAGTGCCGCATGCAAGGGGACGGGAATCTCGTCGTCTACGGCATGGTGGAGGGCAAGTTCACCGCAGTCTGGGCATCGTGTACCGACAAACCTGGAGCGAGGTTGGATCTCCAGAACGATGGCAACGTCGTGATCTACCACGATCGGGTCGCGCTCTGGTCCAGCGAAAGCCACCAACGCGGGCAAGCGATCTTAAAGACTACTCGCGGCTTCTTGGAATTCGGACACGTTCGTTACCCCCAGGTTATGGGGCATCGAACGAAAGCCGACACCAAGCCGAAGCCGAAGATTCCTGAATCGTTGGTCAAACTCGAAGTGGCAAAGCATGTCAGCACCTGGGCGTCCAACAAACTCGGTTACGGCAAGTGGTTGGCTCGTGTGGCTGGGAGGGTGGTACCCGTTGTGGGTTGGGTCATCGTCGGTTCCGAATGCGCGCTCTGTCTCTGTGACTCTGGTGAGTGGGTGTACGGTGAACTGTTCGAAGTCGAAGGTGAACCGAACCCGAATGCCGGGAAGGTCTCGGTGGCGGTGAAAACAGCAGGCGAGATGGAAGCGATCACACCGCTCCTTTCCGACGACGGGACGTGTTCGCTGCTCTTCCATACCGGTTTTTTGCACGCGGATGCGGATGTCGTGATCGCGAATCGTGCCAAGATCGAGGACGCGGAGAAGTTCCGGATCACGCGGCACGACGACGGGACCGTGAGCCTTCTCGCTGTCGCGACCGGCAAGTATCTCTCGGCGAGCGAAGCCGGATTGAAGGCAGACGCGGAGACGCTTGATGCGTCGGCCAAGTTCACCCCGGAGGCGTTCGAGAGCAGCCTCTTCCTGAAACTTGCCGACGGCGGTTACGTCTCCGCGCTGCCGCGTCGGACCCTGTCCGTGAAGGTGAAGGAAAATGTTGCTGCTGCCGCCCAATGGGTCGGCACCAACGCCGCCGATGCCGGAATCTGGGTCGGAGACAAGGCGTCCGACGCCGGAGGGTGGATTGGCGACAAGTCGTCCGACAGCGCGACGTGGTCGTGGGGTAAAATGAAGGGCGGATACAGGTTTTTTCGCCGTCAGCTCGATTGACAACTTCCGTTGGCGACCGCCTATGCGTGACCTGACCTACCTCACAAGTGCCACGACCTTCTGGGACGAAAATTCGACCACGCCCAAGCGGTTACGTCTGGCAAAGAAAATCCCCACTTCCGTCAGGGAACACACGGTATGGCCTCGCTCCTGTTCAATACTACCGAGTGCCGGGTCGGCGTCGTCGGCCTGGCTAATGCCGGTAAGACTTCGCTCCTCACGTCACTAATCCACCACCTGAAGGAACACGACCCGGATCGGTTCCGCTTCGCCGGCGGCGAGGCAACCATCCGCAAGTTCACGCAGCGACTGCCGGATGAGGGCTGGCCACAGTTCGATTTCTCCGGATGCCAGAACGCGGTTGTCCGCGACGGTAAGTGGCCCGCCCGCACCTTCGACCGGTCGATGTACTCGTGTTCATTCCAGCGAACCGACTGGCGGTTCTCGGACGCCGTGCTGAAGTTATACGACCTGCCCGGCGAACGGATCGCCGATGCGGCCATGCTGCTGGGTGGGTTCGCCGAGTGGTCCGACCGGATGCTCGCCCACTTCCGCACCGACACCCCGTACCGCACGGCATCGGCCGAGTACATGGCCGTCGTCGGCGGGGCGTCGGCCACCGAATCCGAGATCTTGCGGACGTACCGGCTCGCACTCGCGCGGCTCGCCCATTCGTGTAAGCCGCTTATTTCGCCTTCGACTTTCCTTCTGGACACCTGCGGCAGCGGCGCTCGGAAGTCAGACCCTCCCGAGGCGTTGGCGGAGTCGCGGGTGTGCGGTATCGACGAGGCGAATCAGTTCGCGCCCCTGCCGCCGGAGACGCGGATGGCGAACTCCGAGTTGGCGGCGACCTTCGCCACAAGATACGACCAGTACAAAGCGAAAGTGGCGGTGCCTTTTCTGGGTGCCCTGCGGTCGTGCCACGCTCTTGTCGTGCTAGTGGACGTGACCACGCTCCTAGCCGGCGGGCCGGGCATGTACAACGACAACCGGCAGATCATCCGGGACTTGTTCGAGGTGCTGCGGCCCGGCGAGAACACTTTCCAGAAGATCGGCCGGAAGCTGTCGTACCTGCTGCTGCCCCACCAACTGCGGCCGGCGTGGGTGAACCGGGTGGCATTTGTCGCCCCGAAACTCGACATCGTCCACCCAGTCGATCGCGACCGCGTTTTATTTCTGCTGAAGCGGATGGTGGGCAAGTTGGCCGGCGACCACGACGGCCTAAAGGCGGGGTTCTTCAGTTGCTCGGCGGGGGTGTCCACGAAGGTGATGCCGCTGACTGACGACGAGCGATGGATGGTCGGCATCCCCGCGCGAGACGCGGACAGGAATCGGATCGCACGGGGTGCGGAGCAGCGGTTCCGCGTGTCGGCGGTGCCGGACGACTGGCCGACAGACTGGCCGACGGGGAAATTTAGCTTCCCCGAAGTGTACCCGACCATGCCGCCGCGGTTGGACTGCCCGCCGGAGCAGATCAATCTGGAGAAGGTGTTCGACTTCGTGGTGGTCTGACCTGGCGAGCCGCGACCGCCAGGTAAGGCATGATCGCGGATGCCGCTCCCTGGCGGTCGCGGCTCGCCAGATCAGTTGCCCCCGACCGGGGGCGGACACGCGCCGTTCACTCACTTGGTCCGGGGGAACACGTCCGGCGGCTGCATCCCGCCGCCGATGGTGCCGAAGCCGGAGGTGCCCGCCGGCACCCCGGCCGTGCCGAGCGGCATCGCCGCGCCGGGTTGCTGGAACCCGGCCTGACCCACGCCACCGCCGACGGGCATCCCGGCCCCCGGCATCCCGGCCCCCGGAGCCGCCGGCAGGCCGGTCACGTCGGCCTTCGCCTTCTTCTTGTAGACGTAGTGCATCTCGCCGGGCGCGGCCTTCGACTGCATCGGTTTGGCCGGGTCGAACGCGCCGGTCTGTTGGAGGTCCGGCTGGATGGTCTCGATGTCGAAGTCCGGGCCGACGTGCTTCTCGATCATCTTCCGCACCTCGGCCTGATCGCCGCCGGCCTTCAGCGCGATGACGCCGCCGTCCGGGAACTTCTTGACGTAGGTGGCGTTCCCCGCGCACCCCATGGCCCCGACCGTACCGACTCCGAACACCGCCGCCGCGAGCAACCGACGCATGGCAATTCCCCCTGAAAAGTGGCTCGTTTCCCCTCACGAGTGGGGCGGGCTGTACCGACGATTCCGGGTCGTGTCGAGGGCAAGTTGGAAGTGGGGTCGCCGGGGGACAGGGCAGTCCCACGAGCCGCGACCGCCCCGCTCACCCCTGCGGGCGGATGCCGAAGTGCGCGCGGCCGTCGTCGCGGACCAGCGCCAGAATCCCCCACAGGCCGGCGATGGTGCCGGGGATGCAGCACGCCTGCCCCACGGTGGTCATCGCGGCCACGCATCCCAGCAGCGCCACCCGATACCACCGCCCCCGGAGGATGCACCAGCCGCTGACCGCCGCGAACAAGCTGGTCAGCGCCGAGGCCGTGTGGACGGACTTCATCCGCGTCGCCCACGCTTCGGTCATCGCGTCCTCGACGGCGATCAGCACCGTCGCCCCCGCCCCGCCGCCGGCCGCCGCCATGAACAGCTCGTGGTCGCTCGCCTCGTCGTCCTTCTTCCGCGGCTTGTTGAAGTTCAACTGCTTGTCCAGGTTGTGGAACTCGCGGACGTACCGGT
The DNA here is from genome assembly GCA_043738505.1 of Fimbriiglobus sp. Lineage (GTDB taxonomy): Bacteria > Planctomycetota > Planctomycetia > Gemmatales > Gemmataceae > JALHQU01. The sequence continues at coordinate 39,006 of JAYUFU010000122.1, read as the reverse complement.
TGGCGTGAACCGTCTCCGCGCCGGGGTTCCAGTAGCAGTCGGCGGCGATGTACCCGTTCACGAAGCCGCCGGCCACACCCAGGATGAGCAGCGCGAACCCCGGCACCAGAAGCAGCCGCGGCACCCGCATGAGGCCGCCGGGCGCGGTCACGCTGGCCGGCGTCCCGTCGGCACCGAGGGTGACGCGGAGGGGGGTGCGGCAGTGCGGGCAGGCGAGCGGCTTGCCGACGGCGGCGGCCGGCAACTTCAGCGGCTTGCCGCACGCCGGCGTCGGGCAGGTGATGACGAATTCGGACATGGCGGGCGTGCCTTTCCGGGGAGGGTCACGGCGAGTCGTGTTGAGGCGACGTTGATTTGTTAGCAAGGGGCGAACCGCCTCAGTTGTTGGCCCCTTGCTGGCGCGGCGGGCTAACAAGATCGAACCGCAACCCTTCGCTCCGATGTCACCCCGCCTTCAGCGCCGGATGCACCGGGTCGGTGACGGGGGCGAACCCGGTCAGCGTGAAGTCGGTCCACTCGGCCGGCACGCCGAACACGTTGAACGACAGGATGTTGCCGAACACGTTCTCCGCGTTCCGGGCGAAGTTGTCCGGCAGGAACAGCGGCGGCGTGTGCCAGTACAAGGCGTAGCCGAGTTCCGTCAGCAGGGCCACCAGTCGGTCGGACTTCGCGACCCGGTCGTTCTCCACGTACAGCAGCGGCCGGCAGCGCGCGATCGTCTCCTTCGCGCCGAGCAGCACGTCGGCCTCCATCCCCTCCACGTCGATCTTCAGCAGCCGGCAGCGGGCGAGGTTCAGCGAATCGAGCGCGACCACTGGCACCTCTTCGAGCGGGACTTGCTTGTCCGCCCAACCGGCTTCCGGGCCGAGGGGCAACCCGCCGTAGTTCGCCGCGGCCGAATAGTCCAGCGACGGCACCACCAGCGATCCGGCCGCCGCGCCGACGGCCTCGTTCCGCGCCACCACGTTGGTGATGCTGTTCAGCGCCAGGTTGGCGCAGACGGTTTGGAACAGCACCCGCTGCGGCTCGAAGGCGAACACCCGCCCCGTCGGACCGACCGCCTTCGCCAGCGGCACCGTGTGCGCGCCGACGTTCGACCCGACCTCGACGACGATCTCGCCGGGCCGCAGGACTTGCTCGAACAGCAGCACTTCGCCGTTGGAGAACTCGCCGTACAGGTCGAGCGACCGGCCGACGTAGGAGTCCTTCGGGTTGAACACCATCGTGCCGTGCCGGCACGGCTTGAACGCATTGAACGACGGGAACATGGGCGGGCGGACTCCGGGCGCGAGGTATTCACTTGGGATACCGACGGCCGCCGCGCGGGGACAGGGCATTCCCGGTCTGAGGTGGGCCGGCGTATCATGAAAACAGCGATTTCACTTCCCCCCTGTGACGGAGTGTTCCCCATGCGTGCGACCCTGTGGGCGGTGACGGCGGCGGCCCTGTTCGCCGGCGCGGTGCGGTCGGCCGACGACGCCTACGACCTCCGCGGCCCGGCCCCGAAGGTGAAGCAGGTGCTGCGGTCCAAGGTGACGGTGACGGTCGCCGACGCCGACGTGACCGTCGGCATGGGCGACCAGAAGATGTCCGCCAAGCAGACCATCACCACCACCGGCGAAGAGGAGGAGACCATCCTGGAGGTGAAGGAGCGGGAGGTCACGAAGAGCCGGACGAAGGTGATCGCCGATCGCGTCCGTACCGTCACCGACATCGACGGGAACATGGAAACCGAGGACGAGACCAACGACCTGCAAGGCGAGACCGTGGTGTCGGTGAAGAAGGAGGGCAAGTGGACGCACAAGCTGGAGGACGCGGCCGACCCGACCGACGAGCAGAAGAAGGAGCTGGCCAAGCGGGACGGGCCGGAGTCGGACGACGACCTGTTCCCGGCCGACAAAGTGAAGGTCGGCCACGAGTGGACGGTGGACGCCGCGAAGGCGCGGAGCCTGACCGGGGGCCAGATGATCGACGTGAAGGGGAAGCTGAAGCAGAAGTTCCTGCGGGTGGAGAAAGTCGGCGACGAGGAGTGCGCGGTGATCGAGACGAGCGGCACCATCACCGCCAAGATGAAGCCGAGCGAGAAGGACGAGCCGACGCCGGACGTGACGCTCAAGGTGACGGCCACCGGCTGGCGGTCGCTCAAGACTGGCGTGGAGGTGAAGGGCAAGTTCGCCGGGACGATCCGCATGGCCGGCAAGCAGAAGCTGGACGACGCCGTCGTCGAAATGACCCTGGAAGGCAAGATCGCCGGCGAGGGGACGACGACCCTGAAGTGAGCAAGGCCGGCGGCTACACGGAGGTGGTCACCGCCTCCGCGTCATTAATCTGGGCGATGAGGGATTCGAGGAACCCGGTCAGGCGAGCGGATTGCAGTACCTTCTTGATTGCCTCGACGAACTCGTCTTGGTTCTGGCAGTAGGCGCACGGCGTCTCATCCAGGGAGGAATTGCGGCGATCGTGCGCGAGATACCAAGACGTGACGGACACCGGGTAGGCACCGGGGTTGTCGTGTTCGGCGGTCAAAATGCTCCGGGTGTAATGGTCCAGCGCGGGAGCGGAAATCTCGAACGAATGGGTTTGCACGGGCTTGCCTTCCTCACCCGCACCTTCGGTCGTGATGACCGCGGCGTCCAGTAGCCCGTCGCTCAGTTCTTTCACTTTCGACGCCTGAACGCGGAGAACGGCCAAGGGCGTGAGTACCCGGCGGTCGAACTTCTTCGTCCACAGGATCGGAACTGCTTCGGGCATGGGTGTCACCAGTCCAGGCGGAACAGCAGGGGTAAGTGATCGGACCCGACTGATCGGTCGGGCCATCCGTACTTGCCGTCGAGAAACGAGTCCGTGCCGTCGGATTCGAGGATTTCGACCGTTTGTAGTTTATCCACCAACTCCGGCCGCACCAACACCTGATCGAGCGCGTACCAGAAGTGATTCGTCGGGATCGATTCGCGGAAATAGTACGTTCCGGCGGGGCGCGTGCCGCGATCCTTCAAAAAATCCCACATCGGGTTGAAAAACGCCGGGCACTCAATCCCGGCTACCGTTCGGAGATGCCGACGAGCCACGAGTTCGCGGGTCATCAACGCATGGAAGCCGAGGGCGTCCACCATCACGTCGTCGAACGGGCTGTGGTTGAAGTCGCCGAAGACGGCCGTTCGTGAATGCCCCTGCGTGGCTTCTGTCTGGCGGAGGGCGCGGGCGGTCTCCTGAACCACGCTGCTCCGATCAGCCTGTTTGCTCGGCAAGTGAACCACCGCCAGCAGGAGCGGGTCGTTCGCGCGGGTGGTGGTTTTGAAGACGTCCATGTACCCGGTTGCCGAGTCGCGGACGAGTGCCATGCGCCGGATCGGTGACGCGAACGCGATGCGGAACCGAGGCGAACGGCGGCGCGGGCAGACGAACTGCTTTCCCCTGGCCCCGTTCAGCGCCGCCAGCAGCTCGGCGTCGGTCTGCACGCACTCGGCCAGCACGACGACATCGACCGCGTGCGCCGCAACTATGCGGGCGACGCGGTCGAGCAGCGGCTTTTTCTGCACGTTCCAGAACAGCACGGATAGCACGGGCGATTGCTCCGGTCACACGCCCATCACGTTGTACCCGCAGTCCACATACAGGATGTGGCCGGTGATGCCGCTGGCCAGCGGGCTGCACAGGAACACCGTCGAGTCCGCGACTTCCTCCGGCTTGATCGCGCGGGGCAGCGGCGACCGGCTGGCCGCGTACTCGACGGTCTTCTCCATCTCGCCCGGCCGGATGCTGCGGGCCGCGCGGCTCAGGTACGGGCCGGCCGAGATCAGGTTCACGCGGATGTTCTTGCCGCCCAGGTTGCTGGCCAGTTGCGCCGCGTCGATTTGCAGCGCCGCCTTCGCCGTACTCATGCCGCCGCCGTAGTACGGCACCACCCGCGTCCCGCCCAGGTACGTCAGCCCGACCGCGCTCGCCCCGCCCGGCCGGTCGGTCATGTACGGCTCGGCGTACCGCAACATGCTGGTGAACGAGTACGCCGAGATGCCCAGCGCCTCCATGTACCCCTTGCGGGTCGTGTCCTTGGCCAGCTTGGTGATCTCCCGGCTGAACGCGATGCTGTGGATGAGGATGTCGATGCCGCCGAACTCCTTGCCCACCGCGTCCATCGTTCCCTGGATGCTGTAGTCGGGGAATTTGGCGTACCGGCGGTCGGCTTTGATCTCGTCGGGCACGTCGGCCATGGTGTCGTAGCTGGCGTCGCAGGCGAAGATCTTCGCCACCTTCAGTTCGCCGCCGCCGTGGGGCAACTCGCGGTCGGCGCGGTCGGCCTCGCGGGTGAGGAAGCTCTCGACGATGCCGACCACGCGGGGGTGGCAGGCCAGCACCACCGTCGCGCCGGCGGCCTGCATGGCTTTGGCGATGTACCAGGCGAAGCTGTCGCTGTCGCCGACGCCGGTGACGAGCGCGACCTTGCCGGTGAAGTCGAGGGAGATCATGGGAGGGGAACCTCGGAGGTCAGGGCAAACAGGTAAGATACTCGCCGACCGTTCCGCCGTCACTTCTTCTGTCGTCGTCGTTCTCTCCGCGAACGGTCGTGGCCGACCGACGACCGTTCGCGGAGAGAACGACGACAACCCGACCGTCACTTCTTCGGCTCCGGTTCCGCCGGCTTCGGGCCGAGTTGCCAGCGGCGGACGGTGCCGGTCGGCTTCTTGGCCTTCCGGTCGGCCTCGCTCGCCACCGCCGCCGCCAAGGTTTTCCCGTCCACGCTGAAGGCGACCGTGCCGAGGCAGTCGGAGGCCGGCTCCGGCTTGCTCTCCCACAGCGGTTCCGGCAGTTGCTTGGCGTCGGTGTTCCACACGTACACCCGCCGGACGGCCGTCTTCGGCTCGTCTTTCTTCGGCGCGCCGACCACCAGCGCGGCCACCCGCTTGGCGTCCGGACTGACGGCGAGGCTGACCACCTGGGCGGTGTGGAACGGCCCGCCGGCGAAGGTCAGTCGGTGGCCGATCTCCCACACGTCCTTGTTCGCCAGTTTCGGCTTCCAGACGATTACCTCGCCGCCGTCGTCGCCGGTGACGAGTCGGGTGCCGTCGCCCGCCGCCCCGCTCGCCGACGGCCGCGCCTTGTGGCCGCTCAGACGCTGACCGTTGTCGAACTTCGGTTCTTCCGAGTCGTAGTTCGGCAACCAGTACAGGATGTCGAAGTCGGACGCGCCGGGCGGCTTCGGCTGCCCGGCGCTGTGAAGTAATACCGCGTCGCGAACGGGCACCCACGTCAGCACGCACGGCTTGTGGCGATCAGCCTTCGCGCCCACTCGGGTGTGGATCGCCGTGTGCCACTCACCCGCGCAGAACGTCGTCAATTGCTGGCCATCCGTCACGATCACTCGAAACAACCGGAACTTCTCGCTCACCTGCTCCGTTCCGATCAACACCCGATGGGCGTCGAATCCAGCTGGGTCGATGTACCCACCCATAGAGAGGTCTTTTGCAATTGACAGTGTCCGATATCCCAAGCGGGAAGTGTACGCGAGCGTTGCCGACGATGGCGTGAACGCAAGCCCCATCGCGGTCAGTCTCCAATTCCCTTCGTCACTGAATTTTGGTTCGACCTCCTTCCACTTCTTCGCATCGAGGACCGTCACCGTCCGGCCACAGCCGACGGCGAACTTCATCCCGTCCGGGCTGAACGCGACCGACGACACCGTGCCGCCCTTGAAGGCGAGCGGCGGCAGCTCGGTCCACGGTTCGGGCCAGTCCTTCGGCACCGGCGCGGCGGACAGCGGGGCGGCAAGCAGGACGGCGGCGAGAATTCCTTTCGTCATCGCGGGCACCTCGGTAGTGGGACTTGGGATAGGATGACCGAGCGGTCCCCGTTCTGCAATCTCGGTAGCAACATGTTTCGCCATTTCCCCACTGCCCTGGTTCTACTCCTTCCCGCCCTTGCGCCAGCCGCCGTCCAGCGGGCCGAGTTGACCGAGTCGAAGTGACGCCGACAGCGGCGCACGGTTCGGCGGGTCGCGCCGACGGCGACATAGAATGTAGCCACCGGCCACTCGCGCGGCGTTCCGCCGCCGTCCGAACCTCCCCAAGTACGCCGATGCCCGACACGCCGCTCGCCGTCGCCGTCATTTGTGCGGTCGCCCTGGTCGCCTCCGGCCTGACGTTCTTCTCCGGCTTCGGGCTGGGGACGCTGCTGCTGCCGGCGTTCGCCCTGTACTTCCCCGTGGAGCGGGCGGTCGCGCTCACGGCGGTCGTCCACTTCCTCAACGGGCTGTTCAAACTGCTGCTGGTCGGCCGGGCGGCGAACCGCGACGTGCTGGTGCGATTCGGCGGGCCGGCCGTCCTCGCGTCCGCCGCCGGGGCGGCGGTGCTGGTCTGGCTGACAGGACTGGGGGCGACCGTGCGGTACGAGCTGTTCGACCGCGAACTCGCCGTCACACCGGTGAAGGTCGTCGTCGGCCTGCTCCTCCTGGCGTTCGCCGTGATCGACCTCGTGCCCCGGCTCCGCGACCTCACGTTCCCCCGCCGCCACCTGCCGTACGGCGGCCTGCTGAGCGGTTTCTTCGGCGGCCTGTCGGGGATGCAGGGGGCACTGCGGTCGGCGTTCCTCAGCCGCGTCGGGCTGTCGAAGGAGTCGTTCGTCGGCACCGGGGTGGCCATCGCCGTCCTGATCGACGTGGCCCGGCTGGCGATCTACTCCGGAGCCATTTTCGGGGTGGCGTCGATGTCCGACCTGCCGCTCCTGGCCGCCGCCGTTCTGGCCGCATTCGTCGGTTCCGTCCTCGGCAATCGGTATTTGAAGAAGCTGACGCGGAGGGGAGTCCAGCGGTTCGTCGCCGTCACCCTCTTCGCGGTGGCGATTGCACTGATCGCGGGCGTGCTATAATTCCGTTCGCACGCCCGGATCATCCGCACCATCCGATTGCACGCTCCGCGTAGTCCGAAAGGCCCTCCAAGGTGTTGCCATGACCCCTCGCGCCCGCCAGCCCCGCCGCGGCTTCACCCTGATCGAGCTGCTGGTGGTGATCGCCATCATCGCCATCCTGATCGGGTTGCTGCTGCCGGCCGTCCAGAAGGTCCGCGCCTCCGCCGCCCGGACGCAGTGCGTGAACAACCTGAAGCAGGTCGGTTTGGCCCTCCACAACTACCACGATTCGGCCCTGATGTTCCCGCCGGGGTACGTGTCGGCGTTCAATGCCTCGGGCAACGACACCGGTCCCGGCTGGGGGTGGGCGGCCCACTGCCTGCCGCAGATGGAACAGGACAACCTGTTCCGGCAGATCGACCTGAAGCAGCCGATCGAGGCGTCGGGGAACGCGGCCGCGCGGGTGACGGTCGTCAAGTCGTACCTGTGCCCGGCCGACACCGCTCCCGCTCAGGCGTTCCCCGTCGGCCCCCGCCTCCCCTCCGGCGCGCTGGCGTCCACCACCTGCACGGTGGCCCCGGCGAACTACGTCGGCAACTTCGGCGTGTTCGAGCCGGGGGTGGACGGGGACGGCGTATTCTCCCGCAACAGCACCGTGCGGATCGCCGACATCACCGACGGCACGAGCAGCACGCTGATGGTCGGCGAGCGGTCGTTCCGGGACGCCGAGGCGACGTGGGTGGGCGCGGTCACCGGCGCGAACTTGGTCCCGACCCCGGGCTCGCCGCTTCCGCTGCAACTCGACAACGCCTCCAACTTCGTCCTCGCTCATACCGGCGAATCGTTCGCCGGCCCGGCGTACCCGCAGGAGATCAACCACTACACCGCCCGACACACCGGCGGCGGCAACTTCGCCTTCGCCGACGGGCACGTCAGCTACTTGAGCAGTTCCACCAGTTACGCCACCTACAAGGCGCTCTCCACCCGCGCGGGCGGCGAAGCCATTTCCACCGGAGACTACTGATGCGCGCGACGACCCTGGCCCTCCTGCTCGCGGCGGCGGTCGTCACCGCGACCGGGTGCGGTGACAAGGTAGCGGAGAAGAAGACGCCGATCGAGTTGAAGGACATCCCGCCGGACATCATGAAGGTCGCCAAGGAGAAGTTGCCGGATGTCGCCTTCGACACCGCGTGGAAGAAGGAGAGCGGCAGCTTCGAGATCCGCGGCAAGGCGAAAAACGGGAAGGTCCGCGAGATCGACATCAAGCCCGACGGCACCGTCAAGGAGATCGAGTGAGACCGGCCGACGTGAGGTTGCACCGACGAAGACAGGCGCGACGACCGGCGGCCAAGTGCAGGGGTACGAAGTCACCGCCGTTCAGCGGGCGAACTGTCGAAGGCGACGTGGTGGACGGCAAGGAAGTCCCCGTTCCGACTTCCCGCTTCAACGTTGCCAACAACCGATCCCGCGAATCACTCCCAACACACCTCCCACGGTTCGCGGCGATGCCTCGCGGCGAACCAGTCCCATCCCAACCCCGCCCGCCGGCCGTACACTACAATCGTCCTGCCCTTCCCACTCCGCCGGGTGATCCGCCGTTGATGCCCGACCGCGCCGCCACCGAAGAACCGCCGCCCATGCCCGACCTGACCGGGCGGACGCTGGGCGACTTCCGCCTGCTCCGCAAGATCGGGCAGGGCGGCATGGGGCAGGTGTACCTGGCGCGGCAGCTGTCGCTCAAGCGGGAGGTGGCGCTGAAGATCCTGCGGAAGGACTTGGCCGACACCGTCACCGCGCACCGGCGGTTCCAGGCCGAGGCCGAGGCCGTGGCCCGCATCAGCCACCCGAACATCACCCAGGTGTACGCCGTCGGCGAGCAGGACGGGCTGCGGTTCATGGCCCTAGAGTACGTGGACGGGCGGAACCTGCGCGACTACCTCGACCGCCGGGGGCCGCCGGAGTTGGCCGTCGCGCTCGCCATCATGAAGCAGGTGGCGGCGGCGCTCCAGAAGGCCGGCGAACTGGGCCTCGTCCACCGCGACATCAAGCCGGAGAACATCCTGCTCACCCGCAAGGTGGAGGTGAAGGTGACGGACTTCGGCCTGTCCACCTACTACGCCGGCGGGGAGAAGCCGCTGAGCATCACGCAGAGCGGGATGACCCTGGGCACGCCGCTGTACATGTCGCCGGAGCAGGTGCAGGGCAAGCCGGTGGACCACCGCAGCGACTTGTACAGCTTCGGGGTGACGTGCTACCACCTGCTGGCCGGCTTCCCGCCGTTCACCGGGCCGACCGCCTTCGAGGTGGCCGTCAAGCACGTCCAGCAGGAGGCGGAGCCGCTGAGCGAGGTGCGGCCGGACCTGCCGCCGGAGGTGTGCGGGCTGGTCGCGCGGCTGATGATGAAGGCCCCGGCCGACCGCTACCAGACGGCGAAGGACGTGATCCGCGACCTGTCCCGCATCCAGAAGGGCGGGGCCGCGTCGCCGGCCGTCACCGGCGCGGGGCCGATGCCGTCGAACCCGTTCGGCCCGCTCAGCCTTCAGGTGTCCCTGTCCGGGTCGGCGGTCGGCGGAGTGGCCGTCGGCCCGTCGGCGTCGGCGATGCCCTTCCCGGCGTCGGCCCCGCCGAGCCGATGGCCGTGGCGGGTGCTGGGGCTGGTCGGGGTGATCGCCCTCGGCGTCCTCGGCTGGTGGGGGTACGGGCAGGCGCATCCGTCGGCCGTAACGGTGCCGCCGCCGGTCGTCGGGCTGCCCGACGTGCGCCCGCCGGCCCCGGTGGTGACGGCCCGCGAGCGGGAACTGCGCGACCTCGCGGCGGTGAAGCCGGCCGGCGTCGCCCAGGCCCGCGCCGCCCTCGACCTCGGCCTGCACTACGTCGCCGACCACCGGCTGGACGACGCCGACGCGGCGTTCAAGGAACTGGACGGGGTGAAGCTGCGGCCGGTCGAATCGCCCGTCCCGCCGCAAGCCCTGGCCAAGTTCGGCCAGGGGGTGGTGCTGGCCCTCCGGGACAAGCCGGTCGAGTCGAACGCGGCGTTCGGGGCCGCCGTCGGGCAACTGCCCCGCAGCATCGACCAGAAGAAGCAGGTGGACACGTTCTTCTTCGAACACACCGCGTTCTCGCAGGCCGTGTCGTCCGCCGTCACCCGCAACGCCGACAACCTGGAAGTGATGAAGCAGAAGCTGCCGGCCAACCTCGAATGGCTCCGCTCGCCCAGTGGCGTCCTCACCCGCCCGCGCTAATTCCCCCATGCCCACACTCCTTCAGCGCGCCTTCGCCGAGTTCGTCGGCACGTTCGTCATGGTGGCGTGCGGGTGCGGGGCGGTCGCGGCTAACGCCGAGACCGGCGCGCTGACCCACCCCGGCGTGGCGTTGACGTGGGGCCTCGTCGTGCTGGCCCTGATCTACGCCCTCGGCGACCTGTCCGGCGCGCACCTGAACCCGGCCGTCACCCTCGGCTTCGTCGCCGCCGGCCGCTTCCCGCCGAAGGAGGCGATGGCCTACGTTCCCGCCCAACTCCTCGGCGCGCTGGTCGCCGCCGGCTTCCTCCGCCTCGTGTTCCCGGAGGACACGCTCCTCGGCACCACCCTGCCGCGCGGCGGAGACGTGTGGCGGTCGTTCGCGCTGGAACTGTTCCTGACGTGGTTCCTCATGCTGGCCGTCCTGCGGGTGTCCACCGGCGCGAAGGAGAAGGGGATCACGGCCGGCATCGCCGTCGGCGCGATCATCGGGCTGGAGGCGATGTTCGCCGGGCCGCTGTGCGGGGCGAGCATGAACCCGGCCCGGTCGGTCGGCCCGGCGGTCGTCTCCGGCCACCTCGAACACCTGTGGGTGTACCTCGCCGCCCCGCCGCTGGGCGCGGCGCTGGCCGTCGTGACGGATCGGTTCCTTTCGCCGCCCTTTGTTAGCCCGCCGCGCCAGCAAGGGGCCAGCAACTAGAGGGGTTCGCCCCTTGCTCGCGCGGCGGGCTAACAAGACAGAAGGTCTTCCATCCCCTCCCTCGGAGTCCCCGCCATGAGTTTGCCCCGCGTGCTGTTCGTCTGCGTCGAGAACTCGAACCGGAGCCAGATGGCGGAAGCGTTCGCCAAGATGCACGGGGCCGGTGTCGTGGACGCGCACAGTTGCGGGTCACGGCCGAGCGGCAAGGTGAACCCCCGCGCCATGCTGTTCATGGCTGAAGTCGGGTACGACCTGGCGACGCACACGTCCAAGTCGCTGGACGCCTTCAACAATACCGACGTGGCCGTGGCGGTGACGATGGGCTGCGGCGACTACTGCCCGTTGGTGAAGGCCGACCGCCGCGAGGACTGGAACATCCCGGACCCGAAGGAGCTGCCCGACGACGAGTTCCGGGCCGTCCGCGACCTGATCGAGACGAAGGTGAAGGAACTGATCGCCAGCCTGCGGGGGTGAGGGCCTGCGAACGGAGGTCGGGCAGTTTGAAACGGTTGAAAAGCTAAGGGTTTCGCCCGTTCTTCACGCCGGAGGCGTGGCGGACTGTAGCCAGGGGTGAGCGAGCGGAGCGAGCGACACCCCTGGACTCCGGCCAAATGGAATCCACCCCGGAGGGGTGGCGGAACGTGGCACCAGGGGTTTCACCCCTGGCTACAGTCCGTCACGCCTCCGGCGTGTCGAGCGGACGGGTTCGCCCGCCCGGAGTCGCGTCGTCGTCAGTAGTCGCCGCGGCTCCGGCCCTTCGTCGCCCGCCACCACAGCTCGTACTTCTTGCTCGACGACATGGCGAAGATGCTGGCCAGGATCATCCCGGACATCATGATCACCACCACCCCGCAGGTGACGACGACGACCGCCGCCCCGAGGCCCGCCGCAGGAGCCCCCGCGACCGCGCCCATGACCGACGCCAGGTACGCGGCCAGCGCCGTGTACAGCAGCACGAAGACGATGCAGAAGACCAGGCTGAGCGCGCCGTAGGTGCGGATGCTGGACGCGCCGCCGTTCAGGGTGCGGACGCCGGCCACGAAGCACAGGGCGGTGCCGGCGACGATGAACAGGAACTCGGCGATGCTCAGGAGCATTGCCTCGGTCGGCAACGCGGCCAGCTTGCCGAAGTTGACGACGCGGGCGATGCATAAGATCGCCGCGAGCGCGCCCCAGATCACCCACAGGACGCCGGCGGCGGTGGCCAGGCCGGGCTTCTTCAGCGGCCCGCGGCGGTCGTCGTACTCGTCGTCGTCCCGCGGCCGACGGGGGCGGGGACGATCCTCGCCCTCGTCGCGGCGGTCGCGGGGGCGGTCGTCGCGGTCGTCGTCCTCATCGGAAAAGCGCTGGCGGGCCATCGTCGGAATCCTCGGGATGGGGCGGGTGGACGGAGTCGGGATCGGGGGCGGGTTCCCACCGTTCGTATGGACGGGCGACCGAATCGCCCAGCCGTCAGCTACTGGACTGCCACTTCTCGTACTTCTGGCTGCACACGATGCAGAAGATGCCGCCGACGATGATGCCGCTCATGAACACCAGCGCGGTGACGAAGGCTCTGAGGGCGAACGACAAGGCGAACACCGGCGCAATCATGGCGACCTGGACGACTGACCAAATCATCATCGCCCCGCACACCGCCAGCGCCGCCGTCCCCACCGAGGCGATGTCCTCCACCTGCCCGTTCAAGACCTTCAGCCCACTCACGACCAGGAACGCGGCGAAGCAGCCGGACAGGATCGTCGAGACGAGGTAGCTCAGGACGAAGGACGCCGGCGCGCCGACGTCGAGCAGCGTCACCAGCCCGACGATGGAATAAATGCTCCAGATCGCGCCGATCCCGCCCCAGATGAGGAACAGGATGGCGGCGGCCATGGCCAATCCCGGCATCCCGGCGACGGCCTTCTTCTTCCTCCGCTTCTTCTTCGGCCGCGCGGGGCGGTCGTCGTAGTCGTCGTCCTCGTCGCGGTCCCGTCGTCGCCGTCGGCTGGGCCGATCTCGGTCGTCGTCGTCCTCGTCATCACGCTCGCGCCGCCGACTGCTCGGCCGGTCCCGGTCGCGGTCGCGATCCCTGTCCTCGTCGTCCCGCGCGCGGGCGCGCTTCGGCGGGGCCTCGGCGACGAACACCCCCTGGCAGTCGCCGCACCGCACCTGCTGGCCGAGCATCTCGTCGGGGAGCGCGAGGACGGTGTCGCACGTCGGGCAGTGGACGGACAACATGGGGCGCGCTCCAACTCGGCGGGGATCGGTGTGTGCAACGGTTTTAAATCCGCGCGGCCGTCCGTTCAAGGTCGGTTGAAAAAGTTCGGCCGGCGGCGGAATCCGTCGGCTCGTCAGGATCGGATGCCTCAAGCGGTTCACCGGGGGCTGAACCTGCCGGCGGGTCGGCGTCTCCCTCCTTCCGCCACCGAGGGAATTCCATGACGGCCGCCACTCACCCCACCGCGCACACCGTCCCGCACCCGGTGCTGTTCAACGCCTGGAAGCACCACGCCGGGTGGGTGCGGGAGCAAGTCGCGCTCGCGGCGAACGGCGGCGAGGACGGGCTGACGAAGCTCGCCGAGGCGGTCGTCGTGTGCGGCACGAAGCTGATGGACTTCTACCTCGGCACCCTCACGCCGTGGCAACTCGGCGAGCGGGCGCTCGCGCATCTCAACGCCGTCGGCAAGTCCGAGTTCGCCGCCTTCCGCGACTGGCTGGAACCGCAGGGCGGGTACGCGCCGTTCGAGGTGCCGGACGACGGCTCGACGTGGATCCTGCGGGCCGGCGACGCGGCGGATCGGTACGTCCACCTGCACCCCGGCCGGTATTCGCCGCACACGGTTCGGGTGAACGGCGTCACGCTGAAGACGGCCGTCGTCACGCTGGCGTTCGCCAAACACACCGCCGCCGACCCGCTGGCGGTGGGCACCGTGAACGCCGCGCGGAAGCGGTTCCTGGGGTTGCCGCCGGTGGCGGCCGTGGACCCGACGAACGGGCTGGGCGAGGTGCTGCAGCTGTTGGGTGGGTGAGTGACGTACTCCGCTCGCTCCGCGAGGGGCAATCGAAGACCGCTCGCGGAGCGAGCGGAGTACTTCTCTGCTAGAATACCCCCGTCCGCCCTCCCACACGGGGTTTCGCCCATGCTCGGCCGCCGCGATTACGTCCGCGACTTCATGATGATCCCGCCCGGCACCGGGGAGACGGCCGTCGTCAACATGATCGTCGAGATTCCCAAGGGTCGCCGCACCAAGTTCGAGGTGGACAAGGCGACCGGCCTCATCAAGATGGACCGCTACCTGTACAGCTCCAGCATGTACCCCGGCGACTACGGGTTCATCCCGCAGACGCTGGCCGAGGACGGCGACCCGTCGGACATCCTGGTGATGGTGAACGAGCCGACCTTCCCCGGCTGCCTGATCGAGGCCCGCGTGGTCGGCATCTTCCGCATGAAGGACAAGGGGTTCAACGACTTCAAGCTGCTGGCCGTGCCGCACAAGGATCCGCTGTTCGGGCACATGAAGGCGCTGGCCGACGTGCCGTCGCACTTCCTCCGCGAGGTGGAACACTTCTTCAGCACCTACAAGACGCTGGAAGGCATCACCGTCGAGCCGCTGGGGTGGGACTCGCAGGAGGCGGCCACCACCGAGGTGCGGTCGGCCGTGGACCGCTTCCGCGCGACGCTCGGGAGCGTGTACGGGTGAGCGGAAGCCGCCGGGTGACAAGGGGTCACCAGTCGCCCGGCACCTCGCCGCCGGCCGGCGTGACCAATGCCCAGAAGGTGTCGTAGGCGATGCCGCCCTTCAGCGTGCGCACCGACCCGTCGCCCGTTGACGTAAAAATGCCCCGGCCACATCGGCGAATGGTAGAATGGAGACCACTTTCACGCATGGGGTTCGTCATGTCCGACCAGCCGTCGCAGGTCGTTGTCGTCCGCACGAACGACCCACGCCCCCACGTCATGCTCAGCAGCACGACGGTGGACTTGCCCGACGGTGGTCGATAGCGCATTCCCCGAAGGACCACAAACGAGGCTCGCCATGATTTTCATCAGTTATCGCATTTCCGATTCCCTCGATTTGGTGGATCGCCTCGATGGCGATCTCACTCGGGTGTTTGGCGACGAGGCTGTTTTCCGAGACAAGTCCCGCCTACTCGGCGGTCAGGATTGGACGAATGAGCTGGACGAAAACGCGAAAGGCCGGAAGGTGATGCTCGTTGTCATCGGCGCGACCTGGCAGACCGCCGCCGACAAAGATGGTGACTTCGCCGGGGTGCCGAGGCTGTGGAATCCGGAAGACTGGGTCCGGCGGGAAATCACTCTTGCCCTCGACGCCGGGAACACCGTCATCCCGGTTCTCCTCAACGACGCCAAGTTTCCTTCACGCGGTTGGCTGGCGAACTGTCAGCTCGGCAGGCTGTACAGCAAGCAAGCCGTCAAGTTGCGAACCCTGGAGTACGAAAAAAGCGATCTCGCCGACCTGATCGCCCTACTCCGGAAACTCTTCCCCGGTCTGTCGCCTACTGGCGATGGCGAACCGCAAGTCGTTGCTGCTCCCGCCCGGCGGAGGCTCCCCGCCCCGCCGGACCTGTACGCCGTACCGAACTACATCCTCACCAACACCTTCATCGGCCGGGCGACGGAACTCGACCAACTCGACGCCTGGGCCGCGTCGTGCGATCCCCTCATGGTCGTCGAGGGCATCGGCGGGCTGGGTAAAAGCGCCCTCACCTGGGAGTGGGTGCAGAAGCGGGCGACGTATGCCATCCACGACCTCGCCGGCCGCGTCTGGTGGAGCTTCTACGAGAAGGGCACGAGCATGGCGGTGTTCGTCCGCCATGCCCTCGCCTACATCACCGGTCAAGACCCCGACACGCTGGTCAAGGAGACCTCCCACTTCCAGCGCTGCCAGGAGTTGCTGACGGAACTGAAGCGCCGGCCGTACCTGCTCGTCCTCGACGGCTTCGAGCGCGTCCTCAGCGCCTACCACCGCTGGGACAAGGCCCAGCAGCGGGACGACAAGATCGAGACCACCCTGCGCGAGTGCGTCGATCCCAAGGACACCGACCTCCTGCAACAACTGCTTCACGCCGGACAGTCGAAGGTCCTCATCAGCACGCGGCTGTTCCCGAGTTGCCTGGAAGACCGCGCCAGCGGCCGGCCCTGTGTCGGCGTGTCCCATCACAAGTTGAACGGCCTGTCTCGGCCGGACGCCCTGGCCTTTTACAAGCACGCCGGCATCCAGGGGAACGAGCAGGCGATGCTCGAATTCGCCGAGGAGTTCGGCAACCACAGTCTGCTGCTGAAGGTGATCTGCGGGGAGATCGCCACATACCCCCGGAAGCCGTTCCACTTCGACGAGTGGCGGGCCGACTTGGTCTACGGCGGCAAATTGGTGTTGAGCGAACTCGACCTGAAACAGCGCTACAACCACATCCTCAAGTTCGCCCTGGAAGGTCTGGACGCGAATAAACGGAAACTGCTCTGCCGCATCGCGGTTCTCTCCGAAAACGTGGACTACGACACGCTCGCGGTGCTGAACCCGTACTTGCCACCTAAGCCGACGGAAGCCGCGTTGAAGGCGTACCTCGAATCGCCGCAGTATCGCCAGGCGATTCGGGAGTTCGATAAGGCACTCACGGAACTGCAAGATCGAGGATTGTTGCAGTGGGACCGCGAGAATGGCTACTACGACATGCACCCCGTGGTGCGCGGACACGCGGCGGAGTGGCTGGAAGACCGGGACCGTACCGAAACGTTTCTCGCGGCGCGCGACCACTTCGCCAGCCTGCCGCCGGACGATTTCGATAAGGCGACGGAACTCTTCCACGTTGAACACAGCGTCGAAATCTTCCGCTGCCTCGTCGGTGCCGGCCGCTTCGACGAGGCGGTCGTTTTCTATCTGGGTGGTCTTTCGAATTCCCTCCTTTTCAATCTTGGTGCCAACACATCTATCGTCGAGTTGCTGACGCCACTTTTTCGAGGCGGCAAGGACGGCCTTCCTCACCTGAAGTCTCCGCGCAATCAGAGTTGCATCCTCAATCACCTTGCATGTGCAATGGTCAGTTTGCGCCGCAAGAAAGAAGCGTTCCGGCACTTTGCGAAGGCCATATTTATCAACGTGGGTGCAGCAGACTGGAGTGAAACTGCGAGTCACATGTACAACAAAGCAATGGTACTCTTCTGCTTCGACAGCCGCGTCGAGAGCGTTGCAACGTTAGCATTGGCAAGAGAGCTTGCGGAGGCAGACGAGAACCAAATAGGTGTGAGCATGGCCATATTCGGCCAAGCCGCAGAAGCCATCGGACAGGGCCGATTCTCCGATGGTACATCATTGCTCGCGGAATTCCTGGCGCGGCCATTGCCGCCTATCGGCGCGTATCGGCCAGGCGAGGCCGAGTACGGGTTCTGTCTTGGCCAGTTTTGCCAAGGAGCGTTAACCGAGGCCGAATGGAAACGGGGATACGACATTGCGGTGGAACATCGGAATGTCATCGCAAAGTATGGGTTCCTCGCGATACAGTGCGAATGGCTGCTCAAAAGCGACCAATCCGCACCGGCGCTGGACGCCATCGACGACGCGCTGAAGATCGTCAACCGCCTGGGAACGCCCAGGCCCGACTACCACGACCTCCGGGCCTGGGCGCTTGCCAAACTGGGCCGCACTGCCGATGCCTGTGCCGAACTCGCCAACGGCGAGAAACGCTACTTCGCCGCCGAAGCCTGGAAAGTGCTGGGCGACCGCGACCAGTTCCTTGCCTGCACACTGAACGCCTACAAGTGGGCATGGGGCGAAGGCCCGCCGTACATCCGATGGTACACTCTCGAACGCTGTCGGGCGCTGTTGAAGGAACTCGGCGAACCGGAACCGCAACTCCCGCCGTTCGACCCCAGCAAGGTGCCGCCGATCCCCTACGAGGCCGAGATCCGCGCCGCCATCGAGAAACTGAAGGCCGAAAAGGCCGCCAGAGACAAGAAGCCGCAAGACGACTGACATCGCTGCGTGTACGGGTGAGACCGGAAATCCCCGCCGCCGGCGCGAATTCGTTTCCGGAAAGACACTCCGCCGCGCGTGCCGTCCTGCGCTTCTTGAGCTAGGGTTCGACCGTCGTACCGCAACGTTCGGGCGGAGGGTGGTCGTGTCCGTGGCGTCGGTCCCCATCCCAACTCGGTCGGTCCCCAAGGCTCCCGGCGCGGAGCCGCTGCCCGGCTACCGCCTCGTCGAACCGCTCGGCCGCGGCGGGTTCGGCGAAGTCTGGAAGTGCGAGGCCCCCGGCGGCCTGCCCAAAGCCATCAAGTTCGTCCTCCCCGACCTCGACAACTTCCTGGACCGCGAGGTCGCGCTGCGGCAGGAGTTCGAGGCGTTCGAACACATCAAACTGATCCGCCACCCGTTCCTCCTCATGCTGGAGCGGGTCGAGATGGTCGGCGGCGAGCTGCTGATGGTGATGGAGCTGGCCGACCACAACCTGCGCGACCGGTTCAAGGAGTGCCGCAAGGCCGGCCAGCCGGGGGTGCCCCGCGACGAGTTGCTCGGCTATCTGACCGACGTGGCCGAGGCGCTGGACACCATCGGCACCCGCCACGCACTGCAACACCTGGACGTGAAGCCGGGCAACTTGTTCCTCGTCGGCGGGCACGCCAAGCTCGGCGACTTCGGGCTGGTGCGGCGGTTCGAGCAGGGCGGCGGCCGCTCCGGGACCATGTCCACGAGCCTCACCCCCCGGTACGCCCCGCCGGAAGTGATCGACGGACAAGTCCACCCGCGCTCGGACCAGTACAGTCTGGCGCTGGTCTACCACGAGATGCTGACCGGCACGTTCCCCTACGCGGCGAAGAACATCCGCGACCTGATTCTCATGCACTCGACGGGCGTCCCGGACCTGACGCCGCTGCCGTTCGCGGATCGCCGGGCCGTCAGCCGCGCGCTGGCCAAGAACCCGGCCGAGCGGTTCCCATCGTGCCTCGCCTTCCTGCGGGCGCTGCTGGGCGTGTCCGAGACCGGCGACTCGGTGCCGGTGACGCGGAGCGGGCTGATCCGCCACATGCACCGTCGCGTGCCCACCCCGCCCCCGCCGGCTCCGAAGGAAATGGAGACCGCTGCCGCCGTCGAATCGCCGACGATGCGGCTGCCGGCCCGCGTGGTGCTGCCCCGCCTGCGGGTCATCTCGTCCGTCGCCCGGCTGACCGGCGCGGACCCGACCACCGAGTCGGGCGGCCGCCGCGCCGCCTTCCTCGACGCCTTGCTGGAGGCCGTCGGCCCGTCGGCCGAGACGACCGACCCGCAGGCCCCGCCCCGCGCGGCCAGCGCGGGCAAGTGGGTGTGCCAGTTCACCGCCGACGCCGAGTTCGTCGCCGCGCAGTTGACGGCCGCGTGCGCCGCCGGCGAGATGATGTGGTCGCCGACCGGGCCGGGGGCGTTCGTCGTCTACCGCACGGTGACGGCCAGCCTGTGGGCGAAGCTGAGCGGCACCGCCGATTCGATGGTGGTGAACATCAAGGTGCCCGACCGGGGCGGGCGGGTGGCGGTGGGGGAGATGGTCGGCGAGTGGCTGGGCCGCGCCGAGGCGGCCAACGGCGACCTGGTGCGGCAACTGATGCGCGACTTGCAGACGCGGTTCCAGCCGACCGTCCGCCCGGCGCTGTCGGCGTGCGGATCGAGCCACCCGGTGCGGCTGTACCCGGTGGACGACGAGGGCGGCGTCCTCCGCCCGGTGCGCGGCCGGTGTCGCACCGTCACCGACACCGGACTGGTCTGCACCCTCGACGCCCCGGTGACGACCGGCCACGCCTTCGTCGAGTTCCCCGACGTGCCGGCCGTCCGCGGCTCGGCCGTCCTCACCAAGCTCCTCCGCTCGCCGTCGCTTCCCGGCGAGACCGCGTCCGTCGTCGGCCAATTCTACCCGGACGAATAACGCATCCGAACGACAACCCGTCGTCGCGGCCCGCCTCGCAAGCCGTCGCGCGCCCCGAACCCGTGCCGGGGGGTGCGGCGTCATGTAGCATGGTGGCTACCCTCGCAACAGGAACCCGACATGCGCGTGCCGTTGAACTGGCTGAAGGAATACGTCCCACTCCCCGCCCCGGCGGCGCTGGTAGAACGATTGACGCTCGCCGGGCTGGAGTCGTCCGGCGTGCAGCTCTTCGGCGTGCCGGCCCCGGACGGGCTGCGGGTGAAGCCGGCCGACGCCGGGCTGCCCTGGGACGCGGACAAGGTGGTCGTGGCGACGGTGCTGAAGATCGAGAAGCACCCGGACGCCGACAAGCTGAAGCTGGTGACGGTGGACTACGGCGCGGGCGAGCCGAAGACGGTCGTGACGGGCGCGCCGAACATCGCCCCCGGCCAGAGCGGCATGAAGGTGGTGCTGGGGCTGCGCGGCAGCCGGTATTTCTACAACGACAAGGACGGCAAGAAGGCGGTCTTCACGCTGGAGCCCAAAGTGTTGCGCGGCATCCCGAACGATGCCATGTGCATGTCCAACTTCGAACTCGGCATCGCCGAGGACCACGACGGCATCATCATTCTGGACGACACCGACCCGGCCCCCGGCACCCCGCTGGCGGACGTGCTGGGCGAGGTCGTGGTCGAACTGGACGTGCTGCCGAACATGGCCCGCTGCCTGGGATTGCTCGGCATCGCCCGCGAGGTGGCGGCGCTGACCGGGGCGACAGTGGCCGAACCGGATCGCACCGTCCCGACCGTGGCGGACAAGATCGACGGCAAGGTGGTCGTGAAGATTGCGGACGCCAAACTCAGCGCGCGCTACTCCGCCACCATCATCCGCAACATCACGGTCGGCCCCGCGCCGCGCTGGATGCGGTCCCGGTTGCAATACGCCGGGATGCGGCCCATCAACAACGTCGTGGACATCACCAACTACGTCATGTTGGAGTACGGCCAGCCGCTCCACGCCTTCGATTTTGACGTGCTGGTGAAGCGGGCCGGCGGCAAGGTTCCGACGATCACCGTCCGCCCCGCGACGGCCGGCGAGACGCTCGTCACGCTGGACAAGGTGGAACGGAAGCTCGGCCCCGACAACCTCGTCATCGCGGATGCCGCCGGGCCGATCGCGCTGGCCGGCGTGATGGGCGGGCTGGATACCGAAGTGACGGGTGCGACGACGACGCTGTTGCTGGAGTCGGCCAGCTTCGACTTCGTCAGCGTGCGGAAGACCGCTCGTCAGTTCACGCTGTTCAGCGAGGCCAGCACGCGGTTCAGCAAAGGCATCCACCCCGAAGTGGTGCCGCTGGCCGCCAGCCGCGCGGCGAAGCTGTTCCACGCGCACGCCGGCGGGGAGGTGCTAGCCGGCGTCGTGGACGTGTACCCCGCACCGCTACCGCCGCAGGTGGTCGAACTGAACCGCAGCGAGATCACGCGCCTGCTCGGCTTCGACATCCCCGACGGCGAGGTCGAGCGGGTGCTGACGGCCTTGCAATTCAAACTGGAACCGACGCTGTGGGGGTGGAAGGCCACCGTGCCGCCGACCCGCCTGGACGTGCAGGCCGGTGCGGCCGACCTGATCGAGGAGCTGGCCCGCGTGAGTGGGTACGACAAGCTGCCGGAGCGGTTGCTGGCCACCGAGATGCCGGTGCCGTCGGGCAACCGCGACCTGGCGAACGAACAGCGGCTGCAAGACCTGCTGGCGGACTTGGGGCTGACGGAGTGCATCAACTACTCGCTGACCAGTCGGGAGGTGGAATCCCGTCTGAACCCGGCTCCCGCCGCGGATGCGGAATTCGTCTCGCTCTTGAACCCGATCTCGCCGGAGCGGGCGGTGATGCGGCGGTCGCTGCTGCCGGGCGTGCTGGAAGTCGCGGCCCGCAACCTGCAAACCGCCGAGGGCGTGGCCGCGTTCGAACTCGGCTTCGTCTACTTGCCGAAGGCCGGCGAAAAGCTGCCCGACGAACCGCGCCGGCTGACGGTCGTGCTGTGCGGGCGTCGGTCGCTCGCCGCGTGGGACGACACCCTCGGCACCAAGCCGGCACAGTTCGACTTCTTCGACGCGAAGGGCGTCGTCGAGGCGGTGCTGACCGGGTTGCACCTCGGCGGGGCGACCTTCGAGGCGTCGCGGGCGGTCCCGCACCTGCACCCCGGCAAAGGCGCGGAGGTGAAGCTCAACGGCACCGTCGTCGGCACCGTCGGCGAGTTGCACCCGACGGTGGCGGCGGCGTTCGGCCTCGCGGATCGAGCGGTGCAGGTGGCCGACCTGGATGCCGAGGCGATTCTGGCGGCGGTGCCGGATCGCTACCCGTATAAGCCGTTCAGCACGCTGCCGGCCGCCAAGCGGGACATTGCGGTGATCGTCCCCGACGACATGCCGGCGGATCGCGTGCTGACGGAGGTGAAGGCGGCGGGCGGGGAGTTGCTGACGGACGCCGTGCTGTTCGACGTGTATCGCGGCGACAGCATCCCGGCCGGCACCAAAAGCCTCGCCTTCGCGCTGACTTACCAGTCGAAGGAGCGGACGTTGACGGAGCGGGAAATCGATCAGGCGCACGGCCGAGTCGAGGGGCGGATGCGGCACGTCCTGAAGGCGCAGATTCGCGGGCGGGACGGGGCGTAAGGTCGCCCTCAGAAACTCACCCGGTCGCCGAAGGTGCGGCGGAGCATGGATCGGGTGGCGGCGTTGAACGGCACGTCCTTCAACACCAGCCGGCGGAGGGCGTGCAGGCTGCGGGCGGTGGCCAGCGTGTTGCCGCCGGCGTCCGTGACGTGAAAGCTGTCGGACAAGTCCAGCACTTCCAGGGTGCCGCCGAACGCGGCCGTCGGCAACGCCGACACGAACGCCACCAGCCAGGCGTCGGTGATGCGGTTGCCGGCGAGGTCGAGCGTGCGCACCCCGGACAGCGTCCGACAGGTCATCAACTCCTCGAACAGCGGCGGCGGATCGGACTCGGCCGGCGGCCACGGGTACGCCAGGTCGGTCAGGTTCGGGCCGAGTTTCAGCATTTCGACGGTGGCGAGTTGCGGCAGGCGGTCGAACGCGCCGCCGTACTCGGCGTGCAGCGCGGCCGGGGGTTTCAAATGCAGCGACCGGAGCGGCAGCGCGGCGAACAGCTCGCCGGCCGAGCGGAGGAAGCGGTAGAACGGCACCGACACGTGTTCGACGAACCCCCGACGGTACTCGACCGCGCCCTCGTCGAGCAGCCAGTACGGCACGTCCAAATCCCACGTCATCTGGAACAGGTCGAGCAGTCGCGCCTCGAACGCCTTCAGCCGGTCGAACTCGTCGGGGTCGGTGGCCGGGTCGTCCAACGCGACTTGCGTGCGGATCAGGTGCGCGCGGGCGATGTGGTTCGGGTCGCCGGTCTCTTCCAGGTAGTCGGCGAACACCAGCCGCGTGAGCAGGTCGCGGGGGGCCGCGGCGATGGCGCGGAGGAAAGCGGTGTGGTCGTCGGTCATGGCGCGGCCGCTCCGCCGGGCGGGTCGTCCAGTTCGATCTCCGGATCGCTCAGCACGAATTCGTCCTCGTCACCGGCGTCCCACGCTCGGCGATTCGGCGCGCCGAACAGTTGATCGCCGACCGTGACGCCGACGGCGTCCAGGGCGTCGCTGCCGATGGGCGAAAGGTAGTTGGAATCCAGCCGGAGATATTCCAGGTTCGGCGTGTGCGGGTGGTTCGCCAGCAACTCCGCGCCGTCGTCGGTGATGCCGCAGCGGGACAGGTCGAGGCCCTTCAGCCGCCGGAAGAACGGCGCTTCGAGGATGAGGCGCAACCCCTCGTCGCCGACGGACGAGTCGCGGAGGGTGAAGTATTCCAGAGCCGGTAGGCATTCCGGCCGGTGCAGGCAGAGGAAGTCGCTTTCCGAAAGCTCGCGGCGGTCCCCGCCCGGCTCGTCGGCCGGCACGCGAAACGTTTCGGTGTCCAGGAACAGGTGCCGCAGGTTCGGCACGCGGTCGTTGTAACCCAGCAGCGCGAACGGCAGCCGGTAGATGTTGCCGGTCAGGTGGAGCGTGTGCAGCCGGGGGAACTCGCCGCCGAACAGGAACGCCGAACTGAACTGGTCGCAGCAGACGCGGACCTCTTCCAGCCGCGGCGCATCGGCGAGGTACTCCTCCATCTCCCAGCCGGAGGCGAGGATGCCGTCCACGCCGAACAAACCGAGTCGGAACGTGCGGAGCGCGCGGAACCGTCCCGCCGCGACCATCGGCGTCATGTCCAGGCTCGTGACGAGGTCGTCCAGCGAGTCCCGGTCCAACACGTCCTCGCCGTCGAGGGCCACGGCGGCGACTTGGGCGGTGTCCGACCGGTTCTGTTCGATGGCCAGTTCGCCCAGGATGCGGGTGAGCGGGCAGTCGGCGACGGCGGTGATGATGTCTTGCGTCAGCGTGCCGACGCGGACGGCGTCGATCCACCCCCACCGCCAGGTGACGGCGACATTCGGCTCCATCGGCTCGGCGACGGAGCGGGCCAGCGGGCGGTCCATGAACCGGGCCAGCGGGCCGAGCCATTCCGTCTCGTGCCGGCTCCGCAGGTCGAATATGGCCTGCTCGATGGCCCGGAGCTGGCTGACGGGTTGGTTGCGGTCCTCGTACAGCAGCGACAGGCGGATGTACTCGCCGCGCGGGTCGCCCTCTTCGAGGAGCAGGTCCGCGTAGGCGGCGTGGAGGGGCGCGTCGTCCGGGTCGGCGACGAGGGCGGCTTCCAGCGCTTCGCGGGTGGTCATCATGGCAGCAGGTCGGCGACGCGGAGCATGGAGTTCGGGGCGGCCAGCGGCGAGACGGTATCGGCGGAGCCGAACGCCTGATGGCTACGGTACGAGTGCCCGCCGGCGGCAATCGAGGCCGGGTCGCGGAAGACCAGCAGTTGGCGGGTCACGAGGTCCACCACCCAATACTCGCGGATGCCGTCCTCGGCGTACAGTTCGGCCTTCGTCGTCGTGTCGTAGTCGAGCGACGAATCCGACACCTCCACGACCAGCAGCGCGTCGGTTGCCGTCGGGTGGTCGGTGTAGTTCCGCCGGCGACCGGGGTAGACCGCCACGTCCGGTTGCGGATCGGAATCGGCCAGGGCGAGCGGGGCTTGCTCGTTCACCCAGCCGGTCCCGGCGAACGCGACCCGCAGGGCGTCGGCGGTGTTGCCCGTCGCCAGCACGTGCGGCCAGTGGATCGGGCTCATCTCGACGATCTCCCCGCGGATGCGTTCCACCCGCTTGCCGGCGAAGTATCCCCGGTCGGCCATGTCGAAATACTGCGCGCGGGTGAACCGCACCCGGCGGGGGGGGAACGCGGCGACTTTGGGCGGGGCGAGGAGCGCGGACATGATTCACCTCATGGCAGCAGGTCGGCGACGCGGAGGGTGGCGTTCGGGGCGGCCAGCGGGGTCACGGTGTCGGACTCCGGGAATGTCTGCGACCAGCGGTAGGCGGACCCGTTGTCAGCCACCGGCTGGGGGTCGCGGAAGACGTGCAGTTCCCGCTGGTTCACGTCGAGCACCCAGTAGTCCGGCACGCCGGCGGTGGCGTACAGTTCCGCCTTCGTCGTGGAGTCGAAGAACAGCGTCGTGTCCGACACCTCGACGATCAGGTCGGCCGTCGTCGGGTGAACGGCTAGAAAGTCCCGGACGGCTCCCTTCACCACGAGGATGTCGGGGACGACTTTCGTGTCGGGGTCGAGTTGCAAGTCGAGTTGGGGACGGACGAGGAACTCCTTCGGGAAAAGCTCCCGAAGAACCTGCGTGGCCAAGTACAGGTAGGTCGCGTGCGGCGGGTTCATGCGGCCTTGCTCCCAGATTTCCCCGCGCAGCAGGAACAGCCGTCGGCCCTCGAACTGTTCCGGATTCGCCATCCCGTGGAACTCGGTGACGGTCCACCGCTCGCCGGCGAACTCCGGCGCGGGGCGGGGCCAGCGGGCGAGCGCCGGCGGCGGGACAAGCATCATCGGGGCGAGGAGCGCGGACATGATTCACCCTCCAAGTGGGACGGGGCCATTATAACCAGCCGTGGCCCTCGGTGCGAACCAGGGTTTCCAGCGCGTCGATCCAGCGCGGGTGGTCGTTCAGGCACGGCACCGCACGCAGCGTCTCGCCGCCGGCCGCGTGGAACACCTCCTCGGATTCGCGGCCGATCTCGTCCACCGTTTCCAGGCAGTCGGCGGTGAACCCCGGCAGCGCCACGGCCACCTTCTTCGCCCCCTTTTTCGCCAGGTGTTCCAGCACGTCGTCGGTGTACGGCTTCAGCCACGGATCCTTGCCGAAGCGGGACTGGAACGTCTGCGTCCACCGGTCCCGCGACCAGCCGAGCCGCGCCACCAGCGCCCGCGTCGTGCGGACGACGTGGGTGGCGTAGGGGTCGCCCCGCTGGGCGTACTTCTGCGGGATGCCGTGGAAGCTGAAGACGACGTGGTCCGGCTCCCAGCCGAGCTTGGCCAGGTCGCCCTCGATGACCCGCGCCATCGCGTCGATGTACACCGGGTGGTCGTAGTACGGCGGCACGACGCGGACGGCGGGGACGACGCGGACCTTGAGCAGCGCCTTGAACAGGCAGTCGGTCGCGCTGGCGGACGTGGTGGACGAATACTGCGGGAACATCGGCACGGCGACGATGCGGTCCGCGCCTCGGTTCAGCAGCTCCCGCACCGCCACGTCCACCGACGGGTTGCCGACCATCATGCCGAACCCGAGCGGGTGGTTCGAGAACCGTTCCGTCAACAGTGCCGTCTGCCGCTTCGTCCAGTGCATGAGCGGCGAGCCGGTGTCCGCGTCCCAGATGCGGGCGTACTTCTTCGCCGACGCCGGCGAGCGGAACGGCACGATGACGCCCTTCAGCAGCGTCTTCCACAGCCAGCCGGGGACGCTCCGCCGGGCCTTGCGCTCCGGCCCGGCGGTGAAGTATTCCTTGGTGGCGGGTTTGGTCTCGACCACGCGGGGGTCGGACAGGAACTGCCGCAGGTACGGCCGGAGCGCCTTGGCGGTCGGCGCGTCCGGGGTGCCGAGTTGGATCAGCAGGATGCCGGTCATGAGCTGCTCAGGAGAAGAGAAGAGTTAACCACAGAGGCCCAGAGACACCGAGAAAACAAGACGAGAAAAATCATAGACAGACTCTGTCTTCGATCTCTCGACTTTGTTTTCTCGGTGTCTCTGGGCCTCTGTGGTTAACCGCAACGCTGCGCCGGCGTCACTTCTTCTTGCAGCCGGGGCCTTCCTTCGGGTCCATCTTCTCGGTGATGTGGGCGTCCCCGCCGGCCCCCTTCAGGACGGCCGCGCGGTCGGTGTTGAGCTGGATGTAGCTGGTCCACTGGCTCGGCGTGTCGGCCTCGGCGTAGATGGCCTCGACCGGGCACTCCGGCACGCACGCCTCGCAGTCGATGCAGTCCACCGGGTCGATGTACAGCATCATCTCGTCTTGGTAGAAGCACTCGACCGGGCAGACGACGCAGCAGTCGGTGTACTTGCAGTCGTTGCAGCTGGCGGTGACGATGTGGGCCATGACGGCACTCCTTCGATTCTCGAATAGCGGTTCGGGCGTGTGGAACCGGACCCCGCCGACGGCACCCCGACGACGTACTCCGATGCTACTCCGAATACACAACCGCCGGGCCGTGTCAAGCGTCACCGGCATCGGGAAATCGCGGGGCGGACGGGGGCGGCGGGCGGTCGTTGGGCTGGATTGTGTGGCCAAGTAACAGGTGATCGACCCGGCCCGCGTGTTCACCAACCGACCCGGTGGGGAATTTCGACGCACTCATGAACCCGGAGTTGAACAAGGAGGGTCTGGGTTCGCCTGGCTGACCGATGCGCTCGGACGGACATCCGACTTTTATGGTGGAAGGGCAGAGCCGCACGGATCGCGAATCGTACAATGGAATTGCGTGCCGAATTGTCTCTCTCTTCGGAGCGCACTTCGGCCGATGCCCGTGCAGACACTTTCACACAGGAAGAGCAGCCCATGTCCTGGCTCACGAACAAAACGGTCACCGCCGAAGCCGAACAGAAAGTCCAAACACTCAGGGAGAAGATCGAGGAACGACGGGGCTCCGCATCTTCCAGCCTCGAACTCTTCTCCCCGGCGAAGATTTGTGACTCGTCAAACCCCCAGCAGGATCTGCTTGAGAAAATCATCGGGTCTGGATTGGCAGCCGGCCAAGCCATACAGCGGGAGTGGTTCTGCGACAGCGTCTGCGTCGAGTTTGACGCTGATGAACACGAGACCTGGTACGTCTGTCGGGCTCCGATCGCAGCAACGTTCGTCACAGATCAGGTTGTCCACTGGACTCACTGGGTCGGTCGGGTCAGCACACTGACCCGTGACCACCTCGAACAGCACGGAACCTTCCCGGAACAACTCCGGTACGGACGGCCGGGAAAGGAAACCCTACGGCCCGTAGGGCCGTGGGTGCGTTACCAATTTGCAAATGGCCATCTAAAGAACTACCAAGTCCAAGGTGCCGACGCTCCAGCCCAACCGGACACCACTGGCGAAGATTTTACAGAGGAACAAACTACTGAAGGAGGCGAAAGCGCCCCAGCGTTCGGACTCAAGGACATCGTCGAATTGCGCGATCTTGATCAGGACGATCAGATCCGCGGGCCAATGGCTGGGACGTACATCCTCACCGGTGGGCCGGGGGTAGGGAAGACCACGGTTGCTCTACACAGGATCCCATACTTGTTGCTTCAGCAGAAGGAGCAATTGGCGGTCGAAGTCCCAGGCACTCCGCCAGATTTTTTCACCCAAGAGACCATGCACGTCGTGGTGTGGAAGGAACATCTCGTCCCATACCTTCAACAGTGCCTTCAAAACCTACGGTTCGACCGCGTACCAGTGTACCACATCGAGGATTGGGTTGCCCGCACGCTAAGGGATTACGTACCCATCGGAAAGGAAAAAGGCCAATACCAGATCAAAGGAGAGTCGGAAGAGATCCGGCGAGTGAAGCAGGGCGGCACCGACAGCCCGGCCGGGCGTTGGACCGGCCTGACCGAGGTGTTGTTGAACACCTTCCTCACGGGACGGTTCAAAGACGGACACTTCTACAATCCTAGGGCCGAAGAGTCGGCCGCCGACCTCCAAGAAGTTGTGTCGCACATCAAGGATACTTTCGTCGGGCACCCGCTCTCACCTCAACTCGATCTTACATCGATAGCCGTAGGTACAATCAAGGGGATCGAAACGGCAGTCGAGGCCATTCGTAGCAGCCTGGACCGCTTGGCTGAGGAAGTCACTGACATCATTAAGCAGAGCAAGCCATCGAGACGGCCGGCCAAAGGGAGACCTCGCAATGCTGGCAAATCTTCGGACGCTCGATCGTATGAAAAAATGCGTCCGGTGATTTCAAAGGCCCGTGAGGCTGTATCCACGCTGAGGAGCCGATTGGTCGGGCGACTCCCTTCCGACTATCCCGCTCTACTTTCTGAGTTCTACGGATCGCAAGTGGTTTTTGATGCCGTCGCCGCCCAATTTGACCCCGCATTGGCCGAGCGATTCTCCAGCGAGGTCTGTGAACGACTCAAGGGCCGCCGCTTGTCTCAGTTCGACCGGTATTTACTGCTCTGGATGATACACATCCTGACTCAAGGTGCCTCCTCGGAACTTGAGAAGCACCGCCCGCTCCGGCAGTATTCCCACACTGTCATTGACGAGGCCCAGTACTATCACCCGTTGGTGCTGCGATTGCTTGTGGAGTTGTCGCAACCGCCTGTTCGAAGCGTGACAATTGTTGGCGACTTGGAACAGAAGGTTTCGAGTGACGGAGGACTTGTAGCTTGGGAGGATGCTGGGATTCAGATTGAGTCGTCAAAGATATTCCGACTCAACACGAGCTACCGTTGGTCGAAAGCTGTGTACCGCTTCCTCGATATCTATCGCAGCCTGACAGGCCTGCGAGAGTTAAAAGAACCCCGCCGCTGGGCATCTGGAGATGGAGTGACCCCGGAAGTAGTGGCTTGCGCAGACCCTGCTCAGGAGGTGGAGTGGCTGGTCGCCCGAATCACAAAGGTCCGCCGTAAGAACTGGTCGATCGCGATCGTGACTCCACCCAACATCAGTAAAGAGTGGTCGGAGTCTGTGATCGAAGAGCTGAAATCCTGCGACATTCGATCCCGGTGGGCCATCGGAGAGGACGTGCGTGAATGTGAGGAAAAGATAATAATCACCGACTACGACAGCATCGTTGGTCTGGAGTTCGATGCCGTTTTCCTGCCGAGCTGCCATCGGATTTTGACGCCGCCAAAGCCGGACAAGGGTGCGATCCAGGCTGCCTGGGTAGCCTTGACTCGTGCAAGGAGGTTCGTCGCCGTCAGCCACACCGACAAAACAGCGATCTTTGACGATGAGGCGTTTAGGGAATATCGATTGATACATTTGTAGACAATATTTGCAGTAGCGGTTAAGTCGCTGGTCGCCGTCGAGCGGAAGATGGCGAGCGTGCCGGAGAAAAAGTGACGGCAAATTGCCCCCGCCTGCGGGGTCACTTCGCCGGCTCGCTCAGTTCGTTGACGACGCCGGTGACGCCGGTGGTGGTCTGCGCCAGTTCGACCGCCTTCAGCCGCTGGGCGGCAGACACTTCGCCCCGCAGGGTGACGGTGACATCGCCGGCGGTGGTGGTCGCAGTGACGGTGACGGTCGCCCCGTCCATGATCTTTTCGGTCTTGATGCGGACGCGGACGCGGTCGGCGACGGGCATCATGTCCGGCGGGGTCAGGGCGACCAGTGGCCCGGCCAGAGCGGACGTGTCGGGCATCACCGCCTGCACCCTCTTGGCCGTCATGCGGCCGATGCGGGTCAGGATCTCGGCGTCGGTCTGCTTGCTGCCGGCCAGTGCGCCGGTGATGATCGTGAGGAACGCCATCACGGTGATCGACTTTCGCATGGCCATTCACCCGCCGCGCAAAATCGCGCGCCCAAGCATAGCACACGAAATGGTGAGGGGCGGGATTCACCCCAGTGAGACGCGGCCGGACGCCTCCATCTGTCGGCGAAGGTCGGCGAAATACGCGGTCAGTTCGCCGGCCGATTTCACGCTCCCCTTCGAGCAACTGCCGGTCGAACAGCCGCCTTTGTCCGTGCCGCAACCGCCGGAACTACAGTCCTTCGTGCCGCAGTCGGGGCCGCAACTGGTCTTCGGTTCGGGCGGATCGGACACCGTCGGCGTGCCCCGGAGGTCCATTAGCCGCACCGCCAGGCCGAAGCGGTCGGACAGCTCCGCGAGCAGCGGGTCGAGGTGGCACTCGCCCCACGGCAGGACGTGAAGCACCGCCCCGCGCCGGTCGAGGGTGACTTCGGCGTCGAGGAACGCGGCCGGGTGGCCGAAGCCGTCGGCGGTGTCGAGCAACTGACGCCCCAGCGCGCGGGCCGCGTCGGCGTCGAGGAGGTCGGCGTCCGTCGCGGGGCGGAGCAGTTCGCCGCCGGCGGACTCGTCGAGTTGACTGGCGAAGCGGCTGGCGAGGTCGCCCAGCGCCGTGCCGAGTTCGAGGCCGCGCGGCGACCGAACGACGACCCGTTCGCCGCGCGCGACGGGGCCGGCATCCGACCGGAACCGGCCGACGAACCCGCTGACGCCGAACTGGACGAGGACGTGGGGCATTTGGTTTGTCACACCCCGTCTTCGAAGCCGAAGTACCCGCGCATGTGCTTGTCGTACTCGGACTGGCCGAACTCGGAACTCAGGTCGAGCCGCAGTTCGTTCACCACCTTGATGCTTTGATCCTTCACCCAGCCGGACCAGCAGTCGGCGCAGATCGTTTCCCCGATGCGGACGCCGTCCGGCCCGTCGATGGGGGCCTTGTCGAGCGGCTTGGCGGCCTTCCCGCTGGGGCAGCCGGGGCGGGCGCAGCGGAAGCCGGTGTCCGGGCCGTCGGCCACGCCCGCCGCGGCGGCGACGGGGATCGGCGCGCCGAGCTTGGCGAGCGCCTGGGCCATGGCGTCGCGGGGCATCTTGTCGCCCCGCTCGTCGGCCACCTTCCAGCCGGCGGTCAGGATTTCGACGGCCGCCGCCGTGTCGCCGAGCTTCGTCTGGCAGTCGCCCAGCAACTGGTACACCTTCGAGAACTGCGGCATGATCTCCAGCGTGCGGCGGAAGCTGGCGACGGCGTCGGCGAACTGGCCGTCCTCCATCAGCAGTTGGCCGAGGCGGAAGTGGCCGAGTTCGTTGTCCGGGTCGTCGGTGGCCATCTTGCGGAACTGGGCGATGCGGTCGTGCAGCGAACTCATGGCGGGGAACCTGGGAGGCGGTGCTTCCCGGTTATCATAACGCCGCCAGCACCAGTTGCGACCACGTTTCGAACTCGGCGGCGTCGGCAACCAGTTCTGCGACGGGGGCGACCGACCGGAGCGGATCCGGTCGGACGGCGAGCTTCCAGTTGGTTTCGTCCGGTGAAATGTCCGATACTGTCACCATGTCCAACACGGTCTCGAATTTCGCCACGACCCTTTCCCACGAACTCCCCCGACCGGAGCAGAGGGGGACCGTTGTGGCCGTGGATTTGTTCGCCGGCTGCGGCGGCTTGGCCCTCGGGTTCGAGAGCGCCGGCTTCCTGACGGTGGGTTTCGAGTCGGACGCCGATGCCTGCCGAACGTACCGAAGCAATCTGGGTTCGCCTTGCCATCAAGTCACGTTGGAGCCGGGCGCGGAATTGACGAACGGGGCGAGCGTGATCGTCGGCGGGCCGCCGTGTCAGCCATTCTCCGTGAGCGGCAATCAAGGCGGCCGCGCGGACAAGCGAGACGGTTTCCCGGCCTTCCTCTCGGCGGTCGAACGGTACAAGCCGAAAGTCGTGGTCGTCGAAAACGTGCGCGGCATGTTCTACAAAAGCCGCGACTACTTCGAGGGCATCCAAACGCGGCTCGAAAACCTCGGCTACGTGGTCGATTGGAAACTGCTTCACGCCGCCGAATTCGGCGTCCCGCAGAACCGCGAGCGCCTGTTCGTCGTCGGGCATCCGGGCCACTTCGAGTTTCCGGTTCCGACGCACGCGGGGAAGCCGGTGACGGCGGGTGAGGCGCTGGGCGATTTCGCCGGGCACATCCCGCCGGACGCCAAGTTCCTGACGGCGAGCATGGACGAGTACGTCGCCCGCTACGAGGCGAAGTCGAAGTGCGTTCGCCCGCGCGACCTCCACTCGGATCGGCCGGCGCGAACCGTCACCTGTCGGAACTTGAACGGGGCCACCGGCGACATGCTCCGCCTCCGCCTCCCCGACGGCCGGCGGCGGCGGCTGACCGTCCGGGAGGGTGCAAGGCTCCAGAGCTTCCCCGACTGGTTTCAGTTCGCGGGCAGTGAGGGGAGCCAATTCAATCAGGTCGGGAACGCCGTTCCGCCGCTGCTTGCGAAAGCGGTTGCGCTCGCCGTCATGAAGTGCTTGGCGGACGCCGCCCCCGTCAAACCGAAGCGGCGGTACAAGCAGTTGGAACTCTTCTGATGGCCACACCTCGAACGAAACTGGCCCAGGCGCAGTTGCTCCTCCGCGCCCTCGAACTGCCCGTCCAGCAGCAGAACGCACCGGCAGGGTATTCGTTACTCGCGCTGGCCCACCTCGGTCCCGCCGACGACTGGGCGGCGGCCGAAAAACCGCGTCTCCGCGTCCACGACATGCTGACCTTCATCGGGAAGCGGTATCGCAAACGGTACGCCGAGAACAGCCGCGAGTCGATCCGTCGTCGGGTGCTTCATCAGTTCGAACAGGCGCGGATCGTGGATCGGAATCCCGACGACCCGACTCGTCCGACCAATTCCGGCCTGACGTGCTACGCCCTGACCGACGCCGCACTCGCGGTAGTCCGGGTGTCCGGAACGGTCGCGTCTGCTGGCGTCGTCGCCGGCTTTCTGGCCACCCAGCCTGGACTCGCGGAGACGTATCGCCGCGAACGGCAGCAGAGCCGCGTCGAAGTGGTACTGCCCGACGGGTTGAAACTCGGCCTGTCGGCAGGGCGACATAACGAACTCCAAGTCCTCGTGCTGTCGTCGTTTCATGCCCGCTTCGTCCCCGACGCGAAGGTTCTCTACGTCGGGGACACGGCGAAGAAGGACGCCTTTGCCGATGTGGACGGTCTCGCCGCGGCCGGAGTGCCTTACTCCCTCCATGACAAGCTTCCCGACATGCTGTTCCACTTGGAAACGCGGGGCTGGTTGATTCTCGTCGAGGCGGTTTCCAGTCACGGCCCCGTGTCCGCGAAGCGGCGGCAGGAACTCGAAAGCGTATTGAAGAACTGTCCCCTGCGCCGGGTGTACGTCTCCGCGTTCGCGTCGCTGAAGGAGTTCAAAAAGCACGTCGGCGACGTGGCCTGGGATACCGAAGTGTGGATCGCGGAAACGGCCGATCACATGATCCACTTCAACGGGCCGAAATTCCTCGGACCAGCGGAATGACGGGCCGGCGCGGCACTCACCCCAGTGCCGCCAGCACCAGTTGCGACCACGTTTCGAACTCGGCGGCGTCGGCCCGCAACTGTGCGAAGGGGGCGAACCCGCCGTCGGCGATGCCGGCCTCCCGCGCGGTGGCGGTGGCGACTTCCAGCTCGAAGCAAAACACGACGCCCAAGTGGACTTCGCCGACCGGCGTGCTGGGATCGAAGATGAAGCCGCGAAACTGCTGCTCGTAGTTGCTCGCGATGTCCACTTCTTCCGTCAACTCGCGCATCATCCCCGCGTAATAAGGGTCGGGCGCCCCGGCGTCGGCGTCGTTGATGTGCCCGCCGATGCCGACCGACCGCTTCGCCCGCAGCCGCGCCTCGGTGCCGCCCGCGCCCCGCCGGTAGTGGAAAACGAGGTCGCCACAGGTCAGCACGACATACGGGATGAGTTGGAGGAAGGCAGGATCGGTCTCGCACGTCGAGCGCGGCTGGTAGGTGAACACCGCCGGGTTCAGCAGCGCGGCGCGATACGCCTCGTCAGCCGGGCGGAAGCCGGTGAACGTACCCACGGCGTGGACGTGCGCCGCCGGGATGCACAAGACTCGTTCGTCGATCTTCACGGGGTGTCATCCTCCAGCCACCAAATCGGCAGGTCGTCCGGAGTGTTGCCGCTGTGCCGCAGCCGCCGGCGGTCCAGCAGCGGCGTCCGCAGACCGAGCAGGGCGAGGTTGTCTGTCGCGGGATTGGCATCCAGACATAGCGTTGGCGTCCACACCGCCGGCAGCCAGCGGTTTTGGTCGTCTGTCGCCCCGAGTCGAACCTGGGCAAGCCGATACGTCCACCTGCCACCCAACAGCGTCAAGCGGCGGGGTTGGCCGGTCGCCGTGGACGGTTGGTCTAACCAGCGGATGTCGGTGGCGAACGGGGACCAACGCTCGTGGCCGAACGTGGTGAGCGGCGCTCCGGTATCCACCACGGCATCGATCCGCCGCCGCGCGTCGGACGTGCGCGGCGGCGGCTCATCGGGGTCGGCGTCCGGCGGAACGGCGACCAACTGCAACCGGAGGCGGTACGCCGGGATGCTCAGCGGAACTCCGGATCGATCCGCTGCCCAGCGATACGGAATGCCGTGCTCGATCAGTGTCAGAAGGGTGACCCGGGCCACGGCTCACTCCGTGAAGAAAGGTTCGTCCACATATACCGTGGCGATGCGACTCGCCGGGAAGCCGGTCTCCCGCTCGAGACGCTCGCGGAGTTCTCGCAAACTCCTGCCGTGGCCGAGCAGTTTTCGCTCGACCGCCGCGACGTACTCGCCCCGGTACGCCTCGAACGCACCGAGGTTGTACTGCTCGTTCAGCCAGCGCTCGTCCGCCAGCAGCGGTGCCCAGCAGTCGGGCAGGTACTGCTGGTCCGGCGGGTCGGTCGGGTCGCGGAAGATCGACGGCGGGGTCGGGTGGGTGCCGTTCGCGGTCGTCATGGTCGGCCTCCGGGGGTGTCCCCATTCTACCGCGCCGGCGGGTTGCTTCCGCGCGCCCGCCGGCGTACAACGCGCTGCCAAACCCCCTCTCGGAGTTCACCCGTGGCGAAGATCACCAAGGACAGCATCGGCGTCGGGTTCATCGGGGCCGGCGACATCGCCATCCTGCACGCGGCGGCGGTGAAGAAGGTGCCCGGCGCGAAGCTCGTCGGCCTGTGGAACCGCAGCCAGGATCGGGCGAACGAGCGGGCCGCGCAGTTCGGTTGCCGCACCTACGCCACTCCCGCCGAGTTGGTGAACGATCCGGCCATCGACGCCGTGTTCGTGCTGACCAACCTGGAGACGCACCTCGAATACACGCAACTGGCCCTGCATGCCGGCAAGCATGTGCTGGTGGAGAAGCCGGTCGGCGTGAGCGTGGACGAGATCCAACAGATGAAGGCGACGGCGGACGCGAAGGGCTTCATCTGTATGCCGGGGCACAACTACATCTACGAAGGCAGCATGATCCGCACCCGCGAGTTGGTGGAGAATGGCGACCTCGGCAAGATCGTGTCGGCGTATGTGATGTATAACATCCACCACCCGGAAGAGGTGGCGAAGCGCTACCCCGGCGTCGTCCGGCAAATCCTCACGCACCACTCGTACATCCTGCTGTATCTGGTCGGCGCGCCGGTCGAACTGTGCGCCATGAAGGCGACGCTGCACTACCGGGAGTACACGGAGGAAGACATCGGCATGGTGCAGATGCGGCTGGCCAACGGCGCGCTGGCCCACTTCTGCGCCAGCTTCGCCGCCGACGACCACGCGGCCGACCCGTGGACGGTGATGGTGAAGGTGATCGGCACCGCCGGCAGCACCCGGTACAGCTACCGCGATCACGTGGAGATCAAGCCCGGCCTCGTGCACGGTCAAACGTACACGGCGTACCAGGGCAGCGTCATGAACGAGGTGAAGCATTTCCTCGTGGACTGCCTGCGGCTCGGCGGGCAGCCGCTCAGCACGATGGCCGACGCGATCACCGCCCAGAAGATGATCGAGGCGTGCGAGAAGTCCATCCGCGAGCGGAGCGTGGTGACGCTGTGAACGAACGGTCATTCCCGAGGGGTATTACCTATGACGGATGAGGTAGCCTTCCTGTGCGCGATCCGAGACGAACCTGGAAACGACCTCCGGCGGTTGGCATTCGCCGACTGGCTGGAGGATCGGAATGACCATCGCGCCGCCTGGGTCCGCGACCCAGAGTTGTGGGCGACGATGTTCGATACGCGAGGTCCGGTTCCCAGGTTGGGCGATCCCCTTGAAGTGTTGATCCCCCGCAACCTCCTTCAACTGTTCGTTTGGAAGACCAGCGGGTTGGACCAACTCGTCCCGCGGTTGGGGTCGGTCGCGCCTCTCGTGGAGGTACTGTCGAATCCGCACCCGCTCGTGCGGCAAGCGGCGGCCCGCATGTTGGGCGAACTCGGGCGTGTTGCGGTCGCTGCCGTCCCGACATTGGCCAAGTTCGGCGGCGACGCCGACGAACGAGTCCGAACCGCCGTCGCGGAAGCGATTGAGCGTATCCGCGCAACGGGTTGCGAAACCCCGTTGCCCACACCATAACAATCTCGACCAACTTTACTGTGGGTTCCGGCGTTCGGAACCGACTTCCACGCTTCGCCGGAATTTCTGTCGGGGCAGCAATTGCCAATGACAGGGAACACGTGATTGCCATGTGGACTTGCCCCCTGTGTCCGAAGCCGCCCGGCTGGCGCGTGGACCTGCCCGCGCTGTGGGACCGGTTCGCGCGGCTGCACCTACTGAAGGAGACGCCGCAAGACCCGACGTACCACGCCGAGGGCGACGTGTGGACGCACCTCGGCATGGTGCTGAAGGTGCTGTCCACATTGTCGGCGTTCCGCGCGTTGAGCGAAGCGGATCGCAATATCGTCTTCGCCGGCGCGCTGCTGCACGACATCGCCAAGCCCGAATGCACGGTTGTGGACGAGGACGGCCGCATCAAATCGCCGAATCACTCGGTGCGGGGCGTGTACAAGGCCCGCCGCATCCTGGCCGAAGATCCGGCGTTCGGGCCGGACGGGACGCCGTTCCACACCCGCGAGGCGATTCTCGCGCTCGTCCGCTGGCACGGCCTGCCGGTGCAATTCCTGAACAAACCCGACCTCGTGCGGGCCGTCCTCCGGCCGTCGTTCACGACCCGGTACGACCTGCTCACCATCCTCGCCGACGCCGACCATCGCGGGCGAATCGTCTCGGAGCCGACCGACTCCGCCGACAAGATCGCCCTGTTCCCCGACTTCTGCCGCGAGCAACAGGTGTGGGACGGGCCGTACCCGTTCGCCAACGACCACAGCCGGTTCACCTACTTCCGCACCGAGAACGCCCACCCGACGCTGCACCTGTTCGACGACACCAAGTGCGAAGTGACGATGATGGCCGGGCTGCCCGGCGGCGGCAAAAGCACCTGGATCGCGGCGAACGCGCACGGCCGCGCGGTGGTGTCGCTGGACGACATCCGGGACGAGTTGGGCGTGACGCCGACCGACGACCAAGCGCCGGTCATCGCGCTGGCTTACGAACGCGCGAAGGAGCTGCTTCGCAAGCGGCAGGACTTCATCTGGAACGCGACCAGCATCACGAGAATCTTGCGCGACAAGCTCATCCACATCGCCGCCGACTACGGCGCGCGGATCAAGATCGTGTACGTGGAACCGTCCATACCGGAGGTCCGCCGACGGAACAAGGGCCGCGCGAAGGTGGTCCCGGAGTCCGCCTGGAACCGCATGTTCGACCGCCTCGACATACCGACTTTGACCGAGGCCCACGCCGTCGAGTACATTCTGACGTGACGCATCCGGGAGATCGAACATGGCGAAGCGCAAACCGTCCGCGAAGGCTCCGGTCGTGGTCGCCCTGACGACCGACTTCGACGCGGTCGTGGAGATGATCCGCGCCGCCCGCACCCTGGCGGTGGCGGCGGTGAACGCCACGCTCATCGACCTGTACTGGCGGATCGGCGAACACCTGAGCCGGAAAATCGCGGCCGGCGAGTGGGGCGACGGCACCGTCGAGCAACTGGCCGCGCACATCCGCAAAGCGCAGCCGAACGTCACCGGGTTCTCCAACAAGAACCTGTGGCGGATGCGGCAGTTCTACGAGACGTACTCGGCGTCCCCAATTCTCTCAGCACTGCTGAGAGAATTGCCGTGGACGCACAACTTGATGATCCTCAGCCGGTGCAAACGGGACGAGGAGCGGGAGTTCTACCTCCGGATGGCGACCCGCGAGAAGTGGACATCGCGCGACCTGCAACGGCAACTCGACGGTGCCCGGTTCGAGCGAGTCGTCCTCTCGCCGGCAAAACTGTCAACACCGTTGACAGAAATAGAGTCGCTGCACGATAGCGGGTTTGGCGCTACGATATCGGGATGAGCCACACCAGCCGCCTCCGCCGGAGTCCGGGCACGTTCCGGCAACTGACCGG
>JAYUFU010000121.1:0-7003 GCA_043738505.1 Fimbriiglobus sp. | reverse complement strand
GTCGAGCAGCCGGGCGGCGGCCGACACGGCCTTCATGACGGCGTCCGACAGGTGGTCCCGCCGCGCCTGCGGGTCGCGCGGCAGCGGCGGTTCGGGGTCCACAGCAAGGCGGTTGACGGCGGCGACCATGGCAGTTCCTCACGGGTGCGGGTGTCCACACCAGCATACGCATGGCATGAACAAATGTCAAATCCGCCCCGCGCTTTTCTTGCCGACTCCGGGAGGGGAGTTCGAGTGGAGACCCCACCCCCCGGCCCCCTCCCCATGAATGGAGAGGGGGTGTTCAAGCGGGAATCGTCACTGCTGAACCCCGTTGGTGATTGAAATCCCTCGGCGGAACATCAGCCGCGA
Organism: Fimbriiglobus sp.; assembly: GCA_043738505.1. Classification (GTDB taxonomy): domain Bacteria; phylum Planctomycetota; class Planctomycetia; order Gemmatales; family Gemmataceae; genus JALHQU01. The sequence continues at coordinate 6,652 of JAYUFU010000121.1, read as the reverse complement.
TGCCGTTTTGAACACCCCCTCTCAGGAACGGGGAGGGGGCCGGGGGGTGGGGTTCTGAAAACTGCGAACCGGCGGCGCGAGCGGGCTGGTGGGGCGGTGTTCTTGTTCGCCCGCCGCGCCAGCAAGGGCCGTTGGCCGACGCGGTGCCACGGTCCACGTCCGCGCGCCTCGGCGGTTTGGCCCTTGCTCGCGCGGCGGGCGAACAAGGCGATACGCCAGCCCGAAGCCCGCTCTGGGGGAAAACGACCGCCCCTCACTTCGCGCGACGCGCCTCGAAACGTCTACACGCGCGGCGGGGCAGGTGCCGCGCCGGGTTCGGCGAGCTTTTCGGACGCCACCCAAGCGTCGTAACCCTCTTTGCGGCGGCGCTGAATATCCGCATACACCGCCGCCACCGACCCAGGCCCATGCAGGCCATCCACGTGGGCCTCGACGGTGGCGTTGTAGCCGGCCACGAACGAGGACGACGTGGCATCGGTCAAGCAACTCAGCACGATCAACTCGACGCCGAATCTCGCCTGGAGCGTCCGCGCCAAGTCGTCGCCCCACGCCCCGCGAGCGCCATACCGTAGCCGGGGCTGGCCGGCGGCGATGTCGCGCTCGGCCTCCGCGACGCCTGCTTGGTAAGACGCCTCGACGCGCTCCATCCGCTTCGCCCTCCTGCCGCCGAACTCGGAATTTCCCGGCAGATCGGCCGGTTCGTTTTGTAGTATCGTCGCCGCATCGTTCAGCTCGCTCAAGCGAAAACTCCGGCCGGGTGCGGCGACGGATTCCGGTGACGTCGCGGGTTCGGCCCTCACCCCCAACCCCTCTCCCTCGGACGTTTCGCGCTTCGCGGGAACTGGGGAGAGGGGAGCCAGAGTGTCAGCCCCCTTCCCCTCACCCCGGCGCGGCGGCGCGGGGGAGCGTCACCCGGAAGGTGGACCCCACGTCCACCCGGCTCGTCACCTCCACCCCGCCGAGCATGGCTTGCGCCAGGTGCTTGACGATGGCCAGCCCCAGGCCGGTGCCGCCCATCCCCCGGCTGCGGGCCTTGTCCACCCGGTAGAACCGCTCGAACACGCGCGGCTGGTCCCGCTCCGGGATGCCCAGGCCGGTGTCCTCGACTTCCAGCAGTACCGACGACTCGTCCGCCTTCCACCGCACCGTGATGCGGCCGTCGGGCGGGGTGTACTTGATGGCGTTGTCCACCAGGTTGTCGAGGAGTTGCGCCAGCCCCTCTTCGTCCGCCCACACGGCCAGCGCCGGCGAGCTGCCGGCCAGCGCCACCCCGTCGAGCGTCTGCCCCTTGGCCTCGGCGCGGGTGCGGTGGCGGTCCAGGCAGGCGTGGACGGCGTCCTCCACGACCACCGCCTCGAACGCCAGTCCGTTCTCGGTCGATTCGATGCGGGCCAGGCTGAGCAAGTCCTCGATGAGCATCTGCTGGCGGTCGGCCTGCTCGGCGATCTCGCTCAGGAAGTTGCCGCGAATGGCGGCGTCCTCGACGGCCCCGTCCATCAGCACTTCGACGCTCGACTTGATGTTGGCCAGCGGCGTCTTCAGCTCGTGCGACACGTTGGCGACGAAGTCTTGCCGCATCCGCTCCAGCCGGCGGAGGTCGGTGGTGTCGTGCAGCACCATCACCGCGCCGGGCGAGTCCGGCCCCGGCAGGCGGGAGACGTACACGGCGATGTACTTCTCGGCGCTGCCCCGCCAGTCGAGTTCCTGCCGCTGCGGGTCGCCGGTGGCCAGCGCCCGCTCGACGATCTCCCGCACCGCCCGCTGGCGGGTGACTTCCCACAGCTTGCGGCCGACGGCCAGCGCCGGGGTGAAGTCGAGGAGCTGGCCGGCGCGGTCGTTGGCGAACAGCACCCGCTGCTGGGGGTCGATGGCCACCACCCCTTCGACCATGCCGGACAGGATGGCCCGCAGTTGCTCGCGGTCGCGGGCCAGTTGCGCGAAGGTGGCGGCCAGCCGGTCGGTCATGCCGTTGAACGTGCGGGCCAGTTGCGTCAGCTCGCCGGACCCGGCGACGGGGATCTTGTGGGCGAAGTCGCCGTGGGCGATGCGGCGGGTGCCGTCGGTCAGCTCCTTCAGCGGGCGGGTGAGGCGGCGGGCCAGCAGGTACGCCGGCAGGACGGCCACGACGGTGACGGCGACGGCGGCGACGATCACGTCGCCGGCCAGGTCGAAGAACAGCGCCGGCCCGTCGGCCCGACGGAGGACGACCAGCCCGACGGCGGCCACCGCCAGCAGCACCAGCACCAGGTATGTGACGAACAGGCGGAGGAACATGGGGCAACAGTGGCCGGTGGTCGGTGACCAGTGATCAGAAAAGACAAAGAGGTACGCCCGTCCGCCGCAACCGGGCGAACAGGCTTTTCGCCTTCGACTCGCCGTCCTCTCGGCTGCCTTCGATATTCTGCGGTCTAACCGCTGTCTTCTTGGACTTCTCTGGTCACTGGTCACTGGCTACTGGCCACTGCCGCTCAGTCCGCTCGCGCGGCGGCGACGACGCGCTTGCCGGCCAGCAGCCGGATGCCGACGTTCACCAGCATGACCACCGTCAGCAGCACCACCGTCGCGCCCCACGCCTGCTCGCGGAGGTCGGCCTTGTCGGAGCGGGAGTAGTTGTAGATGTAACCCGGCAGGAACGGCGTGTCGTTGGCCAGCGAGGTCGGCCAGCGGTCGAACTGGCCGGCCGCCCACAACAGCGGGGCCGTCTCGCCGGCGATGCGGCCGACGGCCAGGAAGATGCCGGTGACGACGGCCGGCAGCGCGGCGGGCAGGATGATCCGCAGGGTCGTCTGCATGCGGTTCGCGCCGAGCGCGTAGCTGGCCTGCCGCAGCGAGTCCGGCACCAGCTTCATCGCCTCCTCGGCCGACCGCACCACCACCGGAATCATCATGATCGCCAGGGCCACCGCGCCGGCCCACGCCGACGGCTTCAACGGCAAGTCGGTGCCGCGCAGCCACGGGTACGCCGGGGCCACCAGGACGACGTACACGAACAGCCCGATGACGATGGACGGCACCCCGCCGAGCAACTCGGTGACGAACCGCACCGCCGTCGCCGTCCGCGAGTTCCGCGACTCCGCCAGGTAGACCGCCGCCGCCAGCCCGACCGGCACCGCCAGCAGGGTGGCCAGCAGCACCATGACGGCGCTGCCGAGCATGGCGTGGCCGAGGCCGCCGCGCCGCACCGGGTCGCCGAAGTCGTCCGTCGGGTACTCGGCCTTGCCCGCCTTCCACTCCTTGTATTGGGCGAACTGGTCCTCGGTCAGCTCCGGCCGCGCCCGCTCGGTGAACAGCTTGCCGTCGATGGCGGACATCCCCTGGACGGCGATCAGGCCGAGGATGAGGAACAGCGGCACGACGGTGATCAGGAAGCCGGCCGACAGCACGCCCGTCATGGCCCCGTTCCAGAAGCGGGCGTGGCTCACCGGCGGCGGGCCGGGCGGCGGCGGGGTCGGCAGTTCGGGCTTGTCGGCGGACGGGCTGGCGTCGGTCCCGTCGCCCGCGCCACCCCCTTTCGGCGAGCGGGTCAGGCGGGTGAGCAGCATCCGGCCGAAGATGTTGAATGCCGCCGTCACCGCCATCAGCACCAGCGCCAGGGAGATCAGCGCCGCGCGCACTTGCGGGTCGTCGGCCTCGTTCAGGGAGTTGGCCAGCTTGCTGGCGATGGTGTTGCCGGAGGCGTAGATCGACACGTCGATGATGGGCAGGTTGCCGATCAGCATGGTGACGGCCATCGTCTCGCCCAGCGCCCGGCCGAGGGCCAGGAAGGCGGCGGCGATGATGCCCGGCCGGGCGGTCGGCAGCACCACCTTCCAGATGGTCTGCCAGCGGGTCGCGCCGAGGGCCAGCGCCCCCTCCCGCGACGACCGCGGCACCGACTGGCACACGTCCAGGCTGATGGCCGTGATGTACGGCAGGATCATGATGGCCAGGATGACGCCGGCGGCCAGGATGCCGTTGCCGCCGGTGTTCGGCCCGCCCAGCAGGTCGAACAGCTTCTGGAGCTGCGGGGCGAGGAAGAACAGCCCCCAGAACCCGTACACGACGCTGGGGATGGCCGCCAGCAGTTCGATGAGGAACGCGCCGGCCTTGCGGAGCCACGGCGGGGCGATCTCGGACAGGAACGCCGCCGCCGCCACGCCGAACGGCACGGCCAGCAGCATGGCGATGACCGACGTGGCCACGGTGCCGTACACGAACGCCAGCGCGCCGAACCGCTGCGGCTCGCCGTCGCGCGGCTTGGGCACCCAACTGGCGGACGTGAACAGGCCGTTCGACCCGGCCTCCCGCAGCGCCGGCCACGACTGCACCACCAGCACCCCGACGAGGCCGAGGACGACGGCCAGGATGAGCAGCCCGGCCGACCGGGTGGCGAGGGCGAACAGCGCCTCCGGCCACCGGGCGGGCGGGCGAACGGGCGCGGCGGGCGGGGTCATGGGGGGCCTGGATGGCGGGTCGGCTGAGTGCGTCGGGACGAACGGGACCAACTGCGAGCGGTGACACGCCGACTCTTCACGCCGGAGGCGTGGCGGACTGTAGCCAGGGGTGAAACCCCTGGTCGGCAAAACACCTTGAATTTCTCGCACCCCGGAGGGGTGCCGGACCATCCGCCACCCCTCCGGGGTGGGTGCCGTCTTTTCAAACGGTTTCCAGGGGTTTCACCCCTGACTACAGTCCGCCACGCCTCCGGCGTGAAGGCAAGATTCTTTCCCTGAAGTCGCGGCGCGTACCGCTCGCCGGCGGTCACTGTACGAACTCGACCGCGGCCAGCTTGTCCGCCACCTGCTTCTGGAGGTCGGCCGGCAGCGGCGCGAAGTTCCGCATCTTGGCCATCTTCTGGCCGCCGTCGGAGGTCGCCCACTTGAGGAACGCGACCACCGCCTTGCCCTTGTCCCCGGCCTGCTTCCGGTACAGCAGGGCGTAGCTCATGCCGGCGATCGGGTACGACTTCTCGCCGGCCGCGTCGGTCAGGCTGTACGTCAGCTCGTTCAGCGAGAACGGCTCGTCCGTCTGCTTCACCCCCAGCGCGGCGGCGGCGGCGGCGGTGATGCCGTCGAGGTCGGCGAGGATGTCCTTGCCGGCCTTGTTCCGCACGCTCCCGAACTGCGCCTTGGTGTCCAGCGCGTAGGTCAGTTCGACGTACCCGATGGCCCCGACCGACCGGCCGACGTGCCCGGCCACGCCGTCGCTCTTCGGCTGGCGGGTGCCCACCCCTTTGGGCCACGTCGGCTCGTTGCTCGGCTTGCCGATCTCCTTGCGGAACTCCGGGCTGGCCTTGCACAGGTAGTCGGCGAAAATGAACGTGGTGCCGCTGGGGTCGTCGCGGTAAACCGGCTGGAGCTTCAGGTCGGGCAGGGCGACGCCGGGGTTCAACGCCTTCAACTTCGGGTCGTTCCAGTTGGTGATCTTGCCGAGGAAGATGTCGGCCAGCACCGGCCCGGTGAACGCCAGCGGCTTGTCCACGCCGGGCACGTTGTACAGCGGCACCACCGCGCCCATCACCAGCGGCACATGCACCACGTCCCCGCCCTTCTCCCTGGCGGCGGCGAGCTGCTTGGCGTTCATCGGCGCGTCCGAGCAGCCGAAGTCGGCCTCCTTGTTCGTCATCGCGGTGATGCCGCCGCCGGACCCGACGCCCTGGTAGTCGATTCGCACCGCGTCGTCGGTCTTATCGGCGTACTTCTCGGTCCAGAACTTCATGATCGGCTGGACGAACGTGGCCCCCCGGCCGCGCAGCTCCGCCGCCTCGGTGCCGGGGGCCGTTTTCCCGCCGCCGCACCCGGACAGGAACGCGGCGACGACCATCAAGGAGAGGACAGCGAGGCGCATTTGGGCGAAACTCCGGGGAGCCGACAATAGCGGCGGCACCGGAAATCCTACGGGCGTGAGCGGACGGGAACACCGCCGTCAATGTGAAGGTTGTGTGAAGGCCGCGCCCTCAACAGGTGGTGCCGAACTGGCGGTCGCCGGCGTCGCCCAGGCCGGGCACGATGTACCCGATGTCGTTCAGGCGGTCGTCCACGGCGGCCAGGTACAGCGGCACGTCCGGGTGCGCCGCCTGCACCGCCGCCACCCCTTCCGGCGCGGCGATCAGGCCGACGAACTTGATCCGCGGCACGCCGGCCGCCTTCAGGATGCGGATGGCCTCGTTCGCGCTGCCGCCGGTGGCCAGCATCGGGTCCAGCACGAAGCCGACATCCAGCCCGTGGTTGGCGGGCAGCTTGTTGTAGTACGTCACCGGCTTCAGGGTGGCGTGGTCGCGGTACAGGCCGAGGTGCCAGACCGACGCCTCCGGCAGCATCTCCAGCATGGCGTCGGCCATGCCCAGCCCGGCCCGCAGCACCGGCACCAGCCCGACGCAGTCGGCCACCGTCTCGGCGGGGCACGCGGCCATCGGCGTTTCGACCGTGACGGGCTTCAGCCGCAGGTCGCGGGCGGCCTCGTAGAAGAGCAGTTGCGACAAATGGCAGACCAGCGCGCGGAACATGGGCGGCGGGGTGGCCTTGTCCCGCAGCGCGGCGAGGTGGTGCTTGAGCAGCGGGTGGTTCGGCACGAACACGGGCGCGGCGGGCATGGGTCATCCCTTGGGATGCTTCGAGTTTCCGGTTGTATCGTAGTCGTTCGCTCCGCGAACGGACGGGGATGGCGAAGTCCG
>JAYUFU010000120.1:0-7008 GCA_043738505.1 Fimbriiglobus sp. | reverse complement strand
CGCGCGCCAGGGGCGCCCGCGCCACCATGGCGCGCTCCCCTCCGTGTCGCGGCAAACCGATCCCTCACCCCATCATCGCCTTGAACTGCTCGAACAGGTAGCTGCTGTCGTGCGGGCCGGCGGCGGCCTCCGGGTGGTACTGCACGCTGAACGCCGGCACCGAGGTGCAAGTCAGCCCCTCGCAGGTGCCGTCGTTCAGGTTGACGTGGCTCACCTCCACGTCCGGCGGCAGGGAGTCCGGGTTTACCGCGAAGCCGTGGTTCTGCGTCGTGATCTCGACCGCGCCGGTCGCCTTGTTCAGCACCGGCTGGTTCGCCCCGCGGTGGCCGAACTTCAGCTTGAACGTGTCCGCCCCGAACGCCCGGCCGAGCAACTGGTGCCCCAGGCAGATGCCGAACACCGGCTTCTTGCCGAGCAACCCCTTCACCGTGTCCACTGCATAGTCCAGGGCCGCCGGGTCGCCGGGGCCGTTGCTCAGGAACACGCCGTCCGGGTCGTGGGCCAGCACGTCGTCCGCCGTGCAGGTGCCGGGCAACACCGTGACTTTGCAGCCGATCTGTACGAGGCAGCGGAGGATGTTCCACTTCATGCCGTAGTCGATGGCGACGACGTGCTTGTCCGCCGGCCGCAGCGGCAGCACGCCCGGCGACCACTCGTCGAACCCCTGCGTCCAGGCAAACGCCTTCTCCGGGACGACCTCCTTCACGAGGTCGCGGCCGGCCATGCCGCCGTGCGCGACCGCCTTCCGCACGAGGCTGGCGTCGTCCAGGTCCACCGCCGACAGGCAGCCGGCCATCGCCCCGGCGGAGCGGATGTGCCGCACCAGCGCGCGGGTGTCGATGCCCTCGATGCCGACGACGTGGCTGGCTTTCAGGTAAGTGTCCAGGTCGCGGTGGCTGCGGAAGTTGCTCGGCACGCGGCACAGCTCCCGCACGACGAACCCGGCCACCTGCACGGCCATGCTCTCGGCGTCGGCGGCGGTGGTGCCGTAGTTGCCGACCAGCGGGTACGTCATCGTCACGATCTGCCCCTTGTAGCTGGGGTCGGTGAGGATCTCTTGGTAGCCGGTCATGGACGTGTTGAACACGACTTCGCCGACGGTCTCGGCGGTCGCGCCGAACGCGCGGCCGGTGTACACGGTGCCGTCGGCCAGGGCCAGTTTCGCAGTGGGCATGAGTGGTGGGTGCGCGGGGTGGGTGCAAACTCGTCTGAGTTTAGGAACTGCCGGGGCGAAAAAAAGCCCCGCGACGGATCGCGGGGCCGGCGTCGGGCGTTCGATTCCCGCCGTCCTCACTTCTCCGCCTTTTCCTTCTTCATGGCGAACAGGAAGAACTTGTTCTCCTTGGTGCTCTCGAACTTCTCCGGCCGCTTGCCCTCGGCGTCCGGGTTGTACACCAGCGTCAGGGTGTCGCCGTCCAGCTTCAGCAGGCCCTTCGCCTTGGCCCCCTTGAACCCGTCCGGCTCCAGGATTTCGAGGTCGATGGTCGCCGGGTCGGCCTTGCCGTCGGCGGCGTACTTGAACTTGAACGCGCCGTCCTCGGTCTTGAAGTCGATGGTGTCCTTGGCGAACACGGCCGGGCTTTTCAGCTTGGCCGCGTCCGACTTCTCGCCGGCCTTCGTCCCCTCGGTGATCTTCCAGTTGCCGACCAGCTTGGCGGCGTCGAACGCCGGCTTCTCGTCGGCCGCCACGGTCGCCCCAGCCACCGCCGCCATCACCGCCATCGCGCGAACCAGCGTCATGACATGCTCCTTGCGACATCGAACGACGTGCGCCCGGCGGGACCACCCCGAACCGAGCGTCGAGGCATTGTAGGCGGCGGTGACGGGCGGAAACCAGTGTTCACCAAACCTTTCCGATTCGACACCCGGCGGCCGTCATTTCTTCGCCGGCTTGTTTTCCTCGACGAATTTCTCAACACTCTTCTCGATGCGCTCGACCCGCTTGTTCCACTCGTCCACGGTCAGGTCGCCGTGCAGGTCTTGAGCGACCATTGTTAGGTGCAGTCTACTAAGCCCGAAGGCCGCCCGACCGCCCTTCAGGAACACGTCGTGCCCGGCCTCGAAGACTCGGTCCGGGGACGCCGTCAGGTCCCCACTCGCGATGCGGTTCGGCAGCAGCAAGTTATCGGCGTCCTCGACGGCGACGCGAGTGGTGTCGCGCAGGTACGGTACCAGCCGCTTGGCCATCCGCGCGCGGGGTTCAAAGTCCCGATCACTCCAATCCGCGAGTATCTCTTGCAAGCGCGGCCATTTCGGGTTGCTCAGGAATTCGCTGACCTCCCGCTCTTCGAGTAACGAGACGATCTTGAGCGTTCGCCACGCATCCCGCGACGGGGCGAGAAGGCCGCGGGTCGCCAGCACCCCGTTGACGGCGGGGTGGATGTGCGGCGCGCTCCAGGAGCGAATCTGGTGAACTTCCACCGGCGGCTTCGGCGGCTTTCCCGGACCTTTGGCGAACGCCTTCACCTTCGCCTCAATGGCCAACGCCCGCTTGTTCCACTCGCCGGCCGTCAGCCCGCCGTCGAGGACGGGCAGGTCTTCGTCCCCGATCAGCCGGGAGATGGCGAACGCCGCCCGCCCGCCCGAGAGGAAGACATCTTGCCGGATGAGCAGCCCGAACCCGATGTGCTTTAACTCTCCGGTCTGCAGTCGGTAGGGGACCATCAGGTCCGCCGTGTTGGTCGGGCGGACGAACGCCGTTGTGTGTAGGGCCGGGACGAGCGCGGTCGCCAGTCGCACCCGAACGGGTCGCGGCAAGGTTTCCCATCCCCCGATCGCCTTCAGAACCAAATGCCACTGCGGTTCGCTCAGCACCACCGCGATCTCCACCTTCTCCGCCCGTCGCACGGCTTCGGCGATCCGCGAGTGGACGACGTGCGACAACCCGGCGGCCAACAACATCGCGGTGATCATAGCGGCTCCCGGAGTCAGCTACTGGTTCGGAATGGACGAGCCGGACGGGTCACTTCTTCTTCGGCGAGTTCCGCTCGGCGAACGCCTTTAGCGCAGACTTCGGGGTGGTGTATCGCCTGATTCGTCCGCCGCGCCGGCAAGGGGTCAACCACTTCGGCGGTTCGCCCCGTGCCGGCGCGGCGGGCTAACAAACCACGACGGACACGGATCAACCGCATTCGGATCGGGCGTCCGGCAGGTGGAATGTTCCCCGAGGTTCGGCCCTCACCTGGCCGGCTGCGCCGTCCACCCTCTCCCCATATTCCTGCCCTGGCGGGCAGGCGGGCAAGGGTCAGGTGGCCGTTGTCTTCGTAGCCCGACTCTCCAAGTCCGAGTAAGAGGCCCCTTCGCCACGCGATCCTGTTCGCGGTGTGGAACCCCCGAAGCAGCATCTTGAACAATTGTACCGGCACGCCAACCCGCAAATCAATCCCCCGCCGGACACTTTCTCGAAACTTTCGCGGATCGGCAAAAGAAGTCACTCTCGTCGGTCTCGGCTCGTGGACAAACCGAGAACGGAACGGCGCTAAAGATCTCCTCTCAGTGGCGGAGCTGCTTCCGGGCGGGTTGGTTCCAGACGACCGCCAAGAACCTCACCCGCACTAATTCCCATGTTTGAGAATTCCTCAACTTTGATTTGACAAACCCAAAAACGGAACGCATATGAACATGCATTCACATCGGGTTCGCCGCATCGGCCCGCCAGGGCCTCAGATGTCTGGCAGTTCAAACCACCGGTGGCCCTTGCTCGCCGGGTTCGCCAAGAACCGCCAGAATCCGCCGCCGCGCCCGACGCGCGGACTACCTGCCCCCCTGCCACCTGTGGTATCCTGATAGGCTCTCCCGGAGGGTGAGCCATGCGGCGCGTCGCGGTCGGACTGCTGGTGTGTGTCGCGGTGGCGGCGGGCGTCGCCGCGCCGGTGCCGAAGGATCTGGCCCCGCCGACGTACTTCCCGTCGGCCCTCGGCACGAAGTGGGAGTACGCCCACGACGGCGAGAAGGACGTGTCCCTCGAAGTCGAAGTGACCAAGGTGGAGGTCGAGGACGGCGTCCGCACGATCCTGCTGGAGCAGACCGGCGGGCCGAAGGTCCGCGATTACCCGGAGCGGTACCGCATCGGCCCCGACGGCGTCCACATGCTGACCGCCATCGATAAGGACATCACCCCGCCCCGGCTGGACCTGCGGCCGAAGCCGAAGGCGGACGACGAGTGGGACGGGCCGCACGAGTGGAGCGGCATCAACTACACCTGCAACACGAAGGTCGGCGCGGCCGAGAAGGTGACGGTCCCGGCCGGCACCTTCACCGCCCTGCCGCACACCCAGTCGTACACCAACTTCCAGCCGCCGCAGGCGTGGACGGCGTGGCACGCCCCCGGCGTCGGGCGGGTGAAGTTCGTCGATTACGAGGGGCAGGGGTACGTCCTGCTCAAGTTCACCCCCGGCAAGGAGAAGAAATGAAGCCGCTGGTTTTGCTCCTCGCCGCGACCGGCCTGGCCGCCGTCGCCGCGCCGATCCCGAAGGACTTCAGGGAGAAGCGGCCCGACTTCTGCCCGATGGCGCTGGGCGACAAGCGGGAGTACGCGCACCCGGACACCCCCGAGGTGGTGGCGCAGACGCGGGAGATCACGGCCGTCGAAATGAAGGGCGGGGCCAAGCACTGCACCCAGGCGATCAGCACCGGGCAGGTGACGGTGATGACGGTGGACAAGACGGGGGTGTACGTCGCGTCGTCCGGCGGAGCGGTGTACGACCCGCCGTACAAGGCCGTCGGCCCGGACATCAAGGACGGCGACAAGTGGGAGTGCGGCGGCCCCAACCAGATGTCGCGGTCGGTCGGCAAGCCGGAGAAGGTCGTCACGCCGGCCGGCACCTTCACCGCGTACCCGATCTCCATCACCTACGGCAACATCCGGGGCGTCAACCAGGTGCTGTGGTACGCCGACGGGGTCGGCATGGTCCGGTACGACAGCGGCGGCACGACGAGCCTGGTGCTGAAGAAGTTCACCCCCGGCAAGGAGACGAAATGAGGCCGCTCCTCCTGCTCGCCGTCGCCGCGCCGCTGGTCGCCGCCGCGCCGATCCCGAAGGACTTCCAGCGGCCGGTGAACTTCTTCCCGACCACCGTCGGCACCCACTGGGAGTACGTGCGCGAGGGCACCGACACCCTCGACCACGCCCGCGAAGTGACGACGGAAATCAAGGAGAAGGACAGCGGTCGCACGTTCGAGGAGACGTGGACCTGTTTCGCCGGTCAATATGGCAAGTACCACGAGTACCGCGTCGATCCGAACGGTCTGGCGGAGATCCGGTCCGGCCGCGGAGCGCGCTTCGAACTGCCCCACCTGCTCGTCAAGGCCGGAGCGAAGGCTAGCGACACGTGGGACGCCGGCGTCGGCCCGACCCCGCCGGGCGAGAAGCCGTGGTTCACCGGCACCCGCGGGGCGGACGAAGAGGTGACGACACCGGCCGGGAAGTTCCGCGCCGTCAAGGTCGTCCTCCGCAACGGTCGCGGCGAAGTCGATGTGCATTGGTACGCGGCCGGCATCGGACTGGTCAAGTCGAAGGACGGTAACGGCCGAGTCGTAGTGCTTTCCAAGTTCACCCCCGGCAAGGAGACGAAATGAGGCCGCTCCTGTTGCTCGCCGTCGCCGCGCCGCTGGCCGCCGCCGCGCCGATCCCGAAGGACTTCCAGCGGCCGGTGAACTACCACCCGCTGGCCGTCGGCGACAAGCGGGAGTTCGTCAACCCGACGAACCCGGACGCGGTGACGCAGGTGCGGGAGATCACCGCCGTCGAGGTGAAGGACGGGGTGAAGCACTACACGCAAGTGCTGACCGGCGGGCAGACCTCGGTGCTGAAGGCGGAGAAGGGCGTCGTTCACATGGCCGAGCAGAACGGGCAGAAGATGGACCCGCCGTACAAGGTGGTCGCCCCGGACATGAAGGCAGGCGACACGTGGGAGTGCAAGGATCCCACCGGCATGACGCGGACGGTCGGCAAGCCGGAGAAGATCACCGTCCCGGCCGGCACCTTCACCGCGTACCCGATCACGTGCAGCTACCCGGCGCAGCAGGGCCAGTCCGAAGTGGTGGTGTGGTACGCCGACGGCGTCGGGCTGGTCCGCCTCGACTCCGGCGGCCGCACGTCCCTGGTGCTGAAGAAGTACACCCCCGGCAAAGACGCCAAGTGAGACGGGTGCCGCTCGGGTCGCCGCCGCGAAAAAAAGCGAAAAAATCCCTCCGCGTCTTCGACCCCTCGAAAGTTGCACCGCCGCCCGAAACGGCTCCCGCTCGGCCGCACGATTCGCCCGCCGGTGGCAGCCGACCGGCCGGCTGTTAACCGCCCCTGTCGGTCGCCGTTCACGACCCGGATCACCCGATTCCGCCCGGCGCACGCGCCCCGCGCCCGGCCCTCCGACGGTCCCCGCCCGCCGCCCCATCGCCGTTTGACACCGCCCGTCGCCGATCTACGGTTGGGCGTGGGTGCAACGCCCGGCAACACTCCGCGCCACCGACTGCTCCGCGGCCCGACGCCCTCCCGCCTGGGTCCGCCGGCGCAGTCCGCGTCGGCCCGCGGGGGTCCGAGGCCGCACCGAAAACACCGGAGAGTTGTCATGGTCAGGGCGTTTGCCCGGACGGTCGTGGACTTCCTGAAGCGGGAAGACGGCCCGACGGCGGTCGAGTACGCGGTCATGCTGGCCCTCATCGTCGTGGTGTGCATCGCGGCGGTGGCGAGCATCGGGGGCAACACGAACGCGTCGTTCAACAACCAGGTGCTACAGTCCGGCCTCAAGCCGTCGTGACCCCGTCCGGGCGCGCGGCAGTCGTACACGTCCCGGCGATGTCGCCGGGTCGCAGTGGGTGGCTCGTTCCAACTTCTCAACCGGAGGATGTGTCATGCGCGGGATGATCAAGTCGGCGGTCGAGTTCCTGAAGCGGGAAGACGGCCCGACGGCGGTCGAGTACGCGGTCATGCTGGCCCTCATCATCGTGGTGTGCATCGCCGCCGTGACGGCCATCGGCGGGGCCAGCAACCAGACGTTCAGCCAGGTCGGC
>JAYUFU010000119.1:0-7010 GCA_043738505.1 Fimbriiglobus sp. | reverse complement strand
CTCCCGAACGGAACGGCGAGCCCTCCGCTCGCCACACCCCCAGTGGAGCCGATCCGCTCGGCAAAGAAAAGATCAACCACCGCCGCGTGGGGTATAGTCGATGGGCCGGCTCTCGGCGTCCACGTCCGCCGCCAGCAGCACCGTACCCAGGATGATGAAGTTGCCGAACTGCGGGCGGATCGCGTTGCGGCGAATGCCCATCCGCCCCAGCGGTCGGGTGATCGGCGAGTCGCACGGCGACCTCCAGTTCGGTGTATATGCAACTATTACTCTGACCGCGAGGGGCCGCCGTCGGCCCTTCGCTTTTACTCCATCTCCGCCCAAATGTCGTCCACGGTCTGCGTCAGGCTGGCTAGAAACACGGGCCCCAGTCGCTCGGCGAGTTGCTTCTGCGCCTTCGACCAGAGGGGGGTGAATCTCATCGAGGAACGCGACCCCGACGGCGGTCGCGGCGAGGGTGTGGCTCCGCGCGTCCTCGCCGGTCGCAGTTTCGACCCAGCCCTTTTCGATCAGTTTCTCGACATCCCGGCTGAGGGTGGATTTGTCCATCACGAGCGCGGCCGCCAGGTCGGTCGGGGTGATCGGCCCGGCATTGGCGATCGCGCACAAGACGTTCACCTGCGCCACCCGCACGCCGTGCGGCCGCAGGCCGTCGTCGCACACGCCGGTGACGAGGCGATTCAGCAGCCGCACGCGGACGGCGACGCACTCGCGGGCCATCTGGCGGACTTTGGCGGGCACGGCCACGGCATCACCTCCGAAAGATGTATGTGCAACCGAACGGCCGAAGTCAAGACGGCGACGCCCGCCCGGGTCGTTCCGGCCCGCTCGTACCGAATCCGATTGATCGGATACCGTCGCGGCCGGTGGTTTTTCCCACCTCTCCCCGCCGGGGAGAGGTCGGTTGCGAAGCAACCGGGTGAGGGGTCTTCTCTTCGGCACAACCTCTCACCCGGAAGGGCGTCGCCCTTCCGACCTCTCCCCAGCGGGTGCTGCGTTGCGTTCTTGGCTTTCCGGCCTGAAGGGCCGGTTCCACCAGCCCAGGCCGTGAGGCCAGGGAACCAGCCACCCCAATCACTCCGGCCCTGAAAGGGCCGTTCATGCCCACGCGGCGAACGGCCCTTTCTGGGCCGGGTCTCTGTTCCCACCCGCTACCCAGGCCTCACGGCCTGGGCTGACGGAACCGGCCTTTCAGGCCGGAAGAATCGCGTCAGCCCAACGGTCGAAGAACGCAACAAAGCACTCAGCGGGGAGAGGTGTTCCGCTCGTACCGCTACGGTTGCGGATCGATCGAACTCGGTATCACTTCTTCCCCTTCTTCGCCCAGAACTCCCGCCACGCCGTCGCGTCCGGCTCGGCCGGGTCGTACCCGACGCCGGCCCGGTCGCCGGCCAGCCCGCGGTGCGCCTTGTCGGCCATGACGCGGGTGAACCAGTCCTTATCGTCCAGCGCCGCCAGCGCCAGCGGCAGCGAGGCGGGCATCTTCTGCTGGCCGGCCCGGAGCAGGGCGAACGACTGGAGGCGGTCGTTCGGCCGGGCCATCAAGTCGAGGAGCAGTTTGTCCCCGGTGGCCTTGTCGGCGAGGACGAGGACGGCATCGATGGCCGGGTAGCGGGTGTTCTGGTCGATGGCAGAGTCGCGGGCGATCCGCTCGAACGCCGGCAGGGACTCCGCGTCTTTGAGCTTCGCCAGTGCGGCGACGGCGGCCCACTGCACGTCCTCCTCCGCGGAGGCCAGCAGCGGGCGAAGGAGTTTGCCGTCGGTTTTCAGGTCGCCGAAGTCGCCCAGGGCGGCGACCGCGTCGCGGCGGACTTCCTGGCGAATCTTCGGCCGCGCGACGATCCGCCGCGACAGGTCGGCCCCGGCCTTGCCCCACGTCGCCGCCGCCTTCTGCGCCGCGTACCGCCAGTCGTCGTTGTCGCCGTCGAGCAGCTTCAACAGCCACGCCTCGGCGTCCGGGTGCCGGCCGAGCCGGCCGATCAGCCGCACGCAGTCCGACCGAGACTCGCTGTTGGCCTCGGCCTGGGCGAAGACGAGGACGGCCGGGACGACTTCACCTCCAAGCCGGGCCAGCGAGTCCGCCGCCGCCGTCCGAATGGGGTACGTCGTTTGCGGGTTGAAGTCAGCGCGGACCGTCTCCGAATACGGGTCCGCCAGCTCGGCCACCAGCGCCGCGACGACTTCCTCCGCCGCGCCCGGCGGCACGCCCCGCACCGCCCGCATCCGCGTCGCCGCGCTTTCGTGCTTCAAGTCCGCGACCAGTTTCGCCGTTTCGATTTTGGTGAACGGGCGGTCCTGCGGCACCGACACCGGGCCGTACCGGGCCACCCCCACCGCCCACTCCTCCGCGTCGATTTTCAACCGCTCGCGTTCGGCGGCCTGGGCCTTCTCGTCCAGCCCGGCGGCGTACAGCCAGAAGTGGTCGTCCGGGCGGAAGAAGGCTGCCGCGCCCGCCAGCTTCTTCGGGTCGCCGACGTCCCGCGCCGCGTCCGCCGGGCGGACGACGAACGTCAGCGGGTTCGACACGAACGTGCCCGGCAGGGTGTTCGCGTTCGTCGGCTCGGCCGCGTTCGTGATCGTTGCCGTCAGGGTGTACGTCCCCGGCTTCCAGTACCCGCCGCGCGAGTACGGCTTCGTCGGCCGCAAGTCGAAGTGGATGAACTCACCCTCGCCGCTGCCGCCGGTCCAGCCGACCTCGACTTCAAACGGCACCGCCTTCCCCTTGTCGTCGGTCAGCGCGAGCGTCAGTTGCGGGAGGTGCGGGTGGAGGTACGGCCCGTCTGGCGTGGACGGAATGGCGAACAACTCGACCGTCATCGGCTGACCGAAGAACAGGTCCGTGTGACCGCTGAACAGGCCGAGGAACGCCTTCTGGATGACGTTCCCGTGCGCGCGGGGCTGGCCGAACAGATCCTTCGGCGACCGCGCGTCGGGGTCGGCGGCGGCGGCCGGCGCGGCGACCGCGAGGGCGACGGAGAGAACGAGCAAGCGCGTCATCGTGGACACCTCGGCGACGGGACGGCCTCGTCATTCCCGACGACGCACACCCGGCTAACGTTACCAACGGTAGTCGCGTTGGAGGGTCGAATGCGTCGTCCACCCGCTTTTTACTTTGCACGACAAAGCAAAGTTGCTATCACTGTTCCCGGCGTTCCACCTCCGCGCGGGAATAACCGCCGTCGCGGACGCTCCTTCCTCGTAACCGCACGCCGAGGGTTCCCCGCATGTCCGCGCTCAGACAGTTGGACCTCATCCTCCGCGGCGAACCCCTCCGCGACCGGTCGGCGGTGGCGTTCGCCCTCGGCCCGCTGGTGGTGCTGAACGTCCTCCTCGCCGCCACCTACGGCGCGTGCGTGGGGGCGTTCGCCGTCCTCGGCCGCGACGAACCGGAGTGGCGGCAGGTACTCGCGTCGGCGGTCAAGGTGCCGCTGCTGTTCGCGGTCACGCTGGCCGTCACGCTGCCGTCGCTGTACGTGTTCGCCGCGCTGCTCGGCTCGCGGTTCCGCCTGATCGACCTGCTCCGCGTGGTGGCGGCCGGCACGTCGGTCATCGTCGCGCTGCTGGCCTCCTTCGGCCCGATCGTGGCCTTCTTCGCCGTCAGCTCCACCAGCTACCCGTTCATCCTGCTGTTGAACGTGACCGTGTTCGCCGTCGCGGGCGGGTTCGGCGCGTCGTACCTGTACCGCGCCGCCCTGCACGCCGTGCCGCCGCCGGAGCCGCCGGTCGATACCGACCCGGATGACCGTCCCCGCGGCCGGCGGGTGAACGACGGCATCGGCAAGCTGTTCCTCGTCTGGGTGACGGTGTTCGGACTGGTCGGCGCGCAGACGGGCTGGATTCTGCGGCCGTTCGTCGGCTCGCCGGATCTGCCGTTCACCTGGTTCCGGCCGAAGCAGGGGTCGTTCTTCGAGGGCGTCGGCAAGTCGCTGGAGTCGGTCCTCGGCACGCGGGGCCGCTCCCGATGACCCGTCACCGCTCGGTCGTGAGCCGGCTGCTCCGGGGCGAGTCGGTTCGCCTCCGCACCGGGCTGCTGCTGGTCGTCGGCGGCGGGGCCGTGTACGGCGCGGCGATGGGGTCGTTCGGCGACCGCCTGCCGCAGGTGGCGTTCTCCGCCGTCAAAGTGCCGCTGCTGCTCGGCGCGACAACGCTGCTGGCGCTGCCGAGTTTCTTCGTGCTGAACGCGCTGGTCGGGCTGCGCGACGACTTCGCCGCGGCCGTCCGCGCGGTGGTCGGCACGCAGGCGGCAGTCGGCGTCATCCTGGCCGCGCTCGCGCCGTACACGCTGCTCTGGTACCGCACGACCGGCGACTACCACGAGGCGACGCTGTTCAACGGGCTGATGTTCCTGACGGCCAGCCTGTCGGCCCAGTGGGTGCTGCGACGGCGGTACGCGCCGCTGATCGCGCGGAACCGCCGGCACCGAGCCATGCTGTGGGCGTGGGTGGCGGCGTACTCGTTCGTCGGCATCCAGATGGGGTGGCTGCTGCGGCCGTTCGTCGGCGACCCGGCGCGGCCGGTGGTGTTCCTCCGCACCGACTCCTGGGGCAACGCCTACGAGATCGTCGCCGACATGCTGGCGAAGGAGTGGGCGGCGCTGGCGGAGTAACAAGGTCGTCCGCACTCTCCGAGTGCGACGGCTTCGTTCGCCCGCCGCGCGAGCCTGACTGGTACCCACATCGTGCGGGTTTGGGTCGTGTCCGGCGCGGCACCGCCTCGGCCAGTTCGACACCCCGGACCAAGTCGGCCAGCCGCTGGTCGCCCCGCCCGATCGACACCGTCGCCACCTCCACCGCGCTCGCCGCCGGCTCGTCCGGCATCGCCTCCCGCCGCCACCGCCACTCGTACCACCCGCCGCGCCACCCGCCCCGAACGGCCGCCGCGACTGGCGATCTCGACCGTCTCGGTCGCCGTCGCCGACACCCGGCGGGCGTGCTCCACCCGGCGGAGGGTGTACTCGTCCCGGCCGACTTGGCCCTGGGAATCCGAGGGCGCGACCGCCGCGCGGTCCCGCACCAGGCGGAGCGGGAAGTGGCCGTCGCCCGCGTCTCGCCGGGCGGGTGCGGCTGGCGGCAGAACGTCCACTTGCCGTCGGGCGACGTGCCGCCGCCGCGCGGCTGCCGCTGGAGGAGGACCAGTTCTGGTTCGGCCGCGAACCCAGGGCTTCCGCCCCGAAGGGGCCGGCGGGTTCCAGGCCCTACTTCTTCGGCTCCTTCGGCTTGACGCCGCCCTTCGGCAGCTTGTCCTCCGTCACCACTTCGCGGGTGCCCTTCTCGATGTCCACCAGGACGAACTCCTTCTTCCCGTCCGGCAGGGCCACGGCGTACCACAGCCGCTTGCCGTCCTCGGCCCACGTCGGCTCGACGCGATCGCGGAACACCTTGCCGCCGAACCGCTGGTTCAGCGACAGGGACCGCTCGTAGTCGGCCTTCGTCCCCTGGGCGAACGCGGCGACGGGCAGCAACAGCACGGCGAGAAGGGCGCGCATGGCGGGTGACTCGGGGACGGGGGAAGGGCGGGTTACGAGCAGGATATCGAGGTGCGATTCTGCGGCACCTGTGCCCGAAATGACGGCCCGGCTGCTGGATGCTGGTTGACGCCGCGTTTCCCTCGCGTGTAATATCCCACTTCGTACTTTGGGATAAATCACATTTCGGCGGCGGAGGCACTTGGACCGTGAAAGCTTGGCAGGAGCTACGGGTTGGCGACCGTGTCCGGCTGGTGGCCGACCCGCCCGAGTGGCAGCGGGCCGGCTACCACCTGCCGCCGGAAACCCGCGACCTGTGGCGGCTGCTCGTCGCCCGCCGCAGGCCGTTGCGGGTGTATGAGGTGGACGAGTGGGGCGCGCCGTGGGTGCGGTGCCGGGTGCCCAAGTCCGGGGGCGGTTGGGAGCAGCACTTCCTGGCCATCACCGACGAGGGCGGTTGGGTGCGGGTACAGCCCAGACGCCGAACCAAGCGTTGCAGCGGATCGCCTGTCCTGAGTTGATTCCGCCTTCACGGTTCGCCAAGGGGGCAACTGCTGAGCTTGTTCGTTCGGCGCATCTCTCACCCAGCCCGTTCGGCACACAGGCGGTTCAGGTACTGCGCCAGCACGGCGGCGTGGGCGAGCGGCTGGCCGGCGTCGTTGATGTCGCCGTTGTCGGCCAAGTCGTGGAAGTGCTGCGGGACGCCGGCGAATGCGGCCGCGATGAAGGCGTCGATTACCGCCGGGTCGATGCGGTTCTCCAGCATCCACTCGTAAGTCGGGACGTAAATCTTCCGCCGCGCCTCGACGATGCCGAGCAGCTTCGTGCCGAACTGGTGGCCCGACGGCTTCCCGCCGCGCTTCGCCCCCGGCCCGCGGAAGTATCGCGGCGCGGTCTTGCCGCGGATCACCTTAAGCCCCTGCCACACGCCTTCGACGGTATCCGACACGGTGCCGGGCAGTCCGGATACCGGGATGCCGCCGTGGACCCACATCGGGCTGAGCGTGCAGTACGGCGGGTCGGCGTAGCTGCTCACGTCGAACACCGCGCTGCCGTCGGGCAGGTTGTCGCGGTGGTACGACGGCACGAACACGCAGCGGGCGAAGGCGGACGAACGGGCCATGATACCACCGGGACACCCGGCCGGGCGAGCGGGTTCACTCGCAAAGCTCCCGCGAGGCACGGACGGCGATTTCACACCAGCCGTTCGCGGCGACGGACCCACCACTCGACGGCCAGCAGAAGCACCAGCAGCCCGAACAGGGCGGCGTGGTTCCACACCCCCAGCGGAGGGACCGGCTGGTTCAGCGGTAGCCGCGTCACGTCGGGCAGGTCGCCGATCAGTGTGTCCGCATCCGCCAGGGTGTAGAACTTGCCCCGCGACTCGTTCGCCGCCCGCTCCAGTTCCGGCCGGTTCATCTCCACGCGGTCGCGCTCGCCGGGTGGGGGCAGGACGCGAGCCTCGGCGCGGGGGCGGGTGCCGCCGGGCAGCTCCGTGCCCTCCGCCACCTGGAACAGGTACTCGCCCTCCGGCGTCCGCGTGACC
>JAYUFU010000118.1:0-7015 GCA_043738505.1 Fimbriiglobus sp. | reverse complement strand
CCTTGCAGGGTCGTCCACACCGGCACGCCGAGGGCGTCCCGCAGCGCCGGCACCACGCCGGAGAGCAGCGCGTTCGTCATCAGGATGGCGTCGGGACGGATTTCGCCGCGCAGCCAGTCCACCAGTTTCGCCACCTCCTTCCGCTGCTTGCCGTGTCGCCCGCGGAGCATGGAGATGGTCAGGTCGCCGAGCTTCGAGTAGTCCGTCTTGCCGGCAAACCGGCCGACCCAGCGGAGGAACCCGCGGCCGTTGAACAGGGCATCGACGAACCTGGGCGTGTGGCGGAACAGCCACGACTTCTGTTGCAGGAAGACGTTCACCCCGCCGAGGAACACCCGCTGGCCGCTCTGGTCGGGTTCGTCCACGGTGATCGGCGTGTACGTCGGGACGAGCAGCGCGTCGTGGCCGAGGGCGATGAGGGCGGAGGCGAGGGTGTTGTCCCGCATGCAACTGCCGCAGAACATGCCCGCCGCGCCGGCCGTGATGCTGACGATCCGCATGGGGGCGAAGTCCGAGTGTCCGGGAGACCGGTGGGGACGAGTGAATTGTAGGCGACGGCGGGACTCGGAGTCCGTCGCCTCTCCATTCGCGGCGGCTGCCGCTGGCCGCCTGTTCCGCCACCGACGTGGGGGCGGGACTCGGAGTCCGTCGCCTCTCCATTCGCGGGGCGGGGCTTTCTGGCGGGACGCGACCGCCACGGAGTGGCATCGGTTGCGGAAGACAGTTTGAACCGCCAAGACGCCAAGATCGCGGAGAAGACCGAGAAATCTTGCTCGCTGCTTTCTCGGCGATCTTGGCATCTTGGCGGTTCAACGGATTTCAGGAGACGCTGCACCATCATTGCCCGCCGCCAATCGCCTTTCCAAGACCCGGCACCGGGAGGGACCGCAGCGGCGTCGGGTTCGGGTTGCGAATCAGCTTGCGGTAGACGACCAGCGACACGCCCTCGAAGCGGTCGTAGTTCGTGCGGAGTGGGATGGGCTTCTCCGGGTGGTACAGGTGTTTGTTCTCGCGGAGGGTTCGGGCCAGCAGCTCCGCACCGGGCACCGGCGCGGCGCGGAAGGCCGGGGCCGGGTCTTCGACGACGACGAACTCCGGGTCGTAGTCGTGCAGGATGGCCAGCACGTCGGCCGGCGTCCGGGCGAAGGCGGTGTACGCCGAGGTCGGGTCGCTGAACATGGCGTACAGCAGCTTGTCGCCGCGCAGCACCGTCACCCGGCGGGCCGGGTCGTGGAGTCGCGTGTGGTAGACGATGGACCCGGACAGTTCGCCGTCGGCCAGGATCGGCCGGTCGGTCTCGCGGTGAGCCAGCACCCACCGCGCGGCGTCTTCGTAGCCCCGGACGTACCGGAAGTGGTGACGCCAAACTTCGTACCCGGTGCCGAGTGCCAGGACGACAGCCAGGGCGACACCGAGCCAGCGACGGAAGGCGAACGCGGCACCGACCAGCCAGGCGACGGCCACCGCCCATGCCGGCACCCAGTAGATCGAGTGCCGCGCCTCCGCGTCCGCCAGCGGCGTGAAGGTCAGGTACACCGCCGCAAGGAGCGCCGCTGTTCGGCCGACCGGGAACGGCCTTCGCACGATCACGACAACCAGCGCGAGGAAGCCGACCAGCGCGAACGGCCAGCCGACCAAATACACTAGCGACGACGGGTAGAATGCCAGCCGCTCGAGCGAGAACAGGCCGGCGTTGTCGGGGCGCGTGCCCGCGCCCGCCGCCGTGCCGATGCCGTCGCCGTACTCGCGGAGCGTGAGAAGGTAATACGGCCCGACCAGCACCGCCGCGAGCGCGACACCGATCAAAACCGGGCGGTTCAACAAGAGCGCGAACTGCCGGGTGCCGAGGAGCCGGAGGGCGAAGTACGGCGCGAGGAACACGGCGTCGAAGCGGGTCAGCATGGCCAGCGCGGCCAGCAGGCAAGCGAGGATGGCGTCGCGGCCCCGGCAATCTGTCAGGTACTTCTCGAAGTGGACGACGGCCGCGACCGCCAGCGCGAACGTCGGCACTTCCAGCATGACCCGCTGGGAGAGGACGAAGAAGTACGGCGAGAACCCGACCAGCGCGGCCGCCACGAGCGACGGGCCGTGCGGCAACTGGAGGCGGGCGAACCGGTACGAGTACGCCACCGCCATCGCCGCGAACGCCGCCACGCACAGCCGCCCGACCAGGAACGACGGGCCGAACGCCAGCATCGCCACGCCTTCGATCAGGTAGAAGAACGGCGGCCAGGAGAGCAGGCCGAGGGCGGGGTATTGCAGGTAGTACGCCACCGCGTACCCCTTCGGGTCGGCGGCGGACGCCGGCAGATCGAGGACCGCGTCGCGGACGAACACGCCGGTCATCGCGTGGCGGATTTCGTCGTTGTTGAAGAACGGCTCGGACGCGCGGGCCGAGAGCAAGTGCGCCACGAGCAGCGCCGCGAGAAGAATCGGGAGGTGGTAGCGCACGGACACGGCTCAACCCACCGGGGCGGGGACGGCGCGGCCGGGGCGGGCGAGGATCGCGTCGGCGTGCGCGCCCATCGGCACGCAGTCGAAGGTGCCGGTCAGCATGTCGAACAGCTCGCCGACGAGTTTCAACTTCTCCGCGTGCGGCCGCTTCATCGCCGGGAAGAAGCCGAGGCGATCCGTGTCGTCGCAGCCCATGAAGTCGAGCGGGTGCAGGAGCAGCGACAGCTCCGTGCCCGTCACCCGGCACATCGTCAATGCGAACCGCCAATACAGTTTCGCCAAGAACCGGCTGTAGCAGCCGAGGTACAGCAGGTAGCTGACGTGGATCGGCACCTTGAACACCGGCATCGTCGTCACCGGGATTTCCAGCAGCGGGCCGCTCGGCGTCTTCCAAGTGAACGGCGTCAGCGGGCCGAATCCGTCGGCGAACGTGCCGAACAGCTTCTTGCGTTTCTCGCGCTCGTCGGCGGACAATCCCTTCGCCGTCCACAGGTAGTAGGCGCGGGCGAGCGGGCCGAGGAAGGTCGGGAAGGTGCTGGCGTCCAGCCGGTAGCCGCGCCGCGCGAGGACGTTCAGCAGCGTCGGCGAGTGGCTGAATCCGGGGCCGCGGAACACGTCCGGCCGCGCGCCGGTGGCGCGCTCGATGGCGTCTTCGGTCTTGGCCAACTCCGCGTCGATCTCGGCTTCTGTATACAGGTGTAACCACGGTTCGTGGTGATACGAGTGGTTGCCGACCTCGTGCCCGGCGGCGGTGATCTGGCGCAACACCGGGTGGTGGTTCGGCTCGTCCGCGTCCTTGCCGACGAGGAACCAGGTGATCTTCAGTTTGCGGTCGTCGAGGAACTTCAGGACGCGCGGGACGACGGTGTCCAGGTACGACGGGTATTCGTCCCACCCGGCCTCGCCGTGGGTCTTCAGGTACGACCACAGGTTGTCCAGGTCGAGCGACAGGCTGCACAGCGGGCGGGGCATGAATGGCACTCGCCAGGAGAGGGAGGCGGATTTCAGCGCGGCAACGACACCGTTGAATAAGAGGAACACGGATGACACGGATGGAAGGCAGGATCAAAACCGGGATCGAACCAAGATTTGTTCTGTCTGATCCTCTCCATCCCGGCTTTGATCCGTGTCATCCGTGTTCCTCTTGTTGAATCGTTGTGGACCGATGCGCTCCCGCCTGCTCCACCATAGAATATCCCCGTTCAGGCGCAGCGGAATTCATTCCCCCGGAGTCCTCGCATGTCCGACCCGATTTCCCGCCGCGACTTCGCGGCCGCCGGCGTGGGAGCGGCGCTGGCCGTCGCCGCGCCCGTCGCCGAGGCCGCCGACGAACCGAAGCCGGCCGGTCCCGTCGAGGCCGAGTTCACCCGCACCTACGACGCGCCGAAGTTCAAACCCGGCTGGAAGAAGCCGCAGATCAACCGCGTGCTGGTCCAGGACTTCGTCATGTACGGGCACGGCGACCTGCCGATGGTGAAGAAGCTGCTGGAGATCGAGCCGCTGCTGCTGAACGCGGCCATCGACTGGGGCGGTGGCGACTTCGAGACGGCCCTCGGCGGGGCGTCGCACATCGGCTCGCGCGAGGTCGTCGAGTTCCTGCTGGAGAAGGGCGCGCGGGCGGACCTCTTCACGTTCACCATGCTCGGCCAGTTGAACATCGTGCGGGCGTTCCTGACGGTGCAGCCGAAGTTGATCGACGCCAAGGGGCCGCACGGCATCGGCCTCCACATGCACGCCCGGATGGGCGGCAAGTTGGCCGAGCCGGTGCTGGAGTACCTGCAAGGGGTCAAGAAGGTCGAGTTCCCCGCGCCGAAGAAGTGAGGTCTGCGCGTCCTGGCCTGAGTCGCCGTGGATCGGCTACGGGCACGGCTGCGCCGCCGACCTCCCCTCAACGAGGGGAGGTGGAAAGCATCGCCTCGCAATACTTCATGGACACACTCGTTTCGGGAACGAGATGCGAGGGAGAATGAACACGCCCGACGCCCACCTCTCGACCGTCGGCGGGGAGCCGTCCTCGCCGTCCCCTGCCCCGCTGCCGGACTTGCCCGGTTACGCGGTCGAATCCCTCGTCGGCCGGGGCGGCATGGGCAAGGTGTACCGTGCCCGGCACCTCGGCCTCGGCCGCGTCGTGGCCGTCAAGGTTCTCGCCCTCGACCCGGACGAGCGGGCGCTGGCCCGGTTCGCCGACGAAGCCCGCGCCGTCGCCAAGCTCCAGCACCCGCACATCGCCCAGGTGTTCGACACCGGCACCGCCGACGGCCGGCCGTTCTTCGCCCAGGAGTTCCTCGACGGCGGGTCGCTCGCGCAGAAGTTCGCCGGCGCGCCGCAAGACCCGAAGTACGCCGCCGAAGTCGTGGAGATCGTCGCCCGCGCCATCCAGCACAGCCACGACCACGGCATCCTCCACCGCGATTTGAAGCCGGGGAACATCCTGCTCGCCGCCGACGGCACGCCGAAGGTGACGGACTTCGGCCTCGCCAAGGAGATCGCCTCGCCGACGGGCGACACCCCGGTCGAGTCCGGCGGCGGCCTCACCCGCACCGGCGAAATCCTCGGCACGCCCGCGTACATGCCGCCGGAACAGGCGTCGGGCGTGTTCGCCGGCATCGGCCCGGCGGCCGACGTGTACTCCCTCGGCGCGATCCTGTACGAGGCCGTCACCGGCCGCCCGCCGTTCCAAGCGCCGGACGCCTTGCAAACGCTGTTCATGGTCCTCGGCATGGACCCGGTGCCGCCGCGCACGCTCCAGCCGAAGCTGCCGAAGGACTTGGAAACCATCTGCCTGAAGTGCCTGGAGAAGTCGCCGCGCCGCCGCTACCCGTCGGCCGCCGCACTCGCCGACGACTTGCACCGCTTCCGCACCGGCGAACCGATCCTGGCGCGGCCGGTCGGGTTCGTCGAGCGCCTCGGCAAGTGGGCGCGGCGGAAGAAGGCGGCGGCGGCGCTGGTGGCGGTGTCGGCGCTGTTCGTCGTCGCGGTCATCGGCGGGGCGATCTGGCTGGCCGTCAGCAACGCCCGGCTGGCCGAAGCCAAACGGGAGGTGGACGACGCGAACGTAGGACTGAAGGCCGCGAAAGCCGAGTTGGAGAAGACCAACGCCGACCTGCTCGCGGCGAAGGCGGAATCGGAGAAGGCGTTCGGCTTGGCCACCGACACGCTGGATCGGATCGTGCTGGGAACGACGCTCAAGCTGGAAGGCATTCCGAAGGCCGAGGGGGTGCTGCTGGAAACGTTGGCCGAGGCGTCGGAGTTGAATTGCCAGCTCGTGGCGGTCCGCCCGTCCGACCGGGGGGCCGTGCGCCGGTACGCGCTGGGGCTGAACCAGCAGTTGGCCTACGAGACGAATTACCACCGGGGGGACGCGGCCGGCCGGACGCGCGCCGCGCTCGCCGCCTTCCTCGCCGCCGAGTTGCCGAAGACGCCTGCCGACGCCGACCTGCGGGCGGCGGAGGTGCGACTGGCGTTCAACGCCGCACTCGCCGCCCGCGCCGGCGCGGTGGCACACGAGATCGACGCCACCAACCGGCGGATGGTCGCGGTCGTAGAAGCGTTCGCCGCCGACTTCCCGGCCCGACCGGACACGCGGAACTTCGTCGTCAACAAGTGGTGGACGGCGGCCGGCGAACGCGGTCGGGCCGGCGACCCCGCCGGCCAAATCGCGGCCCTCGAAGCGGCCGTCGCCGAGGCGCGGAAGTACCCGACGGACGACGGCGGCAAGCGGTCGCGGGCCACCTTTCTCGTCGGGGGCCTGATGCAACTCGGTGCCGCTCTCCAGTCGCGGAAGGAGTACGAAAAAGCCGAGGCCGTGTTCGACGAGGCGGCGCGAGAGTGCGAAGCCCGGCCGGACACCGAGGACGGCAAATCCGGCGTCGTGTCGGCGCGGGTGAAGCAGGCGGGGGCGCTGATCGATCAGGGGAAGCTGCGGTCGGCGCTGCGGCGGCTCCAGGATGTCGAGCCGCTGGCCCGGCAACTCGCCGCCGACTTCCCGCTCAACCCGTCCCACAAGTTGAGCTTGTCCGAGTGCCTGTTCGTCCTCGGCAACTTCGAGTTCCAGTCCGACCCGCCCGCCGGCCTGAAACTGCTCGACGAGTCCATTCGCGTGCTGGACGTGCTGGTCATTCAGGCCCCGAAGGAGGCCGTGTACCGGGACATCCGCGACGGCTACCTCCAGGCGCGGAAAGCGCTCGCCGACCAGGGGAAGAAATCGCCATGACCGCCGACGCCTCCCGCATCGACGCCATCCCCACGCAGTGGAGCCTGATCCGCGACGCGCACGCCGGCGGCGCGCCGCAATCCGCCGCCGTCGCCCGGCAGGCGCTCGTGCTGCGGTACGCCAAGTCCATCCGCCGGTACGTCGGCGGCATCGTCAAGCAGGCCGACGACGCGGACGAGCTGGCGCAGGATGTCATCGTGCGGTTGATGAAGGGCGACTTCGGCGGCGCGGACCCGACGCGCGGGCGGTTCCGCGACCTGCTGAAGACGGCCGTGCGGAACATGGTCCACAACCACTGGGCGAAGTCCAACCGCCGCAAGACGGCCGACGCCGAACTCGACCTGGTGG
>JAYUFU010000117.1:0-7018 GCA_043738505.1 Fimbriiglobus sp. | reverse complement strand
CGCCCGCCCGATACGGGTCTTCGGAACTCCCGGCGTCGCCCCCGTCCCGATCATCCCAGACGAACCCGGACAACGATCCGTACCCGCTCACTACCGCGCTGGCATCGGTCGTCTGGCCGCTCGTCACCGTGAGCGTGCCCGACCAAGTGCTCAGCCCGGTGCCCGACTGCTGGTACCCTTCGGGAGCCGAGTACGCAACGGTGTAGGTTCCGGAGGACAGATCAGGGATGGAGAACGAGCCGTCCGCCGCCGTGACCGACGACCCGACCGGCGTGCCCGCCGCGTCGGTGAGGGCCACAGCCACGTCCGCCACCCCGTTCGGGCTCGCGCCCAGCCACATGTGCCCGGCGACACTGCCCCCAGGCAGGCGCACACCGACGTTTCGCCCGTCCTGGGACTCACCGCTCCGCACCGCGAGGAACGTGTCCCCGCCGGCCGGGGTGCTCAGGGCATACCCGGCTGGCGGAGTGAACCGGAGGACGAAGGATCCCGTGGGGACCGCGGTGAGGGAGTACGCCCCGGTGGCTCCCGTGGTGGCGGTGGCGACGACGCTCCGTTCCCCGTCGAGCAGGGCGACTACAACTCCAGTGGCATCGGGTTCGCCAGGATCGCGGAGTTGATTCTGATCGAGGTCCACCCAGGCCGTCCCGCTGATCGTCGTCGGGCGATACGCGGGCGTGGCGAAATCGATCAGCCCACCCGCCTGGACGGTTGTCGTTTGAGACCATTCCGGGAGCCGGTTCGCCTCCATTCGGTATCCGACTGGCGCGGTGACTCGCGCCGTATAGGCCCCCGGCACGAGATTGGTGAACAGGTACGCTCCATCGGCCCCGGTCGTAACGACGGGAACCAACTGGCCCGACGCATTTGCAGCAGGGGCTCCGCCGAGATTGAGGAGAGCGACGGTCGCACCCGCCACCAACGGGTCAGTAACCTGCTGCCCCCAATCCCCGTCCAAGTCGTCGAAGACTTTCCCGGTGAGGCTCCCAGTCCCAGCAGGCGGGTCGCCGCCACCCGCCGGAGGACTCGGCGGTGGAGGCGGCCCTAGTGGCGGATCGTTGGAGGCCGCCACGTACAGGCCGCCAGTGAACGCCTCCCCGAACGGCAGGTACGGGCTCATCGGCGGGGCCAACTCGTCGCCCGTCGCCCCGCTGAACACCTTCACCCGAGCCGGGACACCGGCCCCTGTGACGGTGACGACATCGGCGAATTCGTCATCATCCACGAACGACGTACCAACCCGCACCCCGGCCGTCATGTCCGCCCCGAACGGGCTGAACTCCCGGATCACCTGGCCCGACTTTCCGTCGAACACCCGCACCAGACTGCCGGCTCCCGGTCCGCGCCCCACGACGATGTCCGGTACGGAGTCCCCGTTGACATCGCCTGTTTTCCAATCGGTCCCGACATCGACGCCGCCGGTGAACGACGGGTCGAAGGCGTAGAAGCTGCCCAGCGGCGGCATCAGCGGCTGGCCGGTACTCAGGTCGAACACCCGCACGTTCGGCCCGCCGCCGGGCCCCGCGCCGACCACCAGGTCCGCCTTCCCGTCGCCGGTGAAGTCGGCCGCGGCCACCGTCGCCCCACCGCGGAAGGCCGTGTCGAAGGCGTAGAAGCTGGCGATCAACTGGCCGGTGTTGCCGCTGAACACCTTGACGTGCGGGCTGCCGCCGGCCCCGGCGGCGGTGATGAGGTCGGCCACCCCGTCGCCGTCCACGTCGCCGCTGGTGGCGTACACGCCGCCGGTGAAGCTCGGGTCGTAGGCGTAGAAGCTGCCCAGCGGCCCGCCGATCGGGTCGCCCGTCTTGCCGTCGTACACCTTGACCGCCGGCCCGCCGCCGGGACCGGCCGCGGCGATCAGGTCGGGGGTGCGTCGCCGTCAATGTCGCCGGTCGCGACCCGCACGCCGCCGGAGAACCCGGTCGCGAACGGCTGCCGCTCAAACGCCAACTCGCCCGTCTCGGCCTTGTACGCGCGAACGAGAGGCGGCGCGCCCGACCCGGCCCCGACGAAAATGAACGGCTGGGGAAGTGGCCGCCCCGTGGGGGTGATGCGGTCCTCCAGCGGCAGGACGGACAAACCGGCGGATCGTGGGCGGGCGACGGCCTCGCGGCGGCCGACGGCGCGGGCGACGAGGACATCCCAAGTGCGGGCGAGCAGGGGAAAGCGCATCGGAGGAACCCAGGGGAGTGGGAGACTCGGATCGTTCGCCGTCGGCTTCGGAGTGGTGTTGCAAACTTGCGGTGTTGATTCCGACTCGGCCGGTCACGACTCGTCGTTCAAACTGGAGACTCGAAAAGCGGAACTCGGCTCGGAATGCCGTTCGCCTTGGGAAACGCAGCACGTCGGGAATTCGGTCAACTCGTCTCGGTCGCTGTCGAGAACACCGACGCGGTGTCAGTTGCAGGGGGTTGCATCGGATTGTCCACCGCTGTCAACCCGAGTCTTCCGAAAAGGTCGAATTCACCCTTCCCTCCGAAACGGCGTTCGGACCGTCTCCGGCCCGACGAGAACCCACCGCCCGCATCAGCCGCCCGACGGTGCGGTACCCCGGCCATTTCTGCACCGCTCAGCTTGGCAGACTGTTCGGGCCACCGCACGCACTTCCGGGGACGGACTTCTGTTTGAGGACAGGGGCGGGCGAATAGTCTGGCGGTTCAATGACGCAGACCGTGGGGGAAGGCACGCGCGAATTTCGCCCCTGTTCCGGACGGTCGCCATTCGGACAGGATTTCCGCTACTGACATTTCGAGGAGGTGGTTTGGTGGGGAATGATACTCCGGCTGTAGTTGCAACTCCGGAGGCCCGACCGTGGGTCATATTGCTTCCCCGAAGTACCCGCCCGGCAGGCGGTGGAAAGAGGTGGTCGGGCTGGTCGGCGGCGGGGCCGAGGTTCCGCAGATCGCCGCCGCCGTCCTCCGCGCGGGGACCGACGGGTTCGAGCTGGCCGCCCTCGACCCGGCGCTGCACCACGCCGTCTGGCTGCTCGTCAGGCTGCCCCGCGCGGCCAAGTTCGACGACTTCCCGGCCGCGCTCCGCGGACTCGGCCTCCCGGTCCACAAGCCGCCCACCCTGTTCGACTTGACCGCGGCCGTGTCCGCCCAGGTGGACGCTTGCCGACCGCGCACGGACGTCAGCGAACTTGCCCACGCCGCCGCCTGCGAGGTTCTGACGACCGCCGTCGGCGGGGC
Organism: Fimbriiglobus sp.; assembly: GCA_043738505.1. Classification (GTDB taxonomy): domain Bacteria; phylum Planctomycetota; class Planctomycetia; order Gemmatales; family Gemmataceae; genus JALHQU01. The sequence continues at coordinate 3,827 of JAYUFU010000117.1, read as the reverse complement.
GGCGGACAACCTGTTCGGCACCACCCCGGCCGAGGTGCAGCGGGCGGTCGGCGGGTTCGATACCCCAGCCCGGTTCGCCGGCCTGGCCCGCCAGTTCTTCGCCCGGTTCACGGCAAAGCACCTGAACTTCTACCTCGACCGGGAGGTCGGTCGGCACCTGGGTGACCGCAAGCGATTCCCCACTCTCGCCGCGCACGCCGCCTTCCGTCAGGCGCTCGCCGACCACTGCCACCTGGCCGCCGAGGTGGTCGAGAAGATCGCCGCCGATTGGTACTCGAAGAAGCAGTTCGAGACGAGCGGGAACATCCCGAAGGAGTCCGCCATCTGGTTCGCCAAGCACGCCCTGGAGAAGCTGACGAAAGTGCTCAAGCGGGAGGTGCCATGAACCCGCTCACCCCCATCCTTTGCGGCGGCCTGCCCGGTCCGGCCGACGCCGGGGACACGGCGGTTCGCCTCGACCGGCGGCCCGACGGCAACCTGTACCTGCACGCCGAGGGGTTCCGCGTCCCGCTCGTGGCCCCGCCGGCCGCCGGCCTGCTCGACCTGCTCGACATCGCCGCCTACGTGTACGCCGCCGACCAGGCGGTGGCCCGCGGCGGTCGGCGGACGCGGGACGGCGACCACGGCTGGCGGCGGGCGTTCCACTTCCACATCCCGCTCCGCCAGCCGGAGCGGTGGGAGCCGACGGCCGACGACCTGGCCGCCGTCCTCGGCTTCCTGTCCGACGACGACTACCGGTTCACCTTCGCCCCGCTGACGGACCCGCCGGAACACCAGCCGTCGTTGCCGTTCACCGGCACCCCCTACGACGGCGAGGTGATCGACGAGGTGGCGCTGTTCTCCGACGGCCTCGACTCCCTGGCCGGCGCGGCGCAACTGATCGCCAGCGGCAGACAGCCGTTGCTCGTGACGCACCGTGCGATCAGCAAGCTGGCCGGCCGACAGGCGCGTCTGCTGGACGGGCTGACCGAACTGGCCGGCGGTCGCCGCCCGGTGCATCTGGCGGTGCGGGTGAACAAGGACTCCGACTTGACGGCGGAAACCACGCAGCGGTCGCGTTCGCTGCTGTACGCCGCCCTGGGCGGGCTGGTGGCGGCCACGGTCGGCAAGGACCGCCTGCTGGTGTTCGAGAACGGCGTGCTCAGCCTGAACCTGCCGCCGAGCGGGGCGGTGGTCGGCGGGCGGGCCACCCGCACCACCCACCCGCGGGTGCTGGCCGGGTTCGCCCGGCTGCTGTCGCACGCCGCCGGCCGCCCGTTCCGGGTCGAGAACCCGTTCCACACGCTCACCAAGACCGAGGTCGTGCGGGCGCTGGCGGCGGCCGGCGGTCGCGGCCTGATCCGCTGGTCCACCAGCTGCGTCCACACCTGGACGATGTCGGACGAACTGCCCCACTGCGGGGCCTGCTCGCAGTGCCTCGACCGGCAGTTCGCCGTGCGGGCGGCGGGGGAAGAGGAGAACGACCCGGCCGACGGCTATCGGGCGGACCTGGTGACGGGCGAACGGGACGACGACGGGGCCGGTCTTCTGGCCGGGTACGTGGAGCAGGCGACCGAGTTGGGGGCGATGAGCCACCCGGTCCAGTTCTTCGCCCGGTACGGGGAAGCGACGCGGGCGGTGCGGGACGACGCCGACCCGCCGGCCGTCGCCGCCGAGCGGATTTACGCGCTGTACCGCCGGCACGCCGAGCAGGTGAACGGGGTCGTGGACCGGGCGCTCCGCGATCACGTCGCCGACATCCGTGCCGGCCGCCTGCCGCGGACCTGCTTGGTACGGCTGGTTTCCGACCACGGGCAGGTGGTGCATTTGCCGACGGAACCGGCGGACCAGTTGGGCGACAACGTGTTCCGCCGGCGCGGTGAGGCGTGGCAGGTGCGGTTCGCCGGCGGCGAGGAGTTCATCCTGCTTCCCGCCAAAGGGGTGAGTTACCTGCACCACTTGCTCGCCCGGCCGGGCACGGCCGTCAGCGCGACCGACCTGTCGCCCGACACCGCCCCGGCCGAGGGCGCGGAGGACACCCAGACGGATCGGCAGGCGGTGGCGAACTACAAGGAACGCCTCGACGAACTGAATGCCGACATCGACAAGGCGCGGACGGACAACGATCCGGCCCGGTTGGCGGAAGCCGAGTCGGAGAAGGCGACGTTGGTGGCCCAGTTACGGGCGGACGGGGGGATCGGCGGGCGGTTGCGGAAGGTCGCCGGGCACGGGGAGCGGACCCGGAAGGCGGTCGGCAACGCGATCGCGCGGGTTCTGGAACGGATTGCCGAATACGACCCGGCGCTGGCGAAGCAACTGGTCGAACCCCACCTCACCCTCGGCTCGAACCCGGTGTACTGCCCGCCCGACGGGGTGGTGTGGCGGACGGATTGAGGGCGGTCGGGGAGAAATAACGGTGATTTTCGCCCCGCTACACGAAATGTAGCGGGTGCCACGCCGGATGTACCGCCTTCAGGGTACACCCGGCCGAGGTCGTTCGTCCGCCACCCGGCGGACCACAACACCCCGCGACGGGCCACCAGGCCGCCCGTCGCGGGGTGCGTTCGTTCGGACCCTCAACCCGCTGGCAACCGGCCTCGATAGCCGTCGTCCGGTCGCAACCGCCCTCGGCGCGCACGCGGAGTCCGGAAAATCGCGAACGGCGACTGAGCGGCGGTGACGGCGAGCAGCGGCCCACAACGGCCGGCGGCGGGCGGATGAGGGCGTCACCCAGGCTCACGTTTTGAACGGAGGTGCGCGATGGGCGGAATCTTCAGCGGCCGGTGGGGGAATCACCGGCGGAAGACGCGGACGGACGAGTGCCGCTCGTTCGCCGTCGCCGCGCTGGTGGGCGATACCCCGCCGACGGCCGGGCACGTGGCCCGGTTCGAGTGGCGAAGCGGCGACGGCAAGACCGTCTTGGCGTCGGTCACTTTCGCCTTCCTGGCCCCCCACCGGGTGGTCCTCTGCTACCGCTGGGGCGCGGAGGAGAAGCAGGTGACCCTGCCGTTCGATCTGGTGCCGCGGCCCACCCCGAACGGCGGCACCCGGTACCTGGCCGTCTGTCCGCTGGTGGTGAACGACCGCCCGTGCCGGCGGCGGGTGGCCCAGTTCTTCCTGCCGCCGGGGTCGCCGTACTTCGGCTGCCGGCACTGCCACCGGCTGACGTACCGCTCCCGGCAGGGCCACGACCCGCGCGTCACCCGGTTGCTCAAGAGCGGAAAGTTGCCCGAGATGGCGGCCCAGTTGGAAGGGCAGTCGGTGCAGACCCTCGGGCTGATTCTGTTCGCCCTGACCGAGGAGCAACGCCGCTTCGACCGCGCGCTGAGGAAATTCGACCCGAAACCCAAACCCCGACGGAGGAAAACGCCATGACCGACGACCCGCTGGAACCGACTGACCGACCGCTGCTGATCGACATCCGCGCGCTGGCCGTGCTGCTGGACCGCTCGGAGGCGTCGCTGGAGCGCGACCAGGCCGCCGGCCGGCTGCCCGCCCCGGTGTGGCTGGGCGGCAGCCGCAAGTGGCGACGCGCCGAGATCGAGCGGTGGGTGGACGCCGGCTGCCCGAGCCAGGCCGAGTGGAGCGACGTGACCGCCGACAGGTGAACTCCGGAACTGATTCCCACCCCGAACGGCGACGCCGATCCGCACCGGCCAAGGTCCACGGATCGGCGTCGCAAAGGACCGACCGATGAACGATACGCGCGCCGTGCCCGCCGGTCAACCGGTGACGCTGCACGGCCACACGCTGGGTGTAACCAGATTCTCTTGTGGTCATGCGGCGAGGGACGCCCAGTACGCCTCCCACTGAACCGAGTGGCGGACGCACACCCGCGCCGCCATCGG